>JAEZFI010000112.1 GCA_023437745.1 Actinomycetes bacterium
GGCCGTACTCCGCGACCCCGTACTCTTAGGGGGCGGCGGCCGGCCGCCCACCGCCCGGCGGCAGCAGCCACCAGGCGCGCAGGCTGACGAGCACCAGGGCGACGACGACGGTGCAGCCGGCTGCGGCGCGGAGCACCCCGGGTGCCCGAGCGCCGGCGGCCACCACGAGGGGGATGGCGAGCCCGACGAGTGGGAGCTCGAACCAGACGCCGTTGTTCGAGGTGCTCACGAGCGCCGCCAGTCCGACGGCCACGGCGACGAGGAGCGCGAGCTCCGAGCGCTGGGTCTCGTTGAACCGGCGCTCCGCCGTCCGGAGCCCCAGGGCGGCGAGGGCGAGGCCGGCGACGACCGTGGCGGCGATGACCACGTTGCCCAACCAGCCGAAGCCCGTGCCGTCGAGGATTCGCTCGAACCGGAATGCGAGACGCTGCGGGATGCCACCCGATCCGAAGAGCCCGGCGCGCTCGCCGTACCCGTAGCTGAAGAGGTAGTCGAAGATGGACGTCCAGTTCGCGACCCACCAGGGTCCGGCAACCACGGCGGCGATGCCGAACGCTCCGGCGAGCCTGAGGAGCCGGCGCCGCTCGCGCCCGGCCACGATGACGCCGGCGAGCGCCATGGCGGGCAGGAAGCCGAGCATCATCGTCCGGGTCAGGAGCATCACGCCCAGGAGGAACCCGTAGAGCCAGATGCGGCGGTTGGCGCAGCGGTCCGAGGCGAGGAGCGCCCACATGGAGCCCACCATCGCGGCGGTGGCCCCGGTGCCGAGCCAGTACGACTGCGTGGCGAGCGCGGCCATCGGCAGGGCGAGGAACGAGGTGCCGGCGAGGATCGCCGGGTACGGCCGGCCCTTCAGATGGAAAGCGATCCCGGCGATCGACACCGAGGTGAGCACGCTCAGCAGCGGCTGCACCAGCATCGCGGTCCTGGGGTCACGCGGTCCCACGAGGAGGAACGGCACGGACAGCAGCGGGACCATCGGCCCGGTGCCGGTCCCGCCGACGGCACGCACGAACGCCCACGGCCGGAGCAGGTCGAGGGTGCGCTCGTAGCGGAGCGCCGCGGCGAGGTAGCCCGCCTCGTCCGGGTCGAAGGCCCCGAGGAGCCGGTGGTTCCAGATCCAGATCGCGTGGCCGACGGCGACCACGGAGGTCACCAGCGCCGTCGTCAGGAGCGGGTGCGCGGCGATCGGTGCGGTCCACCGCTGCGCCCGCAGGATCAGCTGCCGCCGGCCGTCGGACGCAGGGGAATCGGGGCGATCGTCGACGAGCGCTCGTCCTGCCACCCCCACCCGTGCCACGGGTGGACAGGGTACCGGGCGCGTCGCGGCGCCCCGGGTGGCCCGGCACCGCGGCGATCGCACTCGTCCGGGCGGCCGCCGCTCTCTACAGTGATGGTCGTGGGCGGACGGTCGAGGGGGACATCGCAGGGTCCGGCGCGTCGCGCCGTCGCGCTCTCCGTCGTCGTCCCCGCGTACAACGAGATGCATCGCCTGCCGGCGACGATCTCGCTCCTCGCACGCGAGCTCGAGGAGGTGTTCGGTCCCTGCTGGGAGCTGATCGTCGCCGACGACGGCTCGAGTGACGGGACGCCCGAGATGGTGCTCGCCTGGCACGCCGACGAGGCGCGCGTGCGGCTCGTGGCGCTCGCCGACAACCAGGGCAAGGGCGCAGCGCTCGCCGCAGGGTTCCTGGCGGCTCGGCACGACGTCGTCGCGTTCCTCGACGCGGATCTTCCGGTCCCCGTGACCGACCTCGCGGCGATGGTGGAGCGTGTGGGGGCCTCGGACCTCGTGGTCGGGTCGAGGCGCCTTCCGTCGTCCACGATCACGACCCCGCAGCCCTGGCCACGCCGCCTCGCCGGTCGGTTCTTCCTCCTCTGGGTCCATGTCTGCGGCCTGCGCACCGTGTCGGACCCTCAGTGCGGCGTGAAGGTGCTCGACCGGACCCGGCTCGCCGAGGTGGTCGCCGGCGCGGAGTCCCACCGCTTCGGGTTCGACCTCGAGCTGATCGAGCAGGCACGCCGAGCGGGCACCCGCGTCGAGGACCACCCGGTCACGTGGACCCACGTCAGGGGATCGACCCTGCGTCCGGTGCGCGACGGCATCTGGACCCTCGTCGAGGTGACCCGCCTGCGGAAGCGGCTCGGGCGGCGACCCGCGCGCCTCAGCCCCGTGCTCTGAGGACCTCGTCAAGCACCTCCCGCAGGCTCCGGCTCAGCGCCGGCGCCCCCTCCTCCTCGAGGAGGTCGTCGTGGAAGCCGGGGAACCGGTGCACGTGCAGGTCCGCGACCAGCGGCGCCCAGCCCATCGAGGCGTCGGTGGAGCCGGTCTCGCCGGCCCAGAACAGGTGCAGGGGACCGTCGTATCGGTTCGATCGGTCCCACGCCCTGGTGGCGAGCTTCCAGTGCTCCTCCCAGGCGTACCAGAGGCGCCACTCGGGGCGCACCCGGCTGTGGCGGCGCAGGTCGGCGGCGAACCGGACCCGGTCGATCCGTCGGGCGGCGCCGGTGCGCAGCGAGAGGTGCCGCAGCGTGGCCCGCGGCGAGGACCGCACCATCGCGAGGTAGTGGCGTGCTGCGGCGATCGGGCTCGACCCGGCAGCGGGGGGACGTGGCACCCCGAAGTACGGCCAGGGCGGCGAGTGGCGCCCGGTCCAGTTGGGGCCGCGGTAGCCCGGGCCGACGTCGACGACGCCCAGGAAGGCGACCTCCTCGCCGTCGCGGGTGAGCTGCCGTGCCATCTGGTAGGCGCAGATCCCGCCGAACGAGTAGCCGGCGAGCCAGTACGGGCCCTCGGGCTGGACGGCGCGGAGATCCCGCACGTACTGCGCGGCGAACGTGTCGAGGCTGGTGAACGCGTTGGGTTCGCCACGGAGGAGCGGCGACTCGAAGCTCCAGAGCGGCTGGTCGACACCGAGGTGCTCGGCGACGCGGCGGACCCGGTACGCCGAGCCGGGGAGGTCGTGGACGAACCACAGGAGCGGACGGTCCGGGTTCCCCGTCTGGACCCTCGCCGCGGTCGAGATCGGCCCCGGTGACTCCGACGAGATCCGGGCGACGACCTCGGCGAGGTCGCGCACCGTCCGGGCGTCGACCATCGCCGACATCGGGACCGTCACCCCGAGCCGCTGCTCGAGCATGACGAGCATCTGCGCGGCGAGCAGGGAGTCGCCGCCGAGGTGGGTGAAGTCGTCGTCGAGACCCACGACCGGTGCCGGGAGCAGCAGCTCCCACAGGTCGCGGAGCTCCCGCTGCAGCTGCGCAGCGACGTCCCTCGGTGCAGCGTCGCCCGCGGGAGCGCCCGGCGCCGAGCGGCCCGAGGCGCGCGGGTCGCCGACGACGGCGAGCACCGCCCGGCGATCCAGCTTCCCGTTCGGGAGCCGTGGGAGCTCGTCGACGACCTCCCAGCGGCTCGGCACGCGGTACGCCTCCCGGCGCTCCAGGAGCGCAGCGCGCAGCGCCGTCACGTCGAGGGTCGCCTCGCCGGCCGGGGTGACCGCGGCGACCAGCTCGGTGCCGGTCGGTCCGTCCGCCGCGACGACCACGGCGTCGCCGACGTCGTCCAGCTCGTGGAGGTCCGCCTCGACGTCGCCCAGCACCACGAACCGGCCGCGGATCTTCACCTTGGTGTCGAGCCGCCCGAGCACGGTGAGCGCCCCGTGGTCGTCGAGCCGGCCGAGGTCGCCGGTCCGGTACAGCTGCCAGCCCTCGCGGCCCCGAGGGTCGCGGGTCAGCACCGACTCGGTCAGCTCGGGGTGGCCCCAGTACCCGCGGAACAGGTAGGGGCTCGCCACGGCGACCTCGCCGGACTCACCGGACGGCACCGGGTCGCCGTGGTCGTCCAGGACGAAGAGGTCGACGTCCCGCACCGGGTAGCCGGTGGGGACCGTGCTCTCGAAGGTGGCGTCGGGCGACATGACGTAGAGCGTGATCACCCCGGTCTCGGTCGTGCCGAACCCGTTCGCGACGAGCTGCGGTTCGAACAGGTCCTTCGTGAGCCGCACGACATCGGCGTCGACGGGTTCGCCGCCGAGGGCGATCATCCGCAGGTCGGGGAACGACCGCCCGGCGAGCGCGTCCACGAGGAATCGGACCACGGTGGGCGCCATGTAGGCGAGGGTGATCCGCTCCTCGGCGAGGAAGTCGGCGACCGGGTTGAGCCCCACGGACCGCACGTCGAGCGTCGAGAGCGTGCCGCCGTTGAGGAGCGGCAGGAACATCGGGTACGACGCGACGGCGAGCGAGATGGGGAAGAGCATGGGCATCCGGTCGTCGGGGCCGATGCCCAGCGCGTCGGTGGCACCGCGGACGAGGTTGAGCAGCCCACCGTGGGTGATCACCCCGGCTTTCGAGCCGCCGCTCGTGCCGGAGGTGAACGCCAGCATCGCCGGGTCGCCGGGACCGAGCATCGGTGGCTCGAAGTCGCCGGGTGCCGGCTCGCCCACGTCGTCGAGCGGTGCGACGGGGACCGTCCGGGTGCAGGCGGCGGCCAGCTCGCGAGCGGCGGACGCGTAGGTGTCGTCGTGGAGCAGGAGCGAGGGCCCGGCCTCCTCGAGCACGGTGAGGGACTGCTCCGCGGGGGCAGCGGGATCCACCACCACGACCACGTTCCCCGAGGCGATCGTGGCCAGGACGGCGACCACCAGCGGACCGTCGTGCTGCGCGATCACCGCGATCGGCACGCCCGTGGCGCCGTGGACGGCGGCGCTGATCCGACTCGCAGCGGACAGCACGTCGTGCCGGAGGCGCTCGAAGGTCCAGGCCCCCGCCGGCGAGCGCAGGGCGACGTTGGCCGTGAACCGGGCCGCCACCTCGAGGAACCGGTCGGTGAGCGACCCACCGAGTGCGGCGTCGGGGAACGGCTCCCAACCCTCCGGCGGGCTGCCGCTCCTCCAGGGGCCGAGGCCGGGTCGGTCGGCGGTCGTCACGACGTCGTCGGGTGCTGGCACCCGGCGGAGCGTAGCCCTGCGCCCTCGTCAGGCTGTCGCCGCGCGCCCGGCCACCGGGGCGCCGGGCTCGAACCGTCCGTGGGGCCGTCCGTCCACGACGGTCACCAGGTGCGGTGGCGGGACCGAGTCGTCGGCGGCGTCCAGCGGGAGGAACTCGGCGACGTAGGCGAGCCGGGTGGCCGTGGTCGTGTTGGGGGTGGTGCCGTGCGGCAGGAAGGACGAGAAGACGACGACGTCCCCCGCCGCCGCCTCGAGGTGGACGCTCGGCGCGGCGACGTCCGTGACGACGTGGTGGCCGACCCACCGGTGGGGGAGCCGGCTGCGGTGGGCGCCCGGTACGACGTAGAGGCCACCGTTGTCGCGGGTCATGGGCGTGAGGGCGACCCAGATCTGGACGTGCTCCGCGTCGAGGTTCGTGTAGCCGTTGTCCTGGTGCAGCGGGAACTCCGGCGCGCCGGGGCGCTTCCAGACCGCCTGGTCCCATCGCACCCAGGCGCTGCCACCCGTCAGCGGCGCCACGAGCGAGGTGATCGCCGCGGTGGCGAGGAAGCCGGCGACCTCGGTGCTCTCGCGGTAGACGTTGCTCTTGAACCGCATCGCGCCGAGCGAGAGCGGGTTCTCGTCGTCGCTGACCGGAGCGTCCTCGAGGGCCAGCGCCAGTCGTTCGACGGCGTCGCCGGGGATCGCGCCGGGGACCAGGCAGCAACCGACCTGGGTGAAGGCGTCGAAGAGCTCGCGCGGGTCGTGCGATCGGACCACCGGGATCTCGTGGGACGCCCACGGCATGCTCGTCACGTTACCGGAGGGACCGATATCATTTCGGTGAGCGGGCACGAGGGGTTGCAGGTGTGGGAGTTCCGGTCGTGACTGGTGACGGACAGCCTGTGTGGCTGGCGCCGGCGGTGGCCCCGTGCCGGGTGGTGCTCGTCCGACCGCCGGTCGTGGTCTTTCCGCGGAGCCTGTCGGCGGTGGGCCCGACGCCGCCGGTCGGCCTGGCCTACGTGGCCGCCGCGCTGCGCCAGGCTGGGCACCACGTCGACGTCGTCGACGGCGTCGGGGCGGGGCTCGACCGCGCCCACGACTTCGACTCCCCGATCGGGACGTTGCGGCGGCTGGGCCTCTCGCCCGAGGAGATCGTGGCGCAGATCGATCCGAGCACTGCGGTCGTCGGCATCAGCAACATGTTCCTGCACGAGTGGCCACAGGCCCGTGCGATCGCGGAGCTCGCGCGCCAGCGTGCCCCCGGTGCGACGATCGTCATCGGTGGGGACAACGCCACGGCGTTCTGGCGCTGGGCCTTCGCCGAGACGGACGCGATCGACGTGTGCGTCCTCGGCGAGGGCGAGGCGACGATGGTCGAGGTCGTCGACCGGCTGTCGACGGGCACGTCGCTCGCCGGACTCCACGGCGTCGCGCTCCGGGCAGCGCTCGACGAGTCGTCCGAGGCGCCGCAGCTCCCGACCCGCCTCCGGCACGTGGATGACGTCCCCCGCCCGGCGTGGGATCTCTTCCCGGTCGAGGCGTACCTCGCCCGGCCCGACTTCCTTGGTGTGAACCGGGGGCGATCCATGCCGATCCTGGGCACGCGAGGGTGCCCCTACCGGTGCACGTTCTGCTCGTCGCCGCAGATGTGGACCACCCGCTACGTGGTCCGCGACCCCGCGGACGTGGTCGACGAGATCGAGCACTACGTGGCGACCTACGACATCGACAACATCGACTTCGTCGACCTGACCGCGGCGACGAAGCGGAGTTGGGTGCTGGCGCTGTGCGATGCGATGGACGCACGCGACCTGCGGATCTCGTGGCAGCTGCCCGTCGGCACCCGCTCGGAGGCGCTCGACGAGGAGGTGCTCCGCCGGCTCTGGGAGACCGGCTGCCGGAACATCACCTACGCGCCCGAGAGCGGGTCCCCCCGCATGCTCGAGGTGATGCAGAAGCGCGTCGACCTCGATCGCCTGCTCGACTCGTTGCGCGCCGCCCACAAGATCGGGCTCACGACGCACGCGAACGTCATCATCGGGCATCCGGCCGAGCGGTGGTCCGACCTCTGGCGGACGGCGCGGCTGCTCGCCAGGTTGGCCCTCATCGGGTGCGACACGGCGTCGGCGATCATGTTCTCCGCGTATCCCGGCAGCGTCGACTTCGACGACCTGCTGGCCACAGGGCGCGTCACGATGGACGAGCGTGCGTACTACGCGGCGCTCTCCCGCGGCTCCTCGGCGCACGTCAGCTACAACCCCCGCATGTCCGGGCGGGCGCTGAGGATCGCGCAGATGGTGGTGATGCTCATGTTCTACGGGCTGGGCACGCTCAGCCATCCGCGCCGGCTCCTCCGGATGTGGCGATCCCAGCGGACCGGCGAGGAGCGGACGCACCTCGACCAGCTCATCCGGATCAAGCGGCGGGGCTACTCGGGCGAGGCGCCGGACCACGGGCGTCGGGGCCACCCGGCGCCGGCCGGCGTCCCGGCGAGCTGAGGCGTCCCGCGCCCCTCGCAGCGGCGAGGGCCCCACCCGCGAGGGCGACCATGAACGGGAACAGAGGGTGCTGGTAGCGGTCGAGGACGATGCCGCCCCAGATGCTGCCGAGCAGCAGCGCCGGTGTGGCCCACAGGGGGAAGGCCCGACGAGCGGCCGGGAGGACCAGGAGCGCGAGGGCGCTGAGGGACGTGACGGCCCACAGCCAGACGTCGCCCGTCCAGCCCAGGAGCCGCAGTCCGTCCGGTGACCACTCCACCGGGCTGCCGCCGTCCGTGGCGGCGGAGATCGAGCCGGCCGTGGTCGTCATGACCTCGACGCTCTTGTCGACGGCCATCTGGAGCTCCTCGAGCGGGTGCCCCGTGGCCCATTCGAACGCCCGCCGTTGGGTGCGCTGGTACCACTCGGCCTCGTTCGGCGGCTCCCCGGGCTGCGGCCCGAGGTAGACGTGCTCGTCGCCGGGTCGATAGAGGCTGGCGTCGTCGTAGGGAGAGCCGGCGTAGCACTCCCGGAGCGCCTTCCGGCTGAAGTCCGGGAAGCCGTCGGCGCCGTCCCGATGCGCCAGGCACGACGACGACGCGGCCCCGGTCGCCAGCGGAGCGGCGACCCCCACCTCGATCCGGTTGCGGATCGCCCCTGGCGTCAGGACCAGCACGACCCCCAGCGCGAGCACCGCCGCCGTCCGCGCCGTCTCGCGGAGGCGGCGTCGCCACAGCATCGCGAGGACGACAGGGACGAGCACCAGGCCCGTCCCCCGCACGAGGGCGCCGAAGCCCAGCAGGAGACCGAGGCCCAGGACCCGCAGGGTGGTGTCCACCGAGGGGTCCGCGTGCCGGCTCCGCACGCGGAAGGCGACGGCGATCGTGAGCGCACCGAGGAAGGTGACGAGCGTGTCGGCGAGCGCCGTGGAGGTGATCAGGATCGCCGGCGGGCACAGCGCGAGCAGCCAGGCCGCGGGCGCCCTCGCCGCACGGGAGAACCACTGCCCGGCGAGGGTTGCGCCGAGCGCGACGGTGCCCGCCCCGATGACGGCGTTGAGGAGCGCGGCGCCGAGCTCCACCGACAGCCGGTCACCGGTCAGGCGGGAGAGCCAGACGACGGGCACCAGCACCAGGGGATAGCCGAGCTTGAAGAAGGCGGTCGGCCGGCCACCGATGGAGGGCGTCGAGCCGCTCGCGAGCTCCTTCGCGACGCGCACGTACTCGGCGGCGTCGTTGAAACGGTTGGGAGGCGTGCCGCTCGCGACGACAGCCCACGCCACACGGAGGGCGAGGGCGACGATGACGGCGGCGACGATCCACGCGCCGTGGCGATCGACGGAGCTCCGAAGCCGCCTCCTGATCGACGTCGCCTGCCCGGTCGCGTCCTCGGCGGGGACGCTCATCGCATCACGCAGTCGATGCCGCCTCGTCGTGGCGTCGCCCGAACCGCGTGATGCGCTGGGGCATCTGCCGGTACGACGGGTGCCAGCGGTAGCTGTACTGCGCCAACCGGTTGACCCACGAGAGCGGCCGTGGCAGCGGTTGGAGGATCTCGACCATCAGCAGCACGCGCAGCTGGTCGCTCTCGTTCCACGCCTCGTGGTTCGTCTTCAGGTCGAAGACGATGGCCTCGCCTTCACGCCAGTGGACCATCTCGTCGCCGATCCGGATGCGGCAGTCGCCGGGTCGCCCCGGCACGATGATGGGCAGCGGGAACCGGAGGGCGCCGCGGTTGGGGCCGACGTGCGCCTCGATGTGCGAGTTCGGGTCGAGGGCGCTGAACCCCACGTTGGCCTTGGGGTGGAGGTCGGCGAAGCAGGCTCTGGTGACAGGGAAGTGCCGTGCCGTGGCATCGATCCACTTGCCGTTCGCGAAGAGGATGACGGTCCGCCACGCGCCTCGCCCGACCGGCACCGACTCGCGGCTCCCCTCGCTGTCGGGGTCGAACCCGGACACCTCGGCGACCAGCGGGAGCGCGGCGGCGGCCGCGTACGCTTCGAGCTCGGCGCGGATCGCGGGGGTGCGCGCCTCGACGTCCTTGATCCACGGCCAGTCGGCGGGATCCCAGATGGACGGGGCGTCGTGCACGAACCGGCCGATCAGCCAGTCGTTCGTGTCGAGCAGTGCGAACACCCCCATGCTGGCGAGGCTGCGAGCCCGCCGCTGGGAGCGCGACAGCTGCTGCTCGTCGGCCGGCTCCATCATCGTCGCCCGCGTGCGGTACTGAGCGACCTTCTCGGCGACCTTCACGAGTTGGTCCTCCCGTCGTGGAGCGGCGTGGGGTCGGTCGAGGTGCCGGAGGGCGACCGCTCACCGGAGCGGCGCCCCCGGACCGGTGCCAGGTTGCGCCGCTTGGTCCGCACCATCTGCTGGAGGTAGGTGTCCTCCTCGCCGGTGACCTGCGACCGCAGGAACGCCAGGGCCCGGCGGGGACGCCGGATCATGGAGACCAGGTAGAAGCCGCTGATGAGCGCCAGCTGGAGGATCCGCAGCTGGCGTGCCGACATGTGGTCGTTCCAACTCGAGTGCGACGCCGAGCCCCTCGAGAGCCCGACGTAGAACGCCGCCTCGTCGACGCGGTGGCGACCGGAGCGCACCAGGTCGTCGAAGTCCGCGCTGCCGGGGTAGGGGCAGAACATCATCACGGCGGTGTCGTCGCACCCCCGCCAGGCCGCAGTGGCCAGGAAGCGGGCCGATCGCCAGACGTCGGACCAGCGCTCGGCGGGGTGGCCGATCAGGATGTTGACGGTCGTCCGGAGCCCGATCTCGGCGCTCTCCTCGATCGACCGCATGACGTGGTCGAGCCGGACGCGCTTGTTCATGACCTCGAGCATCCGCTCGGACCCGCTCTCGGGGGCGAAGGTGATGTTGCGGCAGCCGGTGTCCCACAACCGCTGGAGCACCTCGCGGTCGATGGCCTCGATGCGGGTGCCGACGGGCAGCTGCCAGGTGATGCCCAGTTGGCGACGCTCCAGCGCGTCGCAGAGGCCGATGGTCCACTTGCGGTTCGTGGCAGCGGTGAGGTCCACGAAGTTGATGTTCTCGACGCCGTACTGCTCGACGTAGTCGGCGATCTCCGCGGCGACGTCGTCCGGCTCCCGCACCACGTAGCGGGTGGTCCACATCTGCGGCGACGAGCAGAACGAGCACTTGTAGGGGCAGCCCCGCGTGCCCAGCACCTGCATGGAGCGGCCGCGGTCGACGCCGAAGAACGGGTAGTGGGCCCAGTACTGGTCCAACGGGACGAGGTCCCAGGCGGGGCGGGGCGCGCCGTCGAGCTCGATGGGCCCCATGCGCTTGGGGAGCCCGGTGCTGACGGGTCGCCGATCGAGCTCGTCCGTCGAGCGTGCGGCGATGCCGGGCAGGCCCGCCAGGGACTCACCCGCCGCGTGCCGGTCGGCGATCGCGACCATCGTCGCCTCGCCTTCGCCGAGCACGCAGCAGTCGACGGCGGGGCACTCGTCGAGGATCCAGTCCGCGAAGGCCGTCGCGTTCTCGCCGCCCATCACGATCAGCGCGCTCGGAAAGCGCTCCCGGACGAGCGTGGCGATCCGGCGGGCCTGCGGCCACTCGTGGAGGAACATGTTGGTGATGCCCACGATCGTCGTCGCGGGGTCGATCGCCTCGACGACCTCCTCGGGCGACAGGCCGATCCGGTGCAGGGTGCCCACGGGCGAGTCGAGCGTCACCCAGCGGCCCATCGCCGAGCCGGCGGCATCCACCAGCTGCACGAGGTGACCCTCCCGGCGGAGCGCGGCGGCCACGTACGCGAGGCCGATCGGGGGCGTCGGCCCGTGGGTCGCAAGTGCCGCCGGGAGCACCACGACCGGGGGTCGCACGAGGCTGACGACGGCGGCGACGCCCGTGGCCCGCTGCGTGAGGCGGACCGCCGTGGACGGAACCCCGGGGTCTCGTGTCGACACCGCCTTCGAACTCATCGCCCTCTGGTGCATCCCCTCCGCCGGCGCGAGCCCAGCGGTGCTAGCTTAGCGCCGATGCGGGGCGTTCGAGCCTGCCTCCGGGCTCCATCGCGCCGTGCGGTCGTGGTGGCGGTGGTGGTCGGGGGCCTTCTCCGACTCGTCTGGGTGCTGATCGCGACGAGGACCAGTCCGAGCCCGTACTCGGACCCCTCCGAGTTCCTCTCGATGGCGTCGACGTTCGGCCACGGCCACCTCCCGCGCTTCCACGGCGGCGGGTACACCGCGCTGTTCCCGCCGGGCTACGCCATCCTCCTGGCCCCGTTCGTCACCTTCGGCGAGTCCACGGGGCTGATCAGCCCGGCGTTCGCCGCGTCGCTCGTGAACGTGCTCGCCGGGACGCTCACCATCGGCTTCACCGCCGTCATCGCCCGACGCTGGCTCTCGGCGCGCGCTGCCGTCGTCGCGGCGTGGCTGATGGCGCTCGCCCCGGCGCAGATCTACTTCACCTCGACGGCGCACAACGAGACGGTCTTCACAGCGTTCGTCGTGGGCACCGTCGCGCTGGTCGTCCACCGGCTGTCGATCGGACCCCTCGGCGGCCGGTTGCTGGTGGGCGTCGGCGCGCTGATCGGGTTCACCACGCTCATCAGGAGCCCGGGCCTCCTGCTGGTCGTGCCGGTGGTCGTGCTCGTGGCGGGCGGAGGATCGGTGCGTCGTCGGCTCCGGCCCGTGCCGTCGCTGCTCGTCGGGGTGGTCCTGGTCCTCACGCCGTGGGCGGTGCGCAACGGCGTCCAGGTCGGTCACTGGTCGCCGTTCTCGACCGGGAACGCGACGGCGCTGTGCCTGGGCCACCATCCCGACTTCATGCGCGTCTACGACCCGGTGCACTTCCAGAACAGCGACCGCGCCTCGCAGGACTGCTTCACCCGTTCGCCGTTCGACGACGAGCGGCTCGGTCTGGTGCCGCCGGGAACCGCGCACGGCCCCGACGAGGCTCGCTGGTACAGCGACACGACGAGCTTCGCGGTGCGGTCCGCGCTGTCCAACCTCGGCGCCGAGCCGGGTTGGACGCTGCGAAAGCTGCGGGTGCTGACGCTGACCGAGAGCGGCGCCGTGCACGGGGCGCGGAACTTCGCCGAGGACGGTTGGGCGGGTTCCGCCGAATGGCCGCTCATGGCGATCGCGCATCTGTGGTTGTGGGGTGTGGAGGCTGCGGCCCTGGGGGGCGCGATCCGATTCCGTCGCCGGCGAGGCGCCCTCCCGATCATCGTGTGTGCCGCTGTGTTCCTGCTGTCGCCGATCGTGGCGATCGCCTACCCGCACCAGCACCACACCGCGATGCCGTTCCTCGTCGTGCTGGCCGCCGCCGCCCTGGCGGGCGCGTCGGCGCCGCGGGAGGTCACCGGCGAGGAGCGGGCGGTCGCCGCCGAGGTGTGACGTGTCGAGGCGTGGCGGGGGTTCAGCGACCCTGGCCCGAGGCGCCGTCCGCCGTGCGCAGCCGGGGGAGGAGCGAGTCGAGGAGTCGGTTCGCAGCGATCGCAGCTCCCTCCTCGTTCGTGTGCACGGCATCGCGGAACACGGGGTGGTCGACGCCCCGGTAGGCGTCGGAGAGATCGATGACCGACTCAGGAAGATGGCGCCGGGCGGTGTCCACCGCGGCCTGGATGACCGCTCGTGAGCGTCCGCTGAGGGCGTGCTGCCCTCCGGCCGACTCGGGCGATCCCGCCAGCACCGGCTGGAAGACGAACGCGACGTCAGCGCCCACGGTGCCCGCGACGCGGCGGGCCAGGTCGACCCCACGTCGGTACCGGTTCATGGCGTGCTCGGCGGCGACCGGTGCGAGCGCGGCCTCCTCGTCGCCGGGTTCCTCGTCCATCCGCGCCTGGGTCCACTCGACGGAGCCCGACGGGTCGGCCGTCAGCCCGTCCCGGAACAGGGCCGCGACGGCGTCCTCCATGAAGGTGACCTCGGACTCGTCGGCCACCCGGCCGACCTTCGCCCTCCTGCCCTGCAGCATGAGGTCGTTGAACCCGTCGTAGAAGACCACGAGGTCCGGTGGCGCCTCGGTGGTCGTGAGGTCAGCGAGCTGCCGGACCTCCTGGCCCAGCACGTAGCCGGGCATCGCGTAGTTCGTGATGTCCAGCGCGATGCCCTGCTCCCAGGCGGCACGGGCGAGCTGCGAGGGCAGGCTGTACATGTCGCGCTGGAAGAACCCCCAGGCGGCGGACCCGCCGAACCACCAGATCCGGATGCGCCGGCACTCGCACGCAGGCGGCGCCCAGGTGAGGCGCCGTCCGTCCTCGATGTTGACGGTGTGCCCCGAGTGGTCCGCCAGCCGGTACAGGGCAGGCGCATAGACCTCCGCACGCGCGAGTGCAGCGTCCGTCTCGCACCAGAGCGTCGCCCACTCGGGTTGCTGGTCCATCACCCCGTCCATCGGCGGCGCGGAGCACTCGGCGGAAGCGCTCGCCGGGGTCGTCCCCTGCGCTGTGGGCGTCGGGCGCGCTGCCCCGAGCTCCGTGTCCGCCTCGGAGCGCTGCAGGATCACGACGCCCGAGACCGCGCCCGCCGCCAGCGCGAGCAGCACGAGGCCCGCCGCGGCGGCGGAGAGCCGCTGGACGAGGGGGCGCCGGTCGACGACCGCCACCTCGGCGAAGTAGCGCTCGGGACCCTGGTCCGGTCCCAGCCGCTCCACCCACCCGCCGGCGACCGGCGCGGGCCCGGCGATGACGTCGTGGCGGACCAGGCGGTGGACGAGCCAGACGATCGTCGTGATGAGCAGCGGGACGAGCATGACCACCGTCGTGACGGCTCGCCCCGCGGCGGTCGCCACGGCCCGGACGGCCGCCGATGCCTTCTCGATGCGTGAGCGACCCGCTGTGCGGTCCACGAGCGTCGTCGCGGCTGCCGGCCAGCGAAGCCCCCACGCGGCGACGACGGAGGCGGCGGCGGCACCCGCCAGCGGCAGCTTCAGGGAGCGCACGAGGACCATCGACAGGCCGACGAGGACGAGCACCGGGAACGCCGGCCAGAACGCGACCCGATCGACCGCCCGCTCGACCGGCCGCCCATCGGGGCGGAGAGCGCCCAACCCGACGCCCCAGATCCAGAGCGTGGTGAGCGAGAGCACCGACAGCCACGGCGCGGTCTGCGCGCCGAGGAGTGCGACGGTCGTGCCGCCGGCCCCCAACGCCCAGAGCACAGCCCACGTCGGGCGCCAGCGGGTCAGGAGCAGGAAGGCCGTACCGGCGACGGTCAGGCACGCCCACCACGCCGGGGGGTGCCCGAGTCGATGCACGAGCACCCCGAGCGGGAGGGTGCCGAGCAGCACGGTCCGGACCACCGGGCCCCGCTCACCTGCCGTGGCGTCGACGAGGTGCGTGGGCGTCACGATCACAGCCCGCCGTAGACGGCCCAGGGGACGGTGTACTGGACCGTGGCGCCGAGCGTCAGGGAGAGCGCGGTGGCGGCGACGATGAAGGCGAGCATCCACCGCCGGGTCCGCCAGGACCACCGCACGAGGTCCGTGACGAGCGCGAGCGACGCGCCGCCCCGTCGACGCCGTGCTGCGCCGTTCATGCCCGTTCCACGAGGCAGTGCTCCAGGACGAGGAGGTCCAGTCCGGTGCGCACGAACGTCGCGTGGGCGTCCGCCGGGGTGCAGACGATCGGCTCGTCGCGTGCGTTGAACGAGGTGTTCAGCAGGACCGGGCAGCCGGTCGCCCGCTCGAACGCCCCGAGCAGGCGTGCGAACTCGGGGTTCCGCCGTGCGTCGACGGTCTGGGCTCGCGCCGAGTCGTCGACGTGCGTGACGGCGGGGATGGTGCTCCGCGGTGTCGCGAGCGCCGCGTCGAGGTCGTCGGGCTTCGGCCCCCGGGGGAAGAGGTGGGCGTCCCGGACGGGCGAGGCGAAGGTCATGTACGGCGCCTCGCCGGTGAGGTCGAACCACTCGTCGGCGCGGTGGGCCAGGACGGCGGGAGCGAAGGGGCGGAACGTCGCACGCTCCTTGACGAGGACGTTCAGCCGCTCCCGCACGGTCGGGGATCGGGGGTCCGCCAGGATCGACCGGTGCCCGAGCGCGCGGGGCCCGAACTCCATCCGGCCGGTGAACCACCCGACGACCTGGCCGGCGGCCAGCCGGTCGGCCACCACGGCGCACCGGTCGTCGTCGTCGGGGAGTGGGCGATGCGGGACGTCGTGGTCGCGCAGCCACTGCTCCACCACCGACCGATCGAACGACGGGCCGAGGAAGGCGCCGTGCATGCCGTCGGGGTGCTCGGCCGTCCGCGCCCTGCCCGAGAGGGAGTGCCAGGCCCACAGCGCCGCGCCGACCGCGTTGCCGGCGTCGCCGGCGGCGGGCTGGACCCAGACGTCGTCGAAGGGGCCCTCGCGGCGGAGGCGGCCGTTGGCCACGCAGTTGAGCGCCACGCCGCCGCCCAGGCACAGGTGCGGGAGGCCGGTCACCAGGTGCGCCTCCCGTGCCATGGTGAGGACGATCTCCTCGAGGACGTGCTGCACCGATGCGGCGAGGTCGGCTTCACGACGACCGGGCTCGTGGCCGAGCGGCCGGGGCGGGCCGCCGAACAGCGAGTGGAACCGACGGGTCGTCGCGTGGCGGCTGCGAGAGAACGCGAAGCAGCGAGGGTCGAGGTGGAGGGAGCCGTCGGGTCGCAGGTCGACCACCTCGTCCAGGATCACGTCCGCGTAGGCAGGATCTCCGAACGGCGCGAGCCCCATGAGCTCGCCCTCACCGGAGTTGACCCGGAACCCGCAGTACGCGGTGAACGCGGAGAACAGCAGGCCCACCGAGTCCGGGTAGCGCAGCTCGCGTTCCACTCGGAGGCGCCGCCCCCTCCCTTCTGCGATCGTCGCCGTGGCCCACTCCCCGACGCCGTCGACCGTGAGGACCGCTGCCTGGTCGAAGGGGGAGGGGTAGAAGGCTGCGGCGGCATGGCTCGTGTGGTGCTCCGCGTAGTGGATCGCCGGCGCCGTCGCCCCACGCTCTGCGAACCACCGCTCGATCCGGCGGCCCACACCGAACTGGCGCTTGGCGACGACGGGCGTCTCGGTGAGGAGCGAACCCGCCGCGAGCGGACCCTGGCGCACGCGCTCGGTGAGGTGGCGGTCGAGCACTCCCAGCGGCTTCTCGTGGAACGCGACGAGGTCCACCTCGTCGGCGTCGAGCTGGGCGATCTCGAGGCAGCATGCTGCGGCGCGTGCCGGGAAGGAGGCATCGTGCTTGCGGCGGGAGAGCCGCTCCTCCTCGACGGCGGCGACGACGCGGCCGTCCACGACCACGGCGGCAGCAGCGTCGTGGAACCCAGCGCTGAGCCCGAGCACGACGCTCGGCGTCGCACCTCGCGCGGCTGTCTCCACGGCCTCCTCCTCTCCCCGAGCGGAAATGCTAAGGGGAGGCGCTTCGGTCCGCCAGCATCCCTCGGAGCGCGGGCCGCACCTCCGCTCGACTTCGGTACGGTTGGCCGATGGATCCGCAGGCGGTGCGAGCGTGGTCCGCTGCCCGCCCACGTGCGGGAGGCGGCACGGCGGAGCCGGCGTGCATCGCTCCGTGGGTGACGTTGGAGTTCGACCCGCAGGGCTGGGTGTACGCGTGCTGCGCCAACCAGCTCTACCCGCTCGGGCGGATCGGCGTCGATCGGCTTCGGGACCTCTGGGCGGGCGACCGGAGCCGCGTGCTCCGCGAGGCGCTCGAGCGATGGGACCTCAGCGTCGGCTGCGGGTCCTGCCGGTGGCACCTCGAGCACGGGCAGATGGAGCCGGACGCGGCGGTGTACGACCGGTACCGGTTGGACGGTCCCGACCCGGCGGGTCCGGTCGCGATGACCTTCGCCCTGTCGAACCGCTGCAACCTCGCGTGCGCCATGTGCAACGGGGAGCTGTCGTCGACGATCCGTCACCGCGATGGCCTGCCGCCGCTCCCGGCGCGCTACGGCGACGAGTTCTTCGACGACCTCGCGCCGTTCCTGCCCGGCCTGCAGTACGCGAAGTTCCTCGGAGGTGAGCCGTTCCTCATCCCCGAGCACGACCGCGTCTGGCGGTTGATGGACGAGGTCGGCGGTCCGGAGCGGATGCAGGTGACGACGAACGGGACCGTGTGGACCGACCGGGTCGAGTGGTTGCTGTCCCGGTTCCGGCTCGACCTCACCGTCTCCATCGACGCGTTCACCCCGGAGCGGTACGAGTCGATTCGTGCGGGCGCCTCGCATGCGACGCTCCTGCAGAACGTCGCACGCTTCCACCAGCACTGCCGCGCTGCGGGGACCGAGCTGCGCTTCTGCTTCTGCCTGATGTCGGAGAACTGGATGGAGCTCGCAGCGTTCCTCCGGTGGGCGGACGGCCTCGAGGTGCCGGTCAGCATCAACGTGGTCTCCGACGTGGGCCTGGCGCTCCACGACCGTCCGCTCGCCGAGCTCGAGGCGGTCGCTGCGGCGTGGGACCGCGAGCAGCCCGTCACCGGGCTGAACGCCGGCGTCTGGGAGACCCAGCGCACCCAGCTGGCGATGGTGGTCGAGGAGCGGCGCGCCGGGATCCCACCAGCACCGCGACAGGCGCAGCACGCCCCCGACGACCTCTTCGACGTCCCCGGCTCGCCGGGCGAGGCGGCGGCCGTCGATCTCGCCCAGGAGCGAGCGCGCCTCTCGAGATGGGCCGGCGGCGCGGAGGTGAGCGAGGTCCACGTCGGTCGCGACGGCATCGTCAGCAGCACCGTGGCCGGGACGACCGGCCTGGGGGTCGACGGATCCCTTGTCGGCCGTCCGTCCCGGGCGCTGCTCGATCTCCTGGTGTCCGTCGACGGCCGGCGAGCCTGGCTCCTCGGCGACGAGGCAGTGGGGACGACGACCGTGCGCACCGTGGTGCTCGCAGCCGAGCGCCCCCGGCGCGGCCTCGAGGGCGCCGTCGTCCGCGTCGTCACGGTCCCGCACGAGGACGGTTGGGTGCTGCTGGTGGCTGCCGACCGGATCTACGACGCGCCGACGCCCGTGGCCATGGGGCCTCGGCGGGCCCGGGGTCCGATCGCGGGCGGTTGACGGCCACCGTCCGAGGACCGACGTCCGATCGGCAACTGTTACCGTCGTCCCGTGGGCGAGACGGGTGAGGTGGCGGCGCGACCCGCAGTCGGCACCGCGACCCGTCGAGCGTCGTCCAGCTTCCTGGGTCGCCTCGGTCGCGACCTCGAGCTGATCCGCATGCTCGCGCCGCGCGAGCTCAGGGTCCGCTACCGCCAGAGCCTCCTCGACGTGACCTGGGCGCTGATCAATCCCGTGGTGATCCTCGCCGTGTACGGGTTCATCCTCACGCAGAGCTTCGACGTGCGGAGCGCGTGCGCGCCCTACCTGAGCAGCGCCTGGGCCGGTCTCGTCGTGTGGATGTTCTTCGCGACGGCGGTCGGGACCGCCGTGACGAGCCTGGTCTCGTCGTCCGACCTGATCACGAAGGTGTACTTCCCGCGGGAGGCGATCCCGGCGTCGATCACCCTGGCGTCGGGCGCCGACCTGCTCGTGGGCATGGGCATCCTCGTCGTCCTGGTCCTCGTGCAGGGCGTCGCGCTGTCGCCCTGGGCAGTCGCCGCGCTGCTCCCGCTCGCCGTCGTCCTCGTGTGGAGCGCGGCGATCGCGATCCTGACGAGCGTGATCGCCGCCTTCGTGCGGGACACGATCCACGCAGTGGGCCTCGCCCTGCGGGTCGGCTTCTTCGCGACACCGGTGATGTACGAGGCCAGCGTGCTCCCGTCGCAGGTCCGCTGGGCAGCCGACGTCAACCCCGTCGCCGCGTCGATCGAGGGCGTGCGATCGTCGCTGCTCTGCGGAACCGCGCCGTCGTGGTCGCCCCTGCTGATCCACCTCGGCGTGGGGATGGCGGTGCTCCTCGCGGCGGTGTCGTACACGAGGGCCGTGGAGCCGAGGATCGCCGATGTGCTCTGACGCGGCACCCACACCGGCCGCGGGGGTCCCGGCCGTCGCACCGCGACACGTCGCACGCTTCCGCGACGTGACGAAGGTGTACGACCGCCGGCCGGGGAAGTTCCGGTGGCGTCCGATGCTCGGCCTCGAGGAGCGACCCGTGACGCCGCTGGTGGCGGTCGACCACCTGGACCTCGACGTCGCCGAGGGCGAGTCCATCGCCATCATCGGACCGAACGGCGCGGGCAAGTCGACGATCCTCAAGATCGTGGCGGACGTGATCCGTCCGAGCTCGGGGACCGTCGAGCGGGTCGGGACGGTCGGCTCCATGATCGAACTGGGCGTGGGCTTCCACCCCGAGCTCACCGGGCGCGAGAACGCCTACTGCAGCCTCGTGATGGCGGGTCTCGCGGTGCCCGAGATCGAGGCGGCGCTGCCCGGCATCGTCGAGTTCGCCGGGGTGGGCGACGCGATCGACACGCCCGTGAAGCGGTACTCGCTGGGGATGCGGGCCCGACTGGGGTTCGCCGTGGCCACCCACGCGCCAGTCAGCCTCCTCGCCGTCGACGAGATCCTCGCGGTGGGCGATCGAGAGTTCCAGCAGCGATGCCTGACGCGCATCCGCGGCATGATCGCCGGGGGCACGAGCCTGCTCTTCGTCACCCACGAGATGGCACTCGTGCCCAGCGTCTGCACGCGGGCGATCCGGCTCGAGCACGGGCGCATCGTCGACGACGGCCCGTCGCCCGAGGTGGTCGAGCGCTACCAGGCGGCCTCGCGCTCCCGGCGGCGGACGCAGCACGCCGACGCGATCCGCGTGCTGACGTTCTCGGCACCGTCCGAGATCGCCCCGCGCGGCCGACTGTCGATGGAGGCCGAGGTGGAGGTGCTCGCCCCGGTGCGGGACCCGGCCCTCCGGCTGGAGCTGACGGTGCCGATCCTGGCGCCTGACGTCGTCACCGTGTCGTCGACGACAGCCGTGCCTGCGCTGGCCGTCCCCGGCCGCTATCGGATCTCGGGGACGAGCGGGCCCGTCGCGGCAGAGGGTGTCCGCTACCGGGCCGCCCTGGGCGCCGTCGACGGCCTCGGCCGCGTGGTCGGCGACGACGCGCGGACCGACGTGGTGGTCAACGGAGGCGTGATCGGTGCGGTGCCGCGGTTCGCGACGGAGGCCTTCTGCACCATCAGCGCCGTCGCCGAGGCGCCCGCGCCGCACCGGTCCGCTCCCCGCGGTCGCGTCGACGATCCGGTGGTGCGCCTCGAGGACGTCACCAAGCGGTATCGGGTCGGCCGACCACGGGCGGAGCTCGCCCGGGCGATCCCGTTCCTCCATCCGTCCGCCTCGCTCGTCGCGCTGGACCGGCTCACGCTCGACATCGGGCGAGGTGAGGCGGTCGGCGTCATCGGCCCGAACGGTGCCGGCAAGTCGACGCTGCTCCGCGTGCTCGCCGGCCTGACCGCGATCGACGACGGGCGGGCGTTCGTCGACGCCCGGCCGGTTCCCATGCTCGGGATCGGCATGGGTCTCCACGGCGACTTCACCGGCGAGGAGAACATCGAGGTGATCGGCCGCCTGCTCGGCATGAGCGCCGACGACCTCGCCGAGCGGAAGGAGCACATCCTCGACCTCGCCGGCATCGGCGAGGCCGTGCACGTGCCGGTCCGGCAGTACTCCTCCGGGATGACCGCTCGCCTCGGGCTGGCCATCTCGATGTTCGCCCCGGGCGAGCTCCTGCTCATCGACGAGGTCCTCGCCGTGGGCGACGAGGAGTTCCGCCAGGAGACCTTCGACGCGGTCGCGCGGCGCCGGGCGGACGGTGACACCCTGGTCTTCGTGTCCCACGAGCTCCAACTCATCGAGCGCTTCTGCGACCGGGTCGTCTGGTTGCGCAACGGGGCGCTGGTGGACGACGGCGACGCATCGGAGGTGCTCGGCCGCTACGGCAACACCGCGTGGGCGGCCGGCGTCCGCGACGCCACCGCCGGCGTGCGGCTCAGCCCGCTCGAGGTGGAGCAGCGGAGGGTCGAGATCGGCGCGTCGGTGCACTTCGCCGGCACGGTCGTGCTAGACGAGCCGTCCCCGTCGGCCCGGCTGGAGGTCGCGTACCGACTGGCCCCGGAGGATCGGCTCGCGCCGATGACCACGGAGCAGCGGCTCGCGAGGACCATGTTCGTGTCGACGCTCGTCCCCGCCGGGTCCACCATGGGCGCGGCGGGCCGCTATCGCTACGAGGGCTGGGTCGAGCGGAACGACCTCGTCGGGGACATGGACCTCGTCGTGTCGGTGGTGGACGAGCGGAACGCCGACGTGCTGGCCGAGACCTACGTGCCCATCACCGTCGGTCGCGCCACCCCCGAGGGCTTCCCGATGCTGGTGCTCGACGTCGACTGGACGGTCGTGCCGGTGGACGACGGGAGCCCCTCGTGATCCACAGGAACGGCGCGGTGCTGCACGACGCGGACGCGGACGCCGCCCTCGAGCGCGACGGCTTCGCGGTGATCCCGTTCCTGGACCAGGGTGAGATCGACTTCCTGCGCTCGGCGTACTGGAGCTCGGCGCCCGCCGAGTCCACCGGCATGGTGATCGACTTCATGCTGCGCGACCGGGCCGGGATGCGCCGCACCCGCGAGCTGGTCGATCCGATCTTCGAGCGGCACGCCGACGCGCTCGTCGACCAGCGACTCGTCCTCGCGACCTTCGTCGTGAAGCACCCGGGCGGCGCCGAGTCGAGCATGTTCCTGCACGACGATCGGAGCTACGTCGACGAGCGGGAGCACCGGTCCTCGACGCTCTGGATCCCGCTGGTGGACGTGGGGCCGACCACCGGCAACGGGCCGCTCGAGGTGGTCCCCGGGAGCCAGCGCCTCCCGACCGGGATGGCGGGGAGCCTCACCCCCGACCTGATCCGACCGTACGACTCGCATCTCCGGAGCCGCCTGCAGACCGTCGAGGTGGCCGCGGGGTCGGCGCTGGTCTACGACAGCCGCGTCCTCCACGCGTCGGCGGCGAACGTCTCCGACGCACCGCGGGAGGCGCTCGTCCTCGCGGTGGCGCCCGTGGGTGCCCCGCTGCTGCACGTCGTCGCGACCGGACGTCGCCACCGCCGGGTCCACCGGATCGACGAGCAGTTCTTCATCGACCACCACGTGCGTGACGCGGAGGTCCACATCGGCCCCGAGTACCCGGTCGTCGCCGAGTTCGACGACGATCGCGAGCTCACGCCGGCCCAGGTGGCCGCGGTGCTCGGCGGATCCGAACCCTCGCCCGAGGTCGTCCTCCCCGGCGAGCTCGACGACGGTCGACCCGCCGCCGACCGCGCGGCGTTCGACGGTTCGCCGGTCCGGCCACCGGTCGGTGACGTGCTCGACCTCGAGGTTGCAGCCGCCGAGCTCCATGGCGGTGGGTCGCTGCAGCTCCGCCTCGAGGTCCTCGCCGGCAGCGCGGCGGCCCCCGCCGTGCGACGACGGTTCCGGCCCGTCGAGGGTGCGGCGCTCCGGGCCGTCGAGGGACGGGCGGAACTGCCGCGCAGCGCCGTGGACGCCGACCTCCTCGTCCTCGACCCCGGCGCACGTGTTCGCCTCGACGTGCCGTCCGCTCGCCGGTGGTCGCACCATCTCACGGTCGCGGAGTGCCCGATCGTCGCGTCGGGCGCCCTCGCAGGGGACCGGGCGACGAACTTCCGCCTCGACGCCCGGGTGACCCTCCCTCCCGGGCAGGCGACCACCCTCTGGAACGACGGTCCGGGTCCGCTCGCCGTCGTCGTGTCGAGGTCGCCGACGGTCCTGGTGGAGCTCCGATCGCGGCTCGGTCGGCTGCGGCATCGCCGGGACCGCCCGCGAAGGGAGCGCAGGAACGTGACGATGTCGGTCCGGGAGCGAGCCCGCTCGTTCGCCGAGCAACGCGCCGAACGAGCGCTCACGATGCTGCTGCGGGCCGACGAGCGCCTGGTGAACCGCTTCGCGCCCGCCGTGGACGCTCCGCTCGACGATCGTGCGCCGGCGTGGAGCGCATCGCTCCGCGACAACTGGGCAGTCATCCGCGAGGAGCTCGACCAGCTCGTCGCCGCGGGTGTGGAGCTCCCGGAGACCGAGGAGCTCGTCGGCTACGACCAGGGCGCGGACGGCCGGTGGACCACGTACGTCATGAGTTGGTACGGGGACTGGCTCGAGGCGACGTGTCGGCGTTGTCCGAGGACCGCGCAGCTGCTGCGGTCGATCCCCGACGTGCAGGTCGCGGGCTTCACCGTCCTCGGCCCCCGGACGCGCATCCCACGTCACCAGGGTCCGGCCAAGTCCTACAGGTGGCAGCTCGGCGTGCGCATCCCGGGACCACCCGGAGCGTGCGGCCTGAAGATCGGCGACGAGGTGGTGCCGTGGGCGGACGGCGTCACGCTCGCCTTCGACGACCGCACGCCGCACGAGGCCTGGAACGACAGCGACGAGGTTCGCTACGTCCTGTTCGTCCAGGTGCCCTGGCCGCTCGGCGGATGGCCCGGACGGTTGCACGGGGTGGCGCACCGAGTGTTCGGCGCGGCCACCCGCCGCATCCCGCGTCGGGCCGCCGAGCTCGACGCGCTCCTCAACCCTGGTGCCTGAGTCGTTCCAGCGTCGGACGTGCGTTGTCGAACATCGCCGCGGCGACCGCTGCGGCTCCCACCTCGTTGATGTGGACGCTGTCGGCGAGCACGGGGCCCTCCGTGCCGTCCAGCGCGTCGCTGAGGTCGATGACACCGGGCGGCAGGGCATCCGTCACCGACTCGTAGAGGGCCGTCATCACGTCGAACCGGAACGAGTCGAAGCCGATCACGTCGAGGCGGCCGGACTCGCCGGGGTCGAGCGGTCGCTTCGAGTAGATCGTGGGCTGCCACATGTGGAGCACCTCGAACCCGCGCCGGGCCGCCAGCGCCGCTGCGACGTCCATCCCCTGCCGGTAGACGGAGGACACCGCCTCGGAGATCCTCGCTGCCGACGGCCGCCGGTCCTCCTTCACCGGGTGGAGCGGCTCGGGTGGGGCGTCGCTGCCGCCCGGGATGTCACCGGTCTCGAAGAGCGCCTTGCGCTGCTGGACGTCCCCGAGGCTGCCCGGCTCGCCGAGCGGACCGAGCTCTCCGATCGCGTTCACGAGCTGCAGCGACACGTCGTTGATGCCGTCGTAGAAGATGACGAGGTCCGGTCGCTCCTCGGCCGTCGTCAGCGCCAGCAGCATCGTCTCCTGGTAGTTGACGAAGCCGGGGGAGCCGTAGTTGCGTGCCCTGACCGGGATGCCGTGGGACTCGGCGACCCGCACGAACTCGGACGGGATCGTGTGGAGGTCCCGCTGCGCGTCGAAGCCGAACATCGTCGAGCCGCCGAAGAACCACACGTCGATCGGGTCGACACCGGGGGCGAACGCCGGCTCGTAGCTGCGGCGCACGCGGCTGGTGACGTTCACGTACTCGCCGTGGAAGTCGCGCAGGGTGGAACCGGTGAACGGTGCGTAGACGATGCCCTTGCTCACCCCGGCGAGCTCGGTCATCAGCGGCTCCACCCACGGCGGCCCGGTGAGCGCGGGACTTCGCCCGGGGCCGACGCTGCCGGCGCCCGCGAACTCGGGCTCCGGGGTGGTGCGCCGATCGATCAGTTGCACGACCCCGACGACGGCGGCCTGGACGAGGAGCACCGCGAACACCGTCCGGATCACGAGCGCACGCCCGTGGGGCCGCGGTGCGGCGGGACGCCACGCCCCTTCGTGGCTGAACATGCGGGTTCCCGTGGGGCGGGGCGTCCTGGCCGCCAGGTGCCAGGTGCTGGTCGACTGCGGGCCGGTGCCACGTTCCAGGGGCTTCACCCCGAACGCCCGGAGGGCGAGCCCGACCGGGGTGACCACCAGGAGGTGGACCGGCAGCAGCACCAGCGTGCCGAGGACGGTGCCCACCAGCGCCGAGAACCCGTGCTCGAGGCGGCGGAGGACGGTCCGGGCCTGCGGTGAGACCACGACGGCGTGGAGGAGGAGCACCGCAGCGCCTGCCGCGCCGATCGCGAGGTCGATCCGCCCGAACCACCCGAGCACGGCGGCGACGACGACGAGGACCGCGGGACGTGCCAGCGACGCTCGGAGGCCGGGCTCGACAACCGTCCGCGCCGACCCCGCTGGCAGGAGCGGGAGCTCCTCCCATCGGGCCGGCACGCCGTCAACCACTGTGCGAGGCCTCGGCCGTTCGGTCCGGGGGGAGTGGGACCCCCAGCTCCTTCGCCATGGTGCAGGCAACCATCGCGTGGCCGTACGAGTTCCACTCGGCCATCGTGACGGCCTGCAGGCCGCCGTCGTAGAGGTCGACGATGGCGTCGGCGTCGTACTCCGCGAACGCATACCGGGTCACGCACGCGGCCTCGTCGTGGCTCAAGCCCTCGCGCTCCGCGAGCCGTTCGGTGAACTGGGCGCGAGTGGGGGTCGCGGCGCGGGGCGTGGAGCCGGCCTCCCCGCAACCGGTGACGAGCGCCGCGGCGACCACGGCCAGCAACATGACCGCCCGCCCCTTTCGCCTCATCGCTGCCTCCCTGATCCGCCCGGCCGCCAGGCCGAACCGACCCCCGAACACCGATGGGTAGTGTACGCAACGACCGTCCGTTCACCATGGGCGGGTGGGGACGAGACCGATCGTGAACGTACTGGGGATCAGCGCCTTCTACCACGACGCGGCAGCTGCCCTCGTGACGGACGGCAGGATCGTCGCCGCCGCCCAGGAGGAGCGCTTCACCCGCCGGAAGCACGACGCCTCACTGCCGCTGCAGTCGCTCGCCTACTGCCTCGAGCGCGGCGGTGTCGCCCCCGGCGGCATCGATCGCGTCGTGTTCTACGAGAAGCCGATCGACACGTTCGCCCGCCTGCTGCGAACGTCGGTGCAGGTCGCTCCTGCGGGCTTCGGCCAGTTCCGCCGGGCCATGCCGATCTGGATGCGCGAGAAGCTCTGGATCCCGTACCAGATCGAGCGCGGGTTGGCGTCGCTCGGGTACCGGGCTCCGAGGCCGATCCACTTCACGGAGCACCACGAGAGCCACGCCGCCAGCGCCTTCTACCCGTCCCCCTTCGAGCACGCGGCCGTGCTGACGTTCGACGGGGTGGGGGAGTGGACGACCAGCAGCATCGGGACGGGCCGGGGCAACGAGATCGAGCTGCACCGTCAGATGCGGTTCCCCCACTCGCTCGGGCTCCTCTACTCCGCCTTCACGGCCTACTGCGGGTTCCGTGTGAACTCGGGCGAGTACAAGCTGATGGGCCTGGCGCCGTTCGGTGAGCCGTCGTACGTCGACACGATCATGCGCCTGGTCGACCTCCACGAGGACGGGTCCTTCTCGCTGGACCTGCGGTACTTCGGCTACCTGCGCGGGACCTCGATGACGAACCGCCGGTTCGACGCGCTCCTCGGAGGCCCGGCCCGTCGCCCCGAGAGCCCGATCACCCGCCGCGAGGCCGACCTCGCCCGGTCGATCCAGGAGGTGGTCGAGGAGATCGTGCTCCGCATCGCCCGCCACGCGGCCCGGCTCACGGGAGAGCGGAACGCGTGTCTGGCGGGCGGCGTGGCGCTGAACTGCGTGAGCAACGCCCGTCTCCTGCGGGAGGGCCCGTTCGACCGCATCTGGGTGCAGCCGGCGGCCGGCGATGCCGGCGGCGCGCTGGGCGCGGCGCTGCACGTCTGGCACCAGCTGGAAGGTGGTGAGCGGGTGCGGGACGGGTCCGAGGACGGCATGTCGGGTTGCGCGCTCGGCCCCCGGTTCGGCGACGACGAGATCCGCCGGTTCCTCGACGAGCGGGGTGCCGTCTACGAGGTGCTCACCGACCGGTCGGCCCGGGCTCGGCAGGTCGCCGAACGGCTCGCCGCCGGCAAGGTCGTCGCGCTCCTCGCCGACCGGATGGAGTTCGGGCCGCGTGCGCTCGGCAACCGATCGATCCTGGCGGATCCGCGTCGACCCGAGATGCAGGCGCTGCTGAACTCGAAGACCAAGCGGCGGGAGTCGTTCCGGCCCTTCGCCCCGGCCGTCCTGGCCGAGCGGGCGCGGGACTGGTTCGACCTCGAGCAGGACGACCCGTACATGACGCTCGTCGCCCCGGTGAGGGGCGCGACCGCGCGGGTGCCCGACCTCGAGGCGTTCGCCCGGGGCGAGGCGTGGGCGACGCCCGACGGGCCGCTGCCCGCCACCACCCACGTCGACGGCACCGCACGCGTGCAGACCGTGGACCCGACGCACCATGCCGAGCTGGACGCGATCCTGCGGGCGTTCGAGGACCTCACGGGGTGCCCGGTGCTCCTGAACACGTCGTTCAACGTGCGCGGCGAGCCGATCGTGTGCACCCCGGAGGATGCGTACCGCTGCTTCACCACCACGGAGATCGACCACCTCGTCCTGGGTGGGGTCCTCCTCGACGCCGACGCGCAGCCGGGCTCGACCTCGGACACGGCCCTGTCGGCGACGCGATCGACCCTCTAACCTTCCTGTCCGTGAGATGGGCGTGGCACCTCGGGCGACTCGCGCGCGATCTGGCCGCCTTCTCGGTCGTGAACCGCGTCTGGTGGATCGTGCCGCTCACGTGCCTGATCGCCCTGCTCGTGGTCTTCGTGGTGGTCGGGCAGGCGGTGGCGCCCTACACGCTCTACCCGATGTTCTGATCAGTGGGAGGCGACGCCTGGGCGCCGGGGAGTCCCGTGCGGACGCCGTGGCGGTGGGCGAGCTGGGCGCCGAGCCCCGCGCCCCACACGAGCAGGACGAGACCCAGGACCGAGAGCGCGATCGACCCCCACCCCACCGACTGCGTCGGGAGCGTCCCCCGGCGTGTCACCAGGGACCCGGCGAAGAGCGCCAGCGCGACATCGGTGACGACGAGATGGCGGACCATCAGCCGCCGCGCCGGACTGCCGTGGGGCAGCCTCCTCCCCGCGCCCAGGCCGGCGAGGCCCGCGACGACGCCGGCGACGAGGCCCACCGTCACCAGCCAGAACGACGGACGAGCGAACTCGATCTGCCGCGCCAGGTGCGAAGCCGCGTCGAAGAGGACGCTGCAGCCGAGCGCGCCGACGGGCAGGGTGACGAGCAGTGCATGCGCCGTGGCGGCTGCGATCGAGGCGTCGGAGCCTGCTCCGCTCGGGCCGACGGCGGTCAGCTCGTCGCCGCCCACGTGCGCCTTGGTCTGGGTCATGGCTACCGACGGTAACGGAGGGGCGGCGGATCGGTCACCGCCCGCCGGCGTTACACTCGTCCGTCCAGGCGTCGAGCGGGGGAGGTGAGATGGCCGAGGCGGTGTCCGTGGAGCTGAGGGGCCCGCGCTTCGTCGCGACGCACGTGACCCTGATCCGCCCGCCGGTGCTGACCATCCCGAGCAGCCTGTCGACCCATGGGCCGACGCCGCCCGTGGGCCTCGCCTACATCGCGGCGACCCTCCGCGAGGTCGGGCACCGGGTGTCCGTGGTCGACGCCGCCGGCTCCGGCATCGAGCAGGTCTCCCTCGTCGACTCGCCAGTGGGCCCGCTCCAGCGGAGGGGGCTCGCACCCGCCGAGGTCGTCGAGCGGATCCCGGCGGACACCGAGCTGATCGGCATCACGCTGATGTTCGTGCACGAGTGGCCGCAGACGCGCGAGCTGCTCGACGCGATCCGGCAGCGGTTCCCCGAGGTGCCGATCGTGGTGGGCGGTGAGACCGCCACGTCCTTCTGGAAGTGGATGTTCGAGCAGACGGACGCCATCGACTACGTGGTGCTCGGCGAGGGCGAGGCCACGATCCTGGAGCTGGTGGACTGCCTGAGCTCCGGAGCCTCCGTCGCGGGCCTGCCCGGCGTGGTGGCTCGCGACCCGAGTCGCGAGCCGCTCAGCGGCGGGCTGCCCCGGCGGATGCGGCAGCTCCACGAGGTGCCACGGCCGGCGTGGGACCTGTTCCCGTTGGAGGACTATTTCCGCCACCCGTTCTTCGGGGTCGACCGCGGGCGCTCCATGCCGCTCCTGGCGACGCGCGGCTGTCCCTACAAGTGCTCGTTCTGCTCGTCGCCGCAGATGTGGACCACCCGGTACGTGGTGCGCGACCCCGACGACGTGGTGGACGAGATCGAGGCCTACGTCAAGGAGCACTCGGTCCGGAACATCAACTTCTGCGACCTCACGGCCATCACCAAGCGGCGGTGGACGCTCGACTTCTGCGACGCCCTCGATCGGCGCGGCCTCGACATCACCTGGCAGATCCCGGTGGGCACCCGGGCCGAGGCCCTGGACGAGGAGGTGCTCCGGCGGCTCTACGAGACCGGGTGCCGGAACATCGTCTACGCCCCTGAGAGCGGCTCGGAGCGCATGCTGCGGATCTTCGACAAGAAGGTGAAGCTCCCGCACATCCTGACCTCGCTGCGGGTGGCCCACCGCGTCGGCCTGAAGACCCACGTGAACATCATCATCGGCCACCCGGAGGAGCGGTGGTCGGACCTGGCGATGTCGCTGCGGTTCCTGGTGAAGGCCGCACTCGCCGGTTGTGACGACTGCGCCCCGATCATGTTCTGCCCCTACCCGGGCAGCGCGGACTTCGAGCGACTCGTGTCCGACGGCCGCCTGGTCGTGGACGAGGCGACGTGCTTCATCGGCCTCTCCCGCTCCTCCTCGGCGGCGCGGAGCTTCAACCCGAGGATGTCGGGGCGACAGCTGCGGATCGTGCAGTTCGCGCTGCTGGCGGTGTTCTACTCGCTGGCGACGCTGCGGCGACCCCTCCGGCTCGTCGAGTTCGTGCGGTCGCAGATCACGGGGGTCGAGTCGACCTACCTGGATCAGATGGTCCGGAGCATCCGCCAGGGCCGGCGGTCGAGGCGGGAAGGCGCCGCCCGGGTCGGCGCCGCGAAGATCCCCGACGGGGGCGTCCCCGGCGGCAGCGTCACCTCGTCCTGAGCATGCTCCGCCGATCGCCAGGAGGCCTGACGGATCGAGCTCGTCGACGAGTGCGGCGGGACGGCTTCGCCGTGCTCACCGGCGCCGCGTCGGGCGAACCGGCGGCGCTGGCGGCGATCCGGGCGGCAGAGCTCGCAGGACCGTCGCCGCTGCCGCTGCGCCCGCTCCTCGCGGACGAGGCCGCAGCCGTGGATCGGCTGGTCGCCCGCATCGCTCCGGGCAGCCGGACCCTGTCCGCCCGTCCGATCGTCACCCGTGAGTGGGCGCCCTCCCGCCCGGTGCGCACGCCGATCGACGCGTCGGACGGCGCAGCGTTCCGCCTGCTCGTCGCGTGCGACGACATCGACGGCCACGACGGACAGCTCTGCGTCCTCAGAGCCGGACGGGCAGTGCCGGGGCCGCTGCCCACCGAGCGCTCCGTCCCCGACGTGGCCACCATCCCCCTGCGTCGGGGCGACGTCGTCGTGCTGGCACCCGATACGGCGATCGGTGCGCACCCGAACCACACCGACGGGACCCGGGTGCTGCTCGAGCTCGAGGTCTGCTCGTCGCCCTCACTCGACCTGCCGGCGGTGCAGCGTGGGCGCCGGGACCACGTCGGGCCCGACGGGTTCCGCCTCGTCGATGCCCTCGACAGGTCGCAGGTGGTGGGGATCCGTGAGGTGATCGACCGGCTCGAGCTCCCGGACGACCACGGCTTCTTCGCCTCGCCCAAGGACGCGAACGGCACCGTGGCCCGGGACACCGACCTCGCGATCCGCGCCGTCGTCGGCGACCGCCTGCCCGCCCTGGTGCCCGGGTACCGGCCGTTCATGGTCGCCGTCACCTCGAAGGGCGGCGTTCGCGGCGGACCCGTGCCCTTCCACCACGACTGGACCTACGTGGACGAGCGCGAGAGCCGGGTCGTGTTCCTCTGGTGTCCGCTGGTCGACACCGATCGGACGAACGGCGGCCTGGCGGTCGTGCCGGGCAGCCATCGATGGACCGACACGATCCGCCCGAGCCGCATCCCGGACTCGGCGGTGGTCACCGAGGAGCCCCAGGAGGCCTTCGCCGCGATGTCGGTGGGCGTCGACGTCCCGGCTGGTGCTGCCCTGATGTTCGACCCGGCGGTGATCCACGGCTCCGATCGGAACCCCAAGGCGACGCCTCGCCCGGCCGTCACGATCGCGCTGGCGGCCGACGACGTGTCGCTGGTGCACTTCCACGAGGACTCGAGCGGTGAGCTCACGGGCTACGAGGTCGACGAGGAGTTCTTCACGACCGCCCCGTTCCGGCACCGGCCCGTCGGGTACCCGCCGCTGCGACCGTGGGACCGGGCCGTCGCGGAGGTCGACCTGTGGGAGGGCATACGGCAACATGGGCCGCATGAGCTGCGGGCGATGTGTGGCGGGGTGCCGAGCGAGATCGAGGATTCGTGAGCGCTCGTCCGGCCGCGGCTAGCAGCTACGTCGTCCGAACCCCCGAGGGGTGGTGGTCGACGGACGTCCTCGACGGGAGCGCAACCCGCGTCGGCCTGTCCGACGTGCTCGTCGCGCTCGGTGCCGATCCCTCGACCTCGCCGGAGCCGCTGGCGGCGCCAGGGCAGGCGCCGGGGGGAGCGACCGTCCCCGACGAGGACTCGTGGTGGCGACCGACGTGGATGTGGGTCGGGCAGGTCGACCGCGGTGCGCTCGTCGTGGAAGGCGACAGCGACGAGCCCATCCGCCTCGACCAGCGTGACGTGAGGCTGATCGACGCCCTCGACCAGCCGATGCGGCTCGGCGAGATCAGCCGGCGCTGCGGCATCCCGTCAGGTGAGTGCAGCGAACGCCTCGCCCGCCTCGCCGACGGCGGGCGTGCCGTCCAGCCG
>JAEZFI010000193.1 GCA_023437745.1 Actinomycetes bacterium
CGCCAGTTCTGGCGCGATCCACGACACAGAACGGCGGTGCTCAGGCGACGTCGCGGAGGCGGAGGGTGAGCACCGTGGCCGCCACGGCGGCCAGCGTCACCACGGCGAGGACGATGCCCGACGGCAGCGGCTCGAACCAGGCCACCGGCAGCTCGACCCCGGTGCGCCCCGACACGATCGAGAGGGCGTGCGCCCGGATCGACAGCGCGCCCAGGGAGCGGCCGCCCCGGGCCGCGAACTGCTCGACGATCAGCAGGTAGCCGACACCCCACACCAGGGCCCGGCGGCTGACGAGCCCCAGCCACACGAAGACCGACGAGTACGCCGCGACCGCACCACCGGTGCCGAGCACCGCCGCCGCCGTGATCCGATCCGAGACCCCCAGCACCGTGCAGCCGGCGAGCACGGGGACGAGCGCCATGGGCACGGCCAGCGTCCACGACGCGACGGCGGCGCTCGACGCCAGCCGCCAGCGGGCCACCGGCCGGAGCCAGAGGTACACGAGCGTCCCGTCGTCGACCATGTCGCCGAGCACGCCGACGCCGAACACGAGCGCCGCCACCGGCGCGGCGAACGACACACCCACCAGGTCCACGAACTGCACGGCGTCGAGGACGGTGACCCCGTCGGTCCGGGTGCGCGAGGCAACGGCCACCACCAGGACCACCACGCCGAGGAACCCGGCGAGGCGCGCCCGCGACGCCACGGCGCGCACGAACGTCGACCAGAGCGCGAAGGTCGCCGTCACTGCGGGCGGGCCCCCTGCGTCAGATAGCGGAACACGCTCTCGAGGTCCTCGTCGAGGGGCCGCACCTCCGTGAGCTCGGCACCCACCCGCACCGCGGTCGGAGCGAGCGCCCGGGCGAAGGTCGCCACGTCCGTGCAGGCGACCTCGACCTGCCCGGTGCCGAGCCGGCACTCGGTGACCGCGCCCGACTCGATCAGCGCCGCGGCCAGGTCCTGCGGGCGATCGGTCCCGATCCGGAGGTGGTGGGGTCGGTCGTCCATCAACGCCCGGATCCCGGCCACGTCCCCCTCGGCCACCAGACGGCCCCGGTCGAGCACCACGACCCGCGACCCGAACCGCTCGACCTCCTCGAGCACGTGCGACGAGATGACGACGCAGCGACCCTGGCGGCCCAGCTCCCGCAGCGTGTCGATCATCCGCTCGCGCTGCCGCGGGTCGAGGCCGTTGAGCGGCTCGTCCACCACGAGGATCGACGGTCCCGTGACCAGCGCCTGCGCGATCTTCACGCGCTGCCGCATCCCGTTGGAGTACTGCTCGGTCGGGCGGGTGTCGTCCGGGTCCAGCTCGACGGCCTCGAGCGACGTGCGGGCGGCGGCGACCGGGTCCTCCACGCCGCTGAGGGTGCCGGCCAGCTCCACGAAGCGGAGTGCGCTGGTGCGGGGCAGCAGCCGGTGGTGCTGGGGCACGACGCCGACGAAGCGCGCGACACGGGGTTCCCGCCGGGGATCGTGCCCGTGGATGCGGACGACGCCGTCGGTGGGCCGGGTCAGGCCGCAGGCCAACCGGAGGACCGTCGACTTGCCGGCGCCGTTCGGGCCGAGCACTGCGGTCACGCCGGGTCCCAGCTCGCACGAGACCTCGGACACCGCGACGACGCCGCGGTACCGCTTGGTGACCGAGTCGAGCGTGACCATCGGCGCGCCGGCGATCGCACGCAGCTCGCCGGTCATCGCGCGGCCTCCACCCGGCGATAGGCCAGGGCCACCACCACCAGCGAGACCGCGATCCATGCCGCCGTGGCGGCGGCGACCTCCATGGCCGGGAGCTCCTCGTACGGGACGACGACCAGTGGGCTGGGCTCGCCGAAGATGCGGAACGTCGCCTCGTACGGGAGCGTCGCCAGGTTCGCGAGGTTCCAGCGTGGCGACGCCCCGCCCGACACCACGGCGAAGCCGACGAGCCCCGAGACGCCGACGAGCAGCCCGAGGAACGCCGCGGACGCGGCAGCGGTGCGCGTCGTGAGCGAGGAGACCGCCAGCGAGACGGACGTCTGGACCGCGGCGATCACCGCTCCCGCAGCGAGGATCCGGCCGACGGTCGCCATCCACCCGTCGAGGCCCACCGGCCCGTAGCCCTGCGACGCGTACCCGGCCAGCAGGAGGAGCGGCGGCCCCACGGTGACCACCGAGAGCATGGCCGCGACCGCCACACCCTTCGACAGCAGGTAGGTGACTCGGTTCAGCGGGGCGGCGAGGTAGAGGCCGAGCATGCCCGTCCGCCGGTCGGGGCAGAGCACCTCGGGCGCCACGAACGCCGCCAGCACGAGGATGGCCAGGACGATCTGCAGGTAGTTCCCGGCGTAGGACGGGATGAAGGCGTCGGCCATCGCCCGCCCCGGTGCCCCCTCCCGCTCCAGCCGGTTGCCGAGGACCGCCACCCCGATGAAGACGAGCGTCGGCACGTACGCCACCACGATCGCGAGGATCGGGAAGACCTTCGCCCGGGCCGGGCGGCCGATGCCCATCGCGTGGCGCAGCGTCACGGCGGTGACCGACCGCATGGCGCCGGCCACACCGGTGCGGGGCCCGTCGTGGGGCCGGTACCCGGTCGAGTGCAGGACGGCGCCGGAGGTCATCGGGGACCCGTCACCACCTCGGCGAGGGAGGAGCGGCGGCGAACCATCCGCCGCAGCCCGAGACCGTGGCGGGCGACGCCGTCGCGCACCATCGTCGCGAGGGCAGGGGCCCCGGACACCACGATGACGGAGCCGTCGAGCGCGACGACCACACCCCTCGCCCGGAGCTCGGCCAGCAGCGGCTCGGGATCGCCGTCCACCACCACCTCGAGCCCCTGGTCCGGACCCCGCAGCTCGTCGATGGTGCCCTGCGCGACGATCACGCCGCCGTCGATGACCAGCACGCGGTCGCACGTGCGCTCCACCTCGTCGAGGAGGTGGGACGACAGCACCACGTCGATGCCGAACTCGTGCCCGACACGGCGGATGAGGGCGAGCATCGCGTCACGCTGCGCCGGATCGAGCCCGTCGGTCGGTTCGTCGAGCAGCAGCAGCCGCGGATCACCGGCGAGCGCGGCGGCGAGCTTCACCCGTTGCCGCTGCCCGGTCGAGAGCGTGCCGAGCGTGCGGAAGCGCTCCTCCCCCAGCTGCACCCACCACAACGCGTCCGACGCCCGTGTCGTGGCGGCCCTCCGGGGGATGCCGTGCACCTCTGCGAGGTGCCGCACGTAGGCGTGGGCCTGGAGGTCCGGCGGCAGGAGGTGGTGCTCGGGCGCGTAGCCGACGTGTGCCCGGAGCGCGGGGCCGGCCTCGACAGGGTGGACGCCGAGCACCCGCAGGTCGCCGGCATCGGGCGAGCGGAGGCCCATCATCATGCTGATCAGCGTCGTCTTGCCGGCCCCGTTGGGACCGAGCAGCCCGGTGACGCCCGGCGCGATGGTGAACGACGCGCCGTCGAGCACCACGTGGTCGCCGAACCGGTGGCGGAGCTCGACTGCCGCCACCACGGGGCGCGGCGTGGACGCGACGCTCGACACGGGCGTCAGCCTGTCAGTACTCGACGGGCCGGGCCAGCTCCGCTCAGTTTCGGCCTCGTCCCTCGGCCTTCTTCGGCTGCGCTACCCGGCCGTACTCGACGGGCCGGGCCAGCTCCGACGCTCGTCACTCCTCGTCGCAGCGCGTCGTGCGCTCGATGCCGCCGAGGACGGCGCGCATGATCTCGCCCAGCTGGCGCATCTGCTCCCGGGTCAGGTGGTCGAAGATCGCATGGCGGACGCTGGCGACGTGGGCCGGCGCAGCGTCCTCGACGCGCTCGGCGCCGGCGCGGGTGAGGCCCAGGTAGGCGCCGCGGGCGTCCGTCGGGCAGGTGCGTCGCTCGACGAGTCCGGCGGATTCGAGGCGCTGGAACCGGTAGGTCAGGAACGGTCGGGGCACGCCGAGCGTCTCGGCCAGCTCACCGAACCGCAGCTGCTGGTCGGGGACCTCGGAGAGCATGGCGAGGATGCCGTAGTCCTCGGGCGAGAGGCCGTGCGGCTTGAGGTCGCGGTCGAGCAGCCGGTCCAGCACCGTGATCGCCTTGATGAAGGCGCGCCAGGTCTCCTGCTCATCGTCGTCGAGCCAGGCGGGGTGCTCCCGATCCTCAGCCGCTGCGTCCATGTGGACGAGTGTAGCCCAGGGGTTGTTTGAATCGAAACGATCTGCTACCGTTCGAATTCGAAGCAATCATCTACAGGAGCACACCGATGAGCGAGACCACCACTTCCGTCACCGAGCCCGTGCGCGTCGTCGAGGGCCGATCCGTCCCCGCCGCCGGCGCCTGGGCCGTCGACACCGCGCACTCCACCGTGGAGTTCGTCGCCCGCCACCTCATGGTCACGAAGGTTCGCGGCCGGTTCGCGGACTACTCCGTCGACCTCGTCGTCGGCGACCGCCCCGAGGACTCCTCGGTGAACGCGACCATCCAGGTCGCGTCGATCACGACCGGCGACGAGGGCCGCGACGGGCACCTCCTCTCCCCCGACTTCCTCGACGCAGAGCAGTACCCGACCATCACCTTCGTGTCGACGAAGGTCGAGCCCTCCGGCGACGAGTGGACGGTCACCGGTGACCTCACCGTGAACGGCGTGACCAAGCCGGTCCTCCTCTCCGTCGAGTTCAACGGCGCCGGCCAGGACCCGTGGGGCAACACCAAGGCGGGCTTCAGCGCCCAGACCGAGATCGACCGCGAGGAGTTCGGCCTCACGTGGAACCAGCCGCTCGCCGGCGGTGGGGTCCTCGTGGGCAAGAAGGTGAAGATCGAGCTGGACATCCAGGCCGCCCGGGCCTGATTCTCTTCTGGTCCCGGGCCAGCTCCGGTCAGTTTCGGCCTCGTTCCTCGGCCTTCTTCCGCTGCGCTACCCGGGACCGGTTCCCTCCAGGTCCTGCAGCATCCGTGGTCCTTCCCCCCGGGCCACGGATGCTGCGCGTCCGGGCACGGTTAGCCTGAGGTGATGGAGCGCTGGTCCGACGGCGACGAACCCGGCGAGGGGGCCGGGGACGACGAGTGGGGCTTCCTGCGCGACCCCGACGACGACCCCGACGACAGCCCGCAGGTCTGGGTCGAGGCCGAGTGGCTCCCCGACACGTGGACGCATCCGGAGGTCATCCGCCCGACCCGCAGCGTCGACCGGTTCCGATCGACCGCCTCCGGGATGATGCTCGCCGGCATCGGGCTGACCCTGCAAGAGCTGCTCGAAGTCCCGCGGGAGGACCCGCCCATCGAGATCGAGGCGGCCGGCGAGCCGCCGTTCCCGCGTCAGGTCGACGTCGAGCTGGACCCCGACGATCCGTCGGCGTCGGTGATCGTCTGGCACGTCGACCGCTGACCCCCGCTCACGACACCCCCTGCAACCGGCGGCCGCGCTGGCGGAGCCGGTGCCCGACCTGACCGGCGGCGAACCGGACGCGGTCGACGTGGATCACGTCGCCGTCACCGAGGTGCCGCAACCCCGCCGTCGGCGTCACGAAGGCCCGCCACTCAGGCGACGTGACGTGTGGGAACACGCCGTGACGATCAGCGACGCGCCGCTGGATCTGCTCGGGATCCCGGTACTGGTAGTGCCGGTTGACCAACGACCAGCGGCTCGGTGAGTCGGCCCACTCCGGGTACGTCTGCGAGCCGCTCCCCCACGCCCGACCCGGGTCGTGGCGCCACAGCCGGGACTCCCGCCAGTCGGCCCGGTACCACCGGCGGCGCTCCTGGATGGGGCGGGTGCGATCGTCGCGCCCCGCCTCCCACTCGGCGAGGTCCTCGTCGGTGAACGCGAACTGCGCCTGCCACACCCTGATCCGGTTGTGACCCTCGGCGGCCGCGGCCCGGATCGCCGGGCGCGGGTCGCCCTCGATGAACTCGTCGGCGTCGAGCTGGAGCCACCAGTCGTCCCGTCCGAGGGAGTGCCGGACCTCGTCGTAGACGAGGCCTCGCAGTCCGTCGGAGAACGGGCCATCGTGACGGCCGACGGCCACGACGCGACCGTGCGTCGCCTTCGCCAGGTGCTCGATCAGCTCCCAGGTGCCGTCGTCGGAGCCGTTGTCGAGGTAGTGGAGGCGCTCGCACCAGCGCAGCGCGTGACGAGCGGACTGCTCGAGGACGTCGACCTCGTTCTTCACGAGCCCGAGGCCGAACAGCTTCACCGCGCCGGCCGCTCGATCTTCCGGTAGCCGGCGGCAAGCTGGTCCAGGTGGCGCGACATCTCCGCCGCCACGCCCTCCGCGTCCCCCGCCTCGACCAGCTCCAGGAGCCGTCGGTGGTCGCCGTCCATGGCGCACCAGAACTCCTCGGACGCCTGGTCCCTCCGCAGCCGGTCCCGGAGGACGTCGAAGAGCGGCCGGCACACGACCTCGACGAGAGGGTTGCCCGACGCCGCGAGCAGGATGGCGTGGAAGCGCTCGTTGGCCTCGCGCCCCTCGGACACGCACTCCCGGAGGGCGTCGAGCTGCTCCTCGGTGCGGCGGGCCGCGGCCAGCGCCGACGCGGGGACCTCGATGACCTTCCGCGCCTCGAGCACCTGGTCGACGCTGAGCGAGTGGTTCGTCATCAGCAGGTCGACGGACGTGCCGAGGTCGTCGGAGATCCGGTCGGGCGCAGGGATCGCCACGAAGGTGCCGCCGGTCGTGCCCCGGGTGGTGAACACGAGGTGCTGCGCCTCGAGGAGCCGGATCGCCTCCCGCACCGTCGAGCGGCTCACCCCGTGACGGCCGCAGAGGTCCGCCTCGCCGGGCAGACGATCGCCCTGCCGGAGCTCGCCCGCCAGGATCTGGACGCGCAGGGCGTCGGCCAGGCGCTGGTACGCAGGACGGCGCGCCGGCGGCGTGCTGGTCTGGGTCACGACGTCGAGGGTAAGAGGGGTCTCTTGCCCGCGGCCAATCCGCGGCGGCGGCCCGGGTCGTCGAACGGACCCCGCGTGCGGTCTCAGCCGGCGGCGACGGCGGGGAAGACGCCCGCCTTGCCCACCAGCCCGGGCACGCCGTGCTCGAGCGCGCCCTCCAGCCAGTCGACGTTGCCGATCAGGGCCGGGAGGTCCACGCCGGTGGGGTGGCCCATCCGGTGGAGGAGGTAGACGAGGTCCTCGGTGGGGATGTTGCCCGTGGCGTTCGGGGCGAACGGGCAGCCACCGATCCCGCCGAACGAGCTGTCGAGCACCCGCACCCCCGCCTCGACCGCTGCCGCCGCGTTGGCGAGCCCGGTGTTCCGGGTGTTGTGGAAGTGGCAGCGGAGCGCCGCGTCGCCGAGCACCGACCGCACGGCAGCGATCCGCTCGCGCACGTCGGTCGGGACGGCCACCCCGATCGAGTCGGCGATGGCGATCTCGTCCGGCGCGCCCTGGGCCACCGCCTCCACGACCGACACGAGCCGGTCGACGGGGACCTCGCCCTCGTACGGGCACCCGAAGCTGGCGGCGAGCGTCACGCTGGTCCGCAGCCCGGTCCCGGCCGCCGCCTCCGCGATCTGGTCCCACGTGTCGATCAGGCCCTGCGTGGTCTGGCCCTGGTTCTTCTGGGCGAACGTGTCGGTGCACACGACCACGACGTTGATCTCGTCGACCCCGCACTCGAGGGGGGGGGCGCAGCCCCGGCCGGGGAGCCCCCCGCCGCGGG
>JAEZFI010000174.1 GCA_023437745.1 Actinomycetes bacterium
TCCAGAGTGCGTAACCGGCGAGGATTTCCTCGCCAAAGAGCAGGGCCACGAAGGAACCGACGGCCAGGAACGGGCCGAAGGGGAAATAACCGCCGGGCTTCACTTTCTTTGTCAGCAGCAGCACCCCCCCCCCCCCCCCCCCCCCCCCCCCCCCCCACCCACACCCCCCACGGCGGTAGGTCAGGCGAAGAGGTCGCCGAAGGGGTCGCCCGCCATCCCGGGGGTGGCGCCCGCCGACTCGGTGTCGTCGTCGCCCGTCCAGGCGGCGTAGCCGGACTGCTCCAGGCGGGTGGCGACCTCCGGGCCGCCGCTCTCATGGATCCGCCCGGCGGCGAAGATGTGCACCACGTCGGCGTGGAGCTCCTCGAGCAGCCGGTTGTAGTGGGTGATGGCGATCACGCCGAGGCCCTCGTCGCGAGTGGCGGCCTCCACCCTGCGGCTGACCTGGCGCAGCGCGTCGACGTCGAGGCCGGAGTCGATCTCGTCCAGGATGGCGAACTTGGGAGCGAGGGCGGCCATCTGCACCGTCTCGTTGCGCTTCTTCTCACCGCCCGAGAAGTCGACGTTGAGGGGCCGATCCAGGAACGCCGCCTCCAACCCGACCGCCGCGGCCTCTCGCTGCAAGGTCGCCGAGATGGTCGAGGTGTCACGGCCGCCGGCCTCGAAGCTGGCGGCGAGGAGGTCCTGGATCGACACGCCCGGCACCTCGGTCGGGTACTGCATCGCCAGGAAGAGACCCGCCTGCGCACGCTCCCAGGTCGCCAGGCCGAGCAGGTCGACCCCGTCGAGGGTGACCGACCCGCCGGTCACCCGGTAGTCGCCGCGCCCCATCAGCACGTTGGACAGGGTGCTCTTGCCGGAGCCGTTCGGCCCCATGATGGCGTGGACCTCACCGGAGCGGACCGTCAGGTCGACCCCGTGGAGGATCTGCTTGCCGTCGACCTCGGCGGTCAACCCCTGGATCACCAGCTCGCTCACGACAGCTTCACCTTCACGATCCCTTCGACCACGGACACGTCGTACACGGGCACCGGTCGGGTCGCCGGCAGCGACCGCGGCTCACCCGTCAGGAGGTCGAACTCGCTCCCGTGCTTCGGGCACTCGACCGTGCACTCCTCGCCGTCCACCTCACCGTCGCTGAGGGACACCTCCGCGTGGCTGCACCGGTCGCCCAGGGCGTAGACGTCGTCACCGAGGCGCACGACGGCGAGGGAGCGGCCCTTCACGTCGAAGCGCCGGACGCCGCCGTCCTCGAGCTCGTCGAGCGGGCAGAGGTCGATCACGACGGGTCCCCGACCTTCTCGACGACCGAGAGGGCCAGGTCCTCGGCGAGCTCGCCGACGGGCAGGGTGGCGAGCACCTCGGCGAAGAAGCCGAGCACGACCAGGCGCTCGGCGTCGTCGGGGCGGACGCCGCGGCTCTCGAGGTAGAAGCGCTGGTCCGGGTCGATCGGCCCCACCGTGGACGCGTGGGCGCAGCGGACGTCGTTGTGCTCGATCTCGAGGTTCGGCACGGACTCCGCCCATGCGTCGGGGCTCAGCTTGATGATGCGGTTCGACTGGGTGGCGTTCGTGCCGCGACCCTCGGGGGTGATGTGGATCAGGCCCGTGTAGACGGCGTGGGCGTGGTCGTCGACCGCCCCCTTGAAGAGGAGGTCGGAGGTCGTGTCGGGCGCCGTGTGCCGCTGGAACGTGCGGAGGTCGTGCATCTGCGTGCCGTCGCCGGCGTACAGCGCGGTGATCGTGCCGGTCGCCCCGCGTCCCGACAGGTTGGAGTCGAACCGCAGCCGGGCGTAGTCACCGCCGAGGGCGACGTGCCCAACCTTGAGGTCGGCGGACTGACCCACGTGGGCCGAGTTCAACCCGACCTGGTTGACCGAGGGCCCGAGGCGCTGGACCGACATGTGCCGCAGGCGGGCGGCGGCCGCGACGTCGATTCGGGTCACCGGGACGACCAGACCACCGTCCGCCGAACCGCGGGTCAGCTCGATCACGGAGGACTCGCTGTTCTCTCCGGCGCGGACCACGACCCGGGAGAGCGACAACGCCCCGTCCTCGTCGACCCAGTGGACGACGACCACCGGCCGGTCCACCACGAGGTTGCGCGGCACGTCGACCAGGACCGGGTCGGCGCCCGCCGCGTTGAGCTGCACGAAGGCGTCGACCGCCTCGACGGTGGTGTCGGCGGCAGGATCGATCTCGGCCGCACGCCCCACCCGGAGGCCTTGTGCCGCGTAGGTCTCGTCGACGTCGACGCTCACGACCCTGCCGTTGCGCAGCAGCACCGTCGCAGCCCGCGAGGACAGCAGGTCCCGCTCGGCCAGCATCTCGGGGGGCAGCGCCGAGGTGGCGAGCGAGGCGGGCTGGTAGGCCGAGACCTCGAGATCGCCCACACGGCTGTACCGCCACTCCTCGAGCTCGGGCGTCGGCCAGTCGAGTTCCGAGATGAGGTCGCTGAGGTGGGTGCTCACGTGACGGGGGGCTCCAGGTTCCTTGGGTCGGAATTTCTCCGATCCAGACAGTGGAAATCTACCGGGGTGCCGCCCAGCGGCGAAACCCCGCCGGCACGGCGACGGAGCCCGCTCCGGCCGTCAGCGCTCGGGCCGCCGCCGGAACCTGCCGAGGAAGCGCTGCGTCAGGCCGCCGACACCGCCTGCGGCCCCACGAGGCGCCTGGCGGGCGCGTTCGGCCTCGACCTCGGCGCGGGTGCGCACGACCGCCAGGTTCACGATGTTCTCGGCTTCGTCGAGGAGGGCGGCGATCGAGGGGTCCCCCGCCGCCACGCTGGCCGGTTCCGGCGGCGTGGGCGGTGTCACGAGCGTGCCGTGGTTCCAGTTGACGTCGGCGAGGCGGGGCTGGAACGCGTGGCAGTCAGCCGGGCATCGCCATGGCGCCTCGGGCGCGAGGTCGAGGTCGCACTTCCGAACGGTCTCGCCGTTGGAGTAGGTGCGACTCTCGAAGAACTTGCAGCTCTCGCGCATCGGCATCGACACAGTGTGGCGCGCGAGCGGGCGTCGCCGCGGGCGCACTCCCCGAGCCTCACAGGTTGGGGGACCCGGCCTGCCCCGTCGCCGGGATGGCCGACCGGGTCCCACCGTCCTCGTCAGCCGCGGGCGCCGCCCATGCGTCCACCGTCGCGCCATCCACCGTCGTCATGGTGGTCGTCCCCGTGACCCCAGCCGCCCCGGCCGTGCCAGTGACCCCAACCATGACCACCGTGCTCCTCGTGGTCGGGACGGGTGTTGTCCACCGTGAACGTCGCCTCGAGGCTGCACGGCGGCCGATCGTCCCGCCATTCCACGGTGACCCGCACGGTGTGCGGCCCGTCCTCCAGCTCCGTCACGTCGAGCAGCCGTGCCTTGCCGTTCCGGCGAGTCCCCAGCAGGTCGTACGGAGCACGATGCTCCACGCCGACCTCGACACCGTCCAGCTCGAACACCACCCGGTCGTCACCGCGCAGGTTCCGCCAGTACGGCGCCAGGAACACCGCGATGCGGCGGGCACGCTCGGCACGACCCACCGTCGCACCGTCCAACAGCTCGCCATGGGACCGCCGGGCACTCGTCGAGTACTTCAGCGAACGACCCTCCAGGCACTCGACCGGCGGCACCTCGTCCCCCACCTGGATGGTGACCGTCGCCACGTTCGAGTCGGCCGTCCCGTCGTTCGCCGTGAACGTGAACGAATCGGACCCGGTGAACCCCGCCGCCGGCCTGTAGGTCAGGTCCGGCGCCGTCCCCGTCAGCGTCCCGTTCGCCGGCTGCGACACCACCGCGAACGTCAGCGGATCAGCGTCCGCGTCGGTGGCCGCCAACGTCACCGGCAACGCCGTGTCCACCGGCGTCGACAACGACTGATCCGACGCCACGGGCGGTGTGTTCACCGCTGCGTCGCCCACCTGGATCGTGATCGTGGCCACGTTCGAGTCGGCCGTCCCGTCGTTCGCCGTGAACGTGAACGAATCGGACCCGGTGAACCCCGCCGCCGGCGTGTAGGTCAGGTCCGGCGCCGTCCCCGTCAGCGTCCCGTTCGCCGGCTGCGACACCACCGCGAACGTCAGCGGATCACCGTTCGCGTCGGTGGCCGCCAGCGTCACCGGCAACGCCGTGTCCACCGGCGTCGACAACGACTGATCCGTCGCCACCGGCGGCGTGTTCTCCGCGGCGCACGCCGCCGGGACGCTCACCGTCCGGGTGGTGGTCACCGCGGTGATCCCCGTGGCCGCAGCGCTGACACCGATCTCCAGGTCCGCGGCGGTCGCCCGGTTGGCAGCGGTCACGGACCACGTGACCTCGGCGCTGGCTCCGACCGCGAGGTCCGGCACGGCCTGCTCGAGGTCACCCGCCGCGAGGGACAACCCGGCGGGCAGCGTGAGGGCGGCGGTCACGCCCGTTGCGGGTGCCGTCCCGGTGTTCTCGATCGTCCCGACCACCTCGAAGGGGTTCGGGACGTAGGCGCAGTCGGTGAGCTCGAGCGCAGCGGGCGACGTGGCCCCGACCGAGAGGTTGGGCCCGGTGGTCACCGACACGTCCCCGAGGCCGTAGTACGTCACGTACGTGCGGCTGGCGCCCGCGGCGAGGCTCGTCGGGTTGAAGTAGACGAGGTACGCGCTGTCGCCGTTCGCCGTGCCCGGAGCGCTCGTGTAGTCCCACGTCGTCGAGTCCATCTCGGGCCACCGGCCGATGACCACGCGGTCGGGGGTGGTGGCGCCGTTGCCGCTGATCACGGCGAGCCCGACCCGCTGGGCGTCGCTCAGGTCGTTGAACACGTTGAAGTACTGGGGGATGGTCGCGCCGGCGAACTCCGTCTCCGTCGTGACCTCGCCGACTCCCGGGACCCGGAACGGCGCCTCGTCGTTGCCCGCCACGTCGACGTCGTTCAGGTAGCGCAACCCCACGTCGGCCGCCGCGCTGCCGTTGTTCGTGACCGTGTACTCGATCCGCCCGAGGTCCGTCCGGCCGCTGAAGGGGTTGTCGACGATGCTGACCTTCTGCGTCACGCCGACGTCCCCGGCGGTGTAGCCCGTCGTGTTCGCCAGCTCGCCGGTCACCTCGGCCGGCGGGGTCGTCGGGGTGCGGAGCTCGGTGTCGGTGGTGCCCACCCGCACCGTGGCGAACGATGTGCCGGGTGGCAGGGGCCACTCGAAGCTCAGGCTGAAGCTCCCCGTGACGGCGTCACCGGTCGTCGGGTCGGGGAGCGCACCGATGTTGAACTGGCCCAGCTCGTCGACCTGGATCGCCAGCCGATCGTTGAACGGCCCCATGTTGGTGATGGCCGAGACCGGCGACCCGGTCGTCGGCAGCGCCGTGAGGGTCGCCACCGCCAGCAGCGCCGCCATGAGCCGGAGCCGATGGGGTCGGGATGAGTGCGCGTTCGAGCCACGAGTCGACATGGTCCGCTCCGTTTCGTGAGGCCGGGACGCCCTGCCGCCGACCCGTGCCAGCCTCCCCGCCCCCGCGAAGGCCCGACCGTCTCACCCTCGCCCATCGACCTTCGAAATGCAATGCGCTTTTCTGCGAGGCGCGCCGTCAGTCCGTGGACGTCGGCCCCCGAATCCCGGCGCCGTGTTCCTCAGCCGACCGACCCACCCGCCGCCCCGCCCTGTCGGACGTGGGCTTCGTTCCTCAGCCCACGCTGCCTTCCATCTGCAGCTCGATGAGGCGGGACCACTCGACCGCGTACTCCATCGGGAGGGTGCGGGTGACGGGCTCGATGAAGCCGTTGACGACCATCGACATGGACTGCTCCTCGGTGAGCCCGCGGCTCATGAGGTAGAAGAGCTGCTCGGCGGCGACCTTCGAGACCGTCGCCTCGTGGCCGATGATCGCGTCCTTCGCCCCGACCTCCATGTAGGGGTAGGTGTCGCTGGTCGAGTCCTCGTCGAGGATCAGCGCGTCGCACTGCACGTGGGACTTGCAGCCGTAGGCCTCGGGGTCCACGTGGACCAGACCGCGGTACGACGTGCGGCCGCCGTCCTTGGAGATCGACTTGGACACGATCTTCGACGTGGTCTCCGGCGCGGCGTGCACCATCTTCGAGCCGGTGTCCTGGTGCTGGCCAGGGCCGGCGTAGGCGACGGAGAGCACCTCTCCCGACGCCTTGGGGCCGACCATCACGACGCCCGGGTACTTCATGGTGAGGCGGCTGCCGATGTTGCCGTCGATCCACTCCATGTGGCCCTCGGCCTCGACCCGCGCCCGCTTGGTGACGAGGTTGAAGACGTTGTTCGACCAGTTCTGGATGGTCGTGTAGGTCACCCGGGCCGACGGCTTCACCACGATCTCGACGACCGCCGAGTGGAGGGAGTCGGAGGTGTACACGGGGGCGGAGCAGCCCTCGATGTAGTGCACGTTCGAGCCCTCGTCGGCGATGATCAGCGTCCGCTCGAACTGGCCCATGTTCTCCTGGTTGATCCGGAAGTAGGCCTGGAGCGGCTGGTCCACGTTCACGCCCGGGGGCACGTAGATGAACGAGCCACCGGACCAGACGGCCGTGTTCAACGCCGAGAACTTGTTGTCGTTGGCCGGGATCACGGTGCCGAAGTACTGCTTCACCAGCTCCGGGTACTCGCGGAGCGCCGTGTCCATGTCGCAGAAGATGACGCCCAGGCGCTCGAGGTCCTCACGGTTGCGGTGGAACACCACCTCGGACTCGAACTGCGCGGTCACGCCGGCGAGGTACTTCCGCTCCGCCTCGGGGATGCCCAGCTTCTCGTAGGTGTTCTTGATGGCGTCCGGGAGGTCGTCCCAGCTGTCCACCTGACTCTCGGTCGGCTTGATGTAGTAGTAGATGTCGTCGAAGTAGATCTCCGACATGTCGCCGCCCCAGTTGGGCATCGGGCGCTTCTGGAAGGCCTTCAGCGACTTGAGGCGGTTCTTGAGCATCCAGTCGGGCTCGCCCTTCATGCCGACCATGTCGCGCACGAGCTGCTCGTCGAGGCCCCGCTTGGGCTTGTAGACGTAGTCGACGTCGTCGGACCAGCCGAGCTGGTACTTGGAGAGATCGAGGTCGATCGACATGGGTGCTCCAGGAGGACGGTGGAATTTCTCCTACCGCCATAGTAACAACCCGACCCCCCGGCCCACCATGGCCCCGCCGCGTGTCACCACCCGAACTGTCACCACCCGCCGGCCATGTCCCGCCCCGCGGTGAGTTCGCGAGCGAGAAGCCTGCCCGGCGAGTCAGGAACGCCGGGTGGCGCAGCCGAAGCAGCGAGCCTGCGAGCGACCCTGAGGCGGAGCCGGCCCGGCGGATCAGGAACGCCGGGTGGCGCAGCCGAAGCAGCGAGCCTGCGAGCGAACCTGAGGCGAAGCCGGCCCGGCGGATCAGGACAACGCGGCGATGGCGTCGGCCATCTCCACCGCCCGGCGGGCGTTCGCCACGTGGAGGTTCTCGATCATCTTGCCGTCGAGCTGGATGACGCCCTTCCCCGCGGCGAGGCCCTCCTCGAACGCGGCGATGACCCTGCGGGCGTGCTCGACCTCGTCGTCGCTCGGGGCGAACGCGGCGTTGGCGGCCTCGAGCTGCGCGGGGTGGATGAGCGTCTTCCCGTCGAAGCCCATCTCGGCGCCCTGGCGGCACTCTGCAGCGAAGCCCTCCTCGTCCTTGATGTCGTTGTACACGCCGTCGAGGATCGTCTTGCCCGCGTACCGGGCGGCGTTGACGCACTTCGAGAGCCCCCACAGCAGCGGTGCGCGCCCGGGGACGAGCGCAGCCCGCAGCTCCTTCGCCATGTCGTTCGTCCCCATGATGAGGACCTCGAGCCGCTCGGACGCCGTCGCGATCTCGACGGCGTTCACCATGGCGGCCGGGGTCTCGAGCATCGCCCAGATGCGAGTGTGGTCGGGCGCGCCAGCGGACTCGAGGAGTCGCTCCACGGTCGCCACGTCGGCGGCGGAGTTGATCTTGGGGACCACCACACCCGACGGGCCGGCCTGTGCAGCGGACCGCACGTCGTCCTCGAACCACTCGGTGTCGAGGCCGTTCACCCGGATGGTCAGCTCGCGCCGGCCGTACTCACCGGACGTCGCTGCCGCGGCGACCTTGCCCCGGGCCTCCGCCTTGGCGTCGGGCGCCACCGAGTCCTCGGTGTCGAAGATGATCGCGTCGCAGGCCAGGCCCTTGGCCTTCTCGAGCGCCTTGTCGTTGGCACCCGGCATGTAGAGGACGGAGCGGCGGGGACGGTACGTGGCGGCATCGGTCGACATGGCGCGAACGATGGCCGCTCGCCCGACACGCCGTCAAACGGCCGGGTCCTCCCGCGAGGCGGGTCCGCTCAGCGCAGGGCGAACCCCTCGTCGAGCCAGCCGGTGAGGCCGCCGATCATCTTCTCCACCGGGCGCCCCAGCTCGGCGATGTGCGCCGCGGCGAATGACTCGTGGCTGCGGACGTCGATCAACACGAAGTCGTCGGCCAACTCGGCGAGCGAGGTGTGGACCCCCACCCCGGTCGGGATTGCGAGCGCCGGGCCCGGCCCAGATGGGACAGCCGGGTAGCGCAGCCGAAGCAGCGAGCCCGCGAGCGAAACTGAGGCGGAGCTGGCCCGGATCGGAGGGTCAGAGCGAGTTGACGTAGGCCTGGCCGATCGTGAACGCCATCACGGCGGAGAGCGCGCCACCGCCGACGACGGCGGCGAGCGGCCCGGCCGAGCGACCGAGGCGCCGCCAGCCCATCCACCCGGCGACGATGAACAGGCCCACGGGGATCAGCCCGCCGATGTAGTGGATGTAGAGCTGCCCGAATCCGCTGCCCTGGTCCAGGAGCTTGATGCCGAGGAGCGCCTGGATCATCAGGCACACCTCGGTGGCGATGAGCAGACCGACGGTGACGCGGTCGATCGGCTTGCGGGTCACGGCGAGCCGTCCCACCCAGATCAGGCTGGCGGCGAGCGTCACCAGGACGAGCACGCCGGTGACGACGTGCACGTCCGAGCTGACGATGAGGTTGTCGATGGCGCCGTCGCCCATCGGCCCGTCGGAGGCGAGCAGGTGGACGGTGGTCACGAGTGGGTTCTGCACCCACCCACGGTCACACGGCCGGGTACGAGTCCGCCAACTCGCGGAGGTCCTTCTTCGAGATCTTGCCCAGCTCGGCCGTCGGGAACTCGTCGAGGAAGTAGACGGCGCGCGGGACCTTGAAGTCGGCGAGGTTCTGCTGGCACGCATCGATGATCGCGGCCGACATCTCCTCGTCCGGGGCGGCGAACGCGTTCTTGATGACGAACGCGACCGGGACCATGTCGAGCATCTCGTGCGACTTCGCGACGACGGCGATGTCCTCGATGCCGGGCACGGTGCGGCACACGTCCTCGACCTCGCGGGCGGACACGTTCTCGCCGCCGACCTTCAGCGCGTCCTTGTCGCGGTCGCAGTAGAAGATGTTGCCGTCGGCCTCGAGGCGCACCACGTCGCCGGTGCGGGCCCACCCGTCGGGGGTGAACATCTTCTCGTTCGCCTCGGGGTTCTTGAAGTACTCGAGGAACACCGAGACGCCTCGCGTGCCGCGGATCCACAGCTCGCCCATCTCGCCGACCTCGGCCAGCTTGCCGGTCTCGTGGTTGACGACCAGCCACTCGTAGCCGGGCGACACCTTGCCCATGGCCAGGTCGGGGTACGACTCGAACGGGTTGGAGTGGATGCAGTGCGTGACCAGCTCGGTCATGCCGTAGGCGGCGATGACCCGCATGCCCATCATCTGGTCGAGCACCGGCATGATCAGCCCGAACACGCCCACGCGCACCGTGTGGTCCTCGGGGATGCCCGTCTCGAACGCCGCCTTGATCACGAAGGGGATCAGCGAGATGTGGGTGACCGAGTGCTTGGCGATCACGTCCCACAACCGGCTGGAGGAGAACTTCGGCTGCAGCACCACGGTGCCGCCGGCACCCAGCACGGACCAGATCGCCCAGCTCTGCGTGTTGACGTGGAAGAAGGGGAGGAACGCGAGATAGGTGTCCTCGGCCCGGAAGTCGATGTTGGTCGGGTTGACCTTGGCGGCCCACAGCGCGTTGGCGTGCGTGTGGACGACGGCCTTCGGCTTCGACGTCGTGCCCGACGTGAACAGGATGCCGGCGGGCAGCATCGGGTCGACCGGTCGGGCGGGCACGTCGGCCGGATCGCCGAGGAGCGAGTCGAACCCGTCGAAGCCGTGCGCCGCCTCTTCGGCGGCGGCCGGCGCCCCCGAGTTGTCCTCGGTCACGACGATCCAGCCCAGGTCGGGGCCGGCCTCGGCCACGAGCGCCGCGTACTGCGGCTGGGTGATCGCGCCGACGGCCTCGGCGTGGGTGATGAAGTAGTTGACCTCGGCCGCGACGCTGCGGGTGTTGGTCGTGACGGCGACGCCCCCGAGGCGGGAGATCGCGTACCACGCGATCACGGCCTCGGGGCAGTTGTCGGCGTGGATGAGGACCTTGTCGCCCACGCCGACGCCGCGCTCGGCCAACCCGGCGGCGACGCGCTTGGTGGCCTCGGCGAACTCGCTGTAGGTCCAGGTGCGGCCACCCTCGTCCCTGGGCTCCCAGACCAGGAACGGGTGGTCGCCGCGGTTGGCGGCCCAGTGGTCGATCAACCACGGGATGTCCTGGCCGTGGAACTGGTGGGCTGCCACCGTCGCTGCGTCGAAGGACGGGGCGGCTGCGGTCTGCGTCATGTTCGGGTTCCCCTCGGACGGCCGGCCTTCCGGCTCGTTGTCGGGACCTGACGATACGTCAGAAACCGTGGCGTCGGGACACGGGACCCGACGGCGGCGGGCTCAGAAGCCGTACGAGGAGGCCAGCTCCGGATCCCGCGCCGACAGCTTCTTGGCCAGCTCCACGATCACGTGGCACTGCTTCACCGTGGCGTCGTCCTGCATCTTCCCGTCGATCATCACGGTGCCGGTGCCGTCACCCATCTGCTCGATGACGTTCTTCGCCCAGGTGACCTCCTCGACGCTGGGCGAGAAGACCCGCTTGGCGATGTCGATCTGGACGGGATGGAGGCTCCACGCACCCACGCATCCGAGGAGGTAGGCGTTGCGGAACTGGTCCTCGCAGGCGACGGTGTCGGCGATGTCGCCGAACGGGCCCCAGAAGGGGAGGATGCCGGCGGCGGCGCAGGCGTCGACCATGCGCGCCATCGTGTAGTGCCACAGGTCCTGCTGGTAGGTGGGGCGGTCGCCCTCGATCTCGCCGTCGGTCGGGTCCTGGCGCACCACGTAGTCGGGGTGCCCGCCACCGACCCGGGTGGTCTTCATGCGGCGGCTGGCGGCCAGGTCGGCGGGGCCGAGGGACAGGCCCTGCATCCGGGGGCTGGCGAGGCAGATCTCCTCGACGTTGGCGACGCCCCGGGCGGTCTCCAGGAGCGCGTGGACGAGGATCGGCTTCTTCACGCCGGCCCGCGCCTCGAGCTGCGCGAGCAGGCGGTCCACGTAGTGGATGTCCTCCGCGCCCTCGACCTTGGGGACCATGATCACGTCGAGCTGGTCGCCGATCTCGGTGACGAGCGTGATGAGGTCGTCGAGCACCCACGGCGAGTCGAGGCTGTTGATGCGCGTCCACAGCTGGGTGTCACCCATGTCGAGGGTCTTGCCGACCTCGACGAGCCCGGCCCGGGCGGCTTCCTTCTGGTCGGCGGGAATCGCGTCCTCGAGGTTGCCGAGGAGGATGTCGACCTTCGGCGCCAATTCGGGCAGCTTGGCGCGCACCTTCTCGAGGTGCGGCGGGAAGAAGTGGATCATCCGCGACGGCGGGAACGGGATCTCACGCACGGGGGTGGGAGCACCGACGGCCAGGGGGGCGAAGAAGTCCTTCGGGGAGCGCATGCTCCGACGGTAGCGGCGCGGCCCGACCCGGCCCAAGAGCCGGACGCCCGGTGTTTCGCCGACGGCCCTCGGCGAGAATAGGTCGATGGCACATCCGCTCGGCGACCCCAAGTACGTCCGCTTCACGACCTTCCGGCGGACGGGGGTACCGGTCCACACGGCCGTGTGGTTCGCAGCCGCACCCGACGGCACGTACGTCTTCGAGAGCCGAGCCGACGCCGGCAAGGTGAAGCGGCTCCGCCACACCTCGAGGGTGGAGGTCGCCCTCTCCGACGTGCGCGGCCGGGTGCACGACGACGAGCCTCGGTACGCAGGCCACGCCGAGATCGTCGACGATGCGGACGGGATCGCCGCGGCACACCGCGTGCTCGCGAGGAAATACCGCCTGCAGTGGCGGATGGTCACGCTCGCCGACACGGCCCGGCGCCTGATCCACCGCCCCGTCGAGGCCGTGATCATCAGGACC
>JAEZFI010000196.1 GCA_023437745.1 Actinomycetes bacterium
GGGCCGAGGCCCTCCCCCTCCGCCAGGGAACGTGATTCCAGAGCGGTCAGTCGCGGCGGCGTGCGAGGACCAAGGTCGACGAACCGAGACCGAGCAGCGCCATACCGACGAGCAGAGCGATCAGCGAGCCGCTCGTGCCTGCGGTCGCTGCGATGCCCGAGTCGCCGGTGTTGACGGCGGTCGGCATCGGCATGGGAGCGGCGCTGGCGCCACCGGCCGACGGGGCAGCCGGAGCGGCAGCAGCCGGGGGAGCCGTGGTCGTCGGCGCCTGCTCGACCGATGCCGGAGCCGTGACGACGGCGTCGATCACGTGGATGATGCCGTTGCAGGCCTCGATGTCGGTGGTGACGACCGCTGCGCCGCCGTAGGTCAGCGTCTCGCCGTCGAGGGCGACGGCGACCGGGCCGCCGAGGCTCTCGACGTTCGTGCCCGCAGCGGCGACGGCTGCAGAGGAGTCGACGGCACCCGAGAGCACGTGGAGCGTGAGGACGTCGGTCAGCGCTCCCGACGGGTCGGCCAGCAACGAGTCGAGCGTGCCGGCGGGCAGCGCGGCGAACGCTGCGTTCGTCGGAGCGAAGACGGTGAACGGACCCTCACCGTCGAGCGTCTCGACCAGCCCAGCCGCCGTCACCGCGGTGACGAGCGTCGAGAAGTCGGGATTGGATGCAGCGATCTCGACGATCGTCTGGCATTCCTCCTCCTGCGCTCCGGCAGCCGAGCTGAAGGTGAAACCTCCGAGCAGGACCGCAGACAGCGAGACCGCAGCAACCAACAGCTTTCGCATTCCATCCTCCGTGGGTGTGGGGCGGCCGGTGTCGGCGCTCCCGTGATGTGGTGTTGCCTCGCCATTCGGCCGAGACGTCCGTCGCGGATGCACTCGTCCGGAAATCGTTCGGAACTCCAGCACGCATGATGTGGACGACGCCCGACATCGGGATGTGTCGGGTGGATGCACTGGAACAGCATCGGCATCGAGTCGTGCTGGCTGATCGACGCTCCACCTCGGGAGCGATCGAGTGATCGAGCGATCGGATCTGCCAAGATCGCGCCGTGAGCGACGCCGGGACTGCGCAGGAGGGTGGGCTCGAACGCACGCTCGGCCTGTGGCAGGTGACGGCGAGCGGGGTCGGCATCATCGTGGGGGCCGGCATCTACGTGCTCGTCGGTGACGCGGTGGCCCTCGCTGGCGCTCGCACCTGGATGAGCTTCGTGCTGGCCGCCGGGCTCAGCGTCCTGACCGGGTTGAGCTACGCGGAACTGACCTCGATGTACCCGAAGGCCGGGGCGGAGTTCGAGTACGCCCGCCACGCGTTTCCCGCATGGGTCGCGTTCGTCGTCGGGTGGGTCATGATCGCCGGGCTCATCGTCGCCGCCGCCGCGGTCTCGCTCGGCTTCGGTCGCTACCTCGGCTGGTTCGTCGACGTGAGCCCGACCGTCGGAGGCCTGATCCTGCTCGCAGTGGTGGCCGTGGTCGCCTGGGCCGGCATCCGCCGCTCGGCCCGGTTGACGGTTGCGTTGAGCCTCGTCCAGGTCGGCGGATTGCTCTACGTGATGGTGATCGGTCTCCCCCACGTCGGCCAGGTCGACCTGCTGGACGGCAGCGCGGGCAGCGGCGGCGTGCTCGCTGCCGCTGCCCTGGTGTTCTTCGCGTTCATCGGGTTCGACGAGGTCATCACCCTCGCTGAGGAGACGAAGGATCCGACGCGCATCGTTCCTCGCGCCTTGCTGCTGGCACTGGGCATCTCCACGGTGCTGTACGTCGGCGTTGCGATCGCCGCGGTGAGCGTCATCGGTCCCGACGCCGTCGCTGGGTCGGAGCGACCACTGGCCGACGTGATCGACCACGCCCTCGGCGGCCGTGGCGCCGATGCGCTCGCCGTCCTGGCCCTCATCGCCACCACCAACACGACGCTGCTGTGCATCACCGCCACGAGCCGCCTGCAGTTCGGGATGGGCAGAGCCCGCGCCCTACCGAGCGTGGTCACCCGTCTCGGCGACCGCAGCCGTGCGCCTCGCGTCGCCATCGCCGTCTCGGTGGTCACCGCCGCAGGGTTCGTGCTGATCGGCGACCTGACGTTGATCGCCAGCGTCACCGACCTCGCCGTCTACCTCGTGTTCATCGCCGTGAACCTCGCCGTGGTGGTCCTGCGCTTCCGAGCGCCCGACCATCCTCGACCGTTCCGGAGCCCACTGGCGATCGGCCGGTTCCCCGTGCTGCCGGTCGCCGGCCTGATCGCTGTGCTCGTGATGATCCCCGCGCTGCGATGGGAGGCGCTCGTCCTCGGCGCCGGCCTCTGCGCGCTCGGAGCCGGCGCCTACGCCTGGTTCGGGCACCGGATGAACGCCGGCTGAGCGGCCTGCACCCGCGATCCTCGGCCGGATCGCGACTCTCGACCGATCGCTCAGTCGATCATCGGCGGCCCTGCTGCTCGCACGACCGGAGGTGGTCGACGATGACGGGGGCGACGACCTCGTCGGCGACGGTGTGCCACTCCCCTTGCAGGCTGCGACTCGTCGCGTCGGGGATCTGCGCGGCGACCGCCGCTGCCCAGCCCGTGAGGTCGTCGCTGCTGCCCTCGCTGTCGAGCACGAGCGTGGGTGTCGTGATCCGCCCGAGGAGGGCGTTGTCGATCGAGTCGGACAGCGTGCAGTCGTAGACGAGCGTGTGGGCCGTCTCGACCATCTGGACCCACGACGGAGCGAGCGCCATCTCGTCGAGGTACTCCTCGGGCACCCCGATCGACGTGTGGAAGTGCCGGACCGCCGCGGCACGATCGGTGGTGACGAGCTCGGCGATCTCGAGTGTCAGAGGGTCGGGTCGCAGGTCGCTGTCGTCGTGGAGTGGAGGCTCCAACAGGACGAGGCCGTCGATCATCGCCGAGGCGCCTGCGTCACCGGCGGCTCGCAGCGCCAGGAGCGCTCCCGCCGAGTAGCCGTACAGCCCGGCCGCGCCGCCCGATGCACGGATCACCGCAACGAGGTCCTCGACCTCGCGGTCGGGGTGGTAGGTCTCGGCATCGCCGCTCTGCCCCCTGCCCCGGCGGTCGTAGGTGACGACGGTCAGGTGCTCGGCGAGCAGCGGAACCAGGCGGTCGTACGCGCTGAAGCCCCGGTGGTGCAGCGGCGGCTCCACCATCACGACCACGGGACGCCCTTCTCCGTGCCGCTCGAACGCGATCCGAGTTCCATCGGCAGAACTGACGTAGTCGGTCATGGGCCTCGCTTCCTCAAGGGGTGTACGGTACCGTACCGTACACCGGCGAGAGACGCCCGGGGGAATGGAGATCTGTGGTGCGAGCGACACCAGCGACGGGCACCAGCCGCAGCAGCGCGATCCTCGACGCCGCGACTCGGCTCTTCCTGGAGCAGGGCTACGCCGGGACGAGCATGGACGACGTCGTGTCGGCCGCCCGTGCGTCGAAGCAGACGCTCTACCGGAACTTCGGCGACAAGGAAGGGCTCTTCCGGGCCGTGATCGAGGCGAACATCGCGGACGCCGAAGCCGGGACGAACGGCGTGCTCGAGGAGCTCGCCGGCACGACCGACCTCGCCGGTGACCTCCGGGCGTTCGCCCGACAGCACCTCCGCGACGTGCTGCAGCCGCATCTCATGCAGATCCGTCGGCTCGTCATCGCCGAGGCCGACCGCTTCCCCGGACTTGCGCGCACCTGGTACGAGCGGGGACCGGAGCGGGCCCACGACGCCTTCGAAGCCCTGTTCACAGGACTTGCGGCACGCGGACTCCTTCGCGTCGAACGTCCTCGGCTCGCCGCCGAGCACTTCAACTGGCTGATCCTGTCGATCCCTCTCCAACGAGCCCTGTACCTGCCAGCGTCGGCAGAACTGGACCTGAACCTCGACGACATCGCCGATGAGGGCGTCCGGGTGTTCCTTGCCGCGTACTCCCCGACGCGATGACCTGGTGCCCGGGGCGGGACTCGAACCCGCACGGAGCGTGAGCTCCCGGGGGGTTTAAGCCATCGGCTCGCAGTGACGCCTGGTGCCGGCTGGGTCGAACGGGTGCCGCCCAGCGGGCAGTTCCCGGGCACTGCGACAGCGCTCGTGCCGTCTCGTGCGGCCGAATCCGACGAGTTCCGAGTAGTTCGCGACTACTTGCGCGACTACTCGCGGCTTCGACAGTCGGCGCGCCCGACCGCGTTCGGATTGCGATCTCGCCGATGCGTATGTCACCAGCGCGCTAACCGGCGCTACTCGACGCACATGCCCGTGGGCCCGGAGTTCGGCATCCCGGTTCGAGTTCGATAGGGCCGGGGAACCGCTGCGCGATCGTCACCTGAATCAAGCACACCTACAACCACCGGCGCCGCCAAGACGGCCTGGGCAGACTCACCCCGGTCGAGTTCGAACTCGCCTTCGCGCAGCCCGCCGCTCACGCGGCATGTTCAGTCACAACCACCGTCAACTGAACCTGCAGCAGACCCGAACCTATGCCGACCGTTCAGTGTCGGCCAGCGGACTGCAGTCTCATAGAAGGCCGGCAATGATCAGGACCGCTCCAACCGCAATGACAATCGGGGTACCGAAGAAGTGCGTCCTCTCCATGACGGTACGAGCGTGCCATCCGCTACCTGAGGGATCCGCCGCTCTGTTCACCCACTCCGTGCGCACGCGAGCCCACCCCTTTGGCGAACCGAACGTGATCAGGAACACCAGAGAACCCATGAGAATGAAGGCACTCCCGAACGCGATCAAGCTCCTCCTCGCTCAAGATACCCGCCCACTCCAGGGGCACCCCAGATGTAGCTCACCATGCTCGATGTCCAGGCCGCCGTTGCCGCCGGAAGGGCGAGCTGGCACCCACGACATAGCGTGAATGCTATAGCTCCTGGCGGCTTCTGCCCACCAGCTGCAAGCTCTGTCAGTCGCACACAACGCTCAGACCAGCGCGATCCAGACGCACGTTGCTCGCCCGACGCGTCCGGCGAAGGAAGGCCGACCGCCAAGGGCGCCGCCGAAGACAGGAAAGCGCGACTACCAGCGCGACTACCAGCGCGACTACCGACTACGCACCGGGGCCGGACCACTCACGGTGACTCGCCTCGTGGTCCGGTGGAACAGGACGAGAACAACGCAGAGGGGTTTTCGCGCCTACTCGGACACAACAGCACCAGACCGACAAGGCGACCACGATCCGTGAGAACCCCCTCTGCGGACCATGCCGTCTGGTCTGGTCTGGTGTCATCGTGCCCGGGGCGGGACTCGAACCCGCACGGAGCGTGAGCTCCCGGGGGGTTTAAGCCCCCTGCGCCTGCCAGTTACGCCACCCGGGCGGGAGGCACGGGCACCATGGTCGCACGCCGGGCCTCGGGCGCCGCGGCCCGAGCCCCTACGCCCGCATCGGCCGTGCCCCTGTCGACCGTGCCGCCGTCGACCGCCGCCCATGCGAGCCCCCGGAAACGATCGGCCGCCTCGCCGGTCAGCCGGTTGGCCACGATGGCACCCTCGATCACGTCGGCCCGGACCGCGGCGAGCGGCCGCTGACCGCGGCGGACCGCGACGATCACGGTGCCGTTGGCACGCCGCAGGATGGAGCGGTCGACCCCCTCGATCCGCGGCGGGGAGCGGAACACCGGCGGCTTGAGCCCCCGGCGCCGGCACAGCTGCACCACGGCGCGGACGCACTCGGAGAACTGCGTGGCGGTGGTGCGCGGCTCGTCGCCCCCGACGGCGCGCAGGGGTCGTGGCGGGCGTTGATCGACAGGTGCGGAGGGGGCGGAGGGCATGGCTCCACACTGCCGGGAGGGTCTGACACTGAACGGTGAGACGCCTTGGCTGTGAGCGGAGCGACGAGATCCGCTGAACGGGGTTCAGCGACGCTCTGGCGAAAGTCGCCGGATGACCCCACACTTGGCCCTCGACGCATGTGGTGCCGCCACCGAACGGGCGGTCGATGATGGAGATGGCCGTGTCAGAGCTCAAGGTCCACTGGTTCCTGCCCACCGGAGGCGACAGCCGGGACATCCTGCCCACCGGGCCGGACGCGCACCGCCGCGCACCGTCGTTCGACTACCTCTCGCAGGTCGCCACGGCGTGTGAGGACATGGGCTTCGACGCGGTGCTCACTCCGTGCGGCACGGCCTGCGAGGACGCTTGGATCGCGACGGCACCGCTGATCGCCGTCACCCGCAAGCTGAAGTTCCTGGTGGCGTTCCGGCCGGGACTGCTCAACCCGACGATCGCGGCACAGATGGCGTCGACCTACCAGCGCATGTCGAACGGCCGCCTGCTGGTGAACATCGTGATCGGCGCCGAGGACGCCGAGCTCGCCCGCTTCGGCGACTTCCGGCCCAAGGACGAGCGCTACGAACGGGCTGCGGAGTTCCTGCAGATCCTCGACGGCGCGTGGAGCCCGGAGCCCTTCGACTTCACCGGCGACCACTACCGCGTCGAGCAGGCCACCACCCGCGACCAGCCGCTGGTGCGGCCCCGCATCTACTTCGGCGGCGCGTCACCCGCGGCCGAGAAGGTCGCCGCCCGCCACGTCGACGTCTACCTGGCCTGGGGCGAGACACCCGACATGGTCGGCGCCCGGCTCGACCGCATGCGCGAGCTCGCGGACGGCGCCGGTCGGCCCGAGGGCCGTCCGCTCAGCTTCGGCATCCGCTTCCACGTGATCAGCCGCGACACCTCCGAGGCCGCCTGGGCCGAGGCCGGCCGCCTGATGTCGGGCATCGACCCCGCCGCGGTCGAAGCCGCCCGAGCGGACTTCGCCGCGACGAAGTCCGAGGGGCAGCGCCGCATGGCCGAGATGACGGCGAACGCCGGCGACGGCCCCGTGCCGACCGACCCCCGCGACCTCGAGGTCTACCCGAACGTCTGGTCGGGTGTCGGCCTGGTCCGCGGTGGCGCCGGCACCGCTCTGGTCGGCAGCCACGCCGAGGTCGCGGACCGCATCGAGGAGTACCGCCGGGTCGGCTTCGACGAGTTCATCCTGTCGGGCTACCCGCACCTCGAAGAGGCCTACGCCACCGGCGAGGGCCTCCTGCCCGAGCTGCGCCGTCGCGGCCTCCTGGCACCGTCGGACCGCCTGATCGACACCACCACGTCGTCGTTCCGCTGAGGGGTCCGAGATGACGATCGGCCTGCTGCTGTGCGACCACCTCGATCCCGATGTGATCGAGCAGGTCGGCGACTACACCGACCTGTACCCCGCGGCGTTCGGTCCGGCGGGCGTCGAGCTGCGCGTCTACGAC
>JAEZFI010000183.1 GCA_023437745.1 Actinomycetes bacterium
GTGCACGACCTCGACGTTGCCTCCCTGGGAGATCTGGCCCGGGGCGAGCTCGGTGCGGGCACCGTTGCGGTCGACCCGCAACAGCACCGCCGGCGGGAACGGTCCGGCCGGGATGCCCGCCTCGAACGCCAGGACGCCGTCCTTCGCGATCTCGAGGACGTAGAGCCGCCCCGACGTGTCGAAGGTGATGTCCTGGATGCCGGTGAACCCTGCCTGGGCGACGGTGCAGTCGGACGTCGGCTTCCCGGGCTTGCCGGGCTTGCCGGGCTTGCCCTGCTTGTCGCCGTTGGTGCTGGCCACCGCGGGCGCTGCGGGTGCCGGGTCGCAGACGGCGCCCTCGGCCCACGGGTTGATCTTCCACACGTGCGACGAACCGGGTCGGAACGGGAAGCCCTTGAGCTCGCCGACGTAGATGGCGTCCTTCGTCACCGCGATCGACGTCGGGACCGCCTCGGCCGGGATGAACGGCGGCAGCGGATCAGGCAGCTCGGCCTCGAGCTCCGGGGGCAGCGGGGCTCCGGCGAGGTGGTCCGTCGGGATCAGCTCCGTCGTGAACCGGGCGACGGTCGAGACCTTGCCCTTGCGGGTCACGCGGAGGACGTCGTTGCCGGCCGCGTCGGCCACCAGCGCGTCCCCGTTCGGCAACGCAGCGATGCTGAACGGGTTGGACTCACCGGGGTCGCCCTCGGTGTTGTACGGATCAGGATCGCTCGCCTGGTAGGCGACGAGATCCGCGACCGGCTGGAACTGCTTCGAGTGAGCGGCCTTGCGGACCACCTTGCCGTCGGAGAGGCCCCACACGCTGCCGTCGGGGGCGACCGCGATGTCGACGAGCATGGCCGGATCGCTCAGCGGGCGGAGCGTGGCCGGCCGCTTGGGCTGCTCCCACACGGCCAGGACCGGACCGGCGGGAGGTCCGAACGCCCCCTGCGACACGATCGGTACGCCCCAGTAGCTGTCCAGCCCGCGAGGCGAGCTGAGACCTTCGGCGACCACGGTCACCTTCTCCGGCTTCGGCTTGGGTGTGGGTCGGTTCGGCTTGCCGGTGGCTCCCGCGTCGGAGACCGCGGTCACCGCGAGGACGAGGCCGGCGACGATCGCGGTGGTCCTCATCAGTGATCGTTGTCGGCCTCTGGGCGCGCGTCGCACATTCACACGGAGTCGCATGGCGGGGTCCTCTCGTCGTGGTGGACTGACTCCTTCGATTGTGAATGATTGCGACGGACGCTGCATCGGATCGCGGAAGTTCACCCCTGCGGGTCAAGTGCGCCCCTCCGAAATGACAGCTGTTTTCGAAGTGGTCACTCCGAAAACAGGTGTCATTTCGAGGCGTCTCGGAGGGGCGAGGGGTGTGGCGTCGGTCGCTCGGCGTCCGTCGCCTGTCGCTCGCGGTGTGCGACGGAACAAACTGACCGGGTGAGCAACGTGGTCGATCGTGACGTCCTGGTGATCGGTGGGGGGCCGGCGGGTGCCGCCTGTGCGATCCGTGCCGCCGCGGCGGGTGCCAGGGTCACCGTCTTCGAGAAGGGCGCGTACGGGCGCGACAAGATCTGCGGCGACGGCCTGACCCCGCGGGCGGTGCGAGCCCTCGAGGAGCTCGACGTCGACCTCGGCGACGCCCACCGCATCGACGGTCTGCGGATGATCGCCAACTCGACGGTGCGCCAGCTCGAGTGGCCCGGCATCGACCCCTTTCCCTCCTACGGCGCGGTCTGGCCCCGACGCCGGCTCGACGCTCGACTCATGGAGCTCGCCGAGAAGGCCGGCGCGGAGGTGCTCTGGGAGCACGAGGCCGAGCCGGTCCTCGAGGGCGACCGTGTGGTCGGCGTGCAGGTCGGCCCCCACCGCTGGCGCTCCGATCTGGTCGTGATCGCCGCAGGCGCTCCGGGTGCGGTCGCCCGGCTGCTCGGCGCCGAACGCGTCGCGGACGAGCCCTTCGGCCTGGCGATCCGCACCTATGCCGAGAGCCCCCGCCACGCCGAGCGGTACCTCGAGGCCTGCCTCACGCTGCGCGACGAGTCCGGCGTGCCCGTTCCCGGCTACGGATGGATCTTCCCGGCGGGCGACGGCACCGTGAACATCGGTGTGGGCGCGCTGTCCACCATGAAGGGCTTCAAACAGCTCAACCTCAATCGGCTGCAGGAGAGCTACCGCCAGCTCGTGGGTGAGGACTGGGGCCTCGGCCCGGACCTGGAACGCCCTCGGGCGTGGCGCCTGCCGATGAGTACGCAGCGGCGACAGGGTCCCGGCTGGGTCGCCATCGGCGACGCCGCCGGCCTGGTCAACCCGATGAACGGCGAGGGAATCGACTACGGGCTCGAGTCCGGCATGCTCGCCGCGGAGCTGTTCCTGGCCGACCCCTCGACCGCGCCGACCGAGTACGACCGCCTGGTGGGTGAGCGCTTCGACGCCTTCCTGCGAACCGGCCGTCGCTTCTCGTTCCTCATCGGTCACCCCTGGATCCTCCGCAGCGGGCTGCGGGTCGCCGTCGGAACCACGGGCATCGCGAACGTCACGCTGCAGGTCATGGGGAACCTGGTCGACTCCGACACTCCGGGCGCGGGTGGCCTCGCCATGCGCGCGGCCGACAAGGTGCTGGCCACGGCGGATCCACTGCTCCGGCGGACGCGCGCCGCGTCGTGACACGCGCGTCCTGACCGCCGTCTCCGGAGCGGACGCAGTCGCCGCTGGCTACGGTGACGCGATGACCGAGTCCGCTCCGCTGCTGCAACTCGTCGGCGGCTGGTCGGGCACCGACCGGCTGTGTCTCGAGGCGGACCAGCTCGCGAACGAGAGCGACATCACCGCCGTCATGCGTTCCACGCTCGGTGGCCGAGCACTGTGGTACGAGTACCGGTGGAGCTTCGGCGGCGAGGAGCACCACGGGACGATGCTGATCGTGCCGACCGATTCGGGGCACGAGGTCGCCTTCGCGGACACCTTCCACACCGGTGGCTCGATCATGCGCCTCGTCCCGTCGCCCGACCCCGACCCGGAGGCGTCGGTCGACGTGCTCGGCAGCTACGACGGCGACGGCGAGCAGTGGGGGTGGCGGATCGTGCTGCACCAGCTCGACGACGACCACGTCGAGCTCACGTCGTGGAACATCGCACCCGACGGCCAGGCGTCCAGAGCGGTGCTGAGCCAGCTCAGCCGAGAAGTCGATCCGGACGACGCCGTCCTCTGACCCGCGCGCCCGCCGACGAGCGCCGTCGATCCCGGCCGACCGCCGATAGCGTCCCGGCGATGAGGTTCGAGACCCGCCGTCACCGTGAGCGACGCGAGCTGTTCGAGGCCGGCTTCCGGCCAGAGTGGCGCGAGCTGCTCGACGCCCGCGTGCCCGTCTGGGGGCGGCTCGACGACGAGGAGCGATCCCGGCTCGAGGCGCTGGCACTCGAGCTCATCGCGAACGTGCACTGGGAGGCCGCGAACGGCTTCGAGATCACCGACGAGATCAAGGTGATGATCGCGACCGAGGCCTGCGTGCTCATCCTGGGCCTGCCCGATGACTCGTTCCGTGGGGTCCACACCGTGCTCGTGCACCCGACGACGGTGGTGCTGACCGGCGAGCACTCCCAGGTCGCCGGCATCGTGTCCGACGGCCCCATGCCGATCCTCGGTCAGGCCGAGCTGCACGGACCCGTGACCATCGTCTGGGACGCCGTGAAGGACGAGGCCCGCCACCCCGGCAGCGGCCACAACGTGGTGTTCCACGAGTTCGCCCACCGGCTCGACATGCTCGACGGCGCGGCGGACGGCACACCCCCGATGGGCTCGGTCGAGCAGAGCGAACGCTGGGTCGAGGTGTGCACCCGGGTGTACGGCCAGGTCGTCGAGGGTCGGGGCGGAACCGCGCTGCGGCCGTACGCCGGGGTCAACCCCGCGGAGTTCTTCGCCGTCGCGACCGAAGCGTTCTTCGACGATCCCGTCGACCTCCGTCGCCAGCAGCCCGATCTCTACGAGGTGCTCTCGGACTACTACGGGCAGGACCCAGCAACGCGACACCGCTGAGCGGCATCGACGGCCGACCCGGTCGTCACCTGGTTCGGCCCGGTTCGCCTCGTCAGGTCGTCAGCTCGTCGACGACGGCGCCCAGCCGTCGCAGCGCTGCGCCGGTGCGCGCACCCCACCAGACCAGGTCCTGGCCGTCGACGAACACGGCGGGTGCGACCGCCTCGAGCTCGCTCCGATGGCGTTCACCGAACCGGTAGGGCTCGTCGGGTGCGAGGACCGCGTCGGGGCGGTGTGCCGCGACGTCGGCCGGTTCCATCGTCGGATACGGGCCTTGGGCACCCAGCACGTTCTCGACGCCGATCGCCGCGAGCAGCGACGTGCCGTAGGTCGGTGCGCCGAGCCACATCCAGGGCCGCTTCCAGATCGGCACCGCGGCCCGCAGCCGGACCTCCGGGTCCGCGAGGTGCCCGATCGGCTCCCAGCGCGCGCCCACACGCTCGGCCAACGAGCCGAGCTGCGGGTCCAGGTCGTGCAGCGAGCGGATGTGCAGCACGTGCACCTGCACGCCCCGTTCGACGAGGGCGTCGTGATCCTCGCGGCGGTTCTCCTCGGCGTCGACCACGACCAGGTCAGGAGCCAGCCCGACGATCGCGTCGAGGTCGGGGTCCTTGGTGCCGCCCACGTGGAGCAGATCGGGCCGCTCGCAGAACCGGGTGCACGCGATCGGCGTCCGGTCCCAGGAAGCGAGCGTCTCGGTCGCCGAGGGCACGAGGCTCACGATGCGTTGCTCCGACATCGCTCCATGTTCGCGTGGCCCGACGACGGCCCGGACGCGACGAGGGCCCGGGCAGGTGCCCGGGCCCTCGTGATGTTCAGGTGGTCACCGCCGCAGCGGTGGACGGTCGATCAGACCGGGCCGGCCTGCATCGTCCAGGTGTGGCTGCCGCCGCCACCGACGAAGGTCTGGGTGAAGGTCTTCGGACCGGTCAGCGTGTACATGCCACCGCCGGTGATGTCCGGCGGGACG
>JAEZFI010000208.1 GCA_023437745.1 Actinomycetes bacterium
CGTCAACGGATGGCGGTGTGAGCGGCTGGGGGGGTCAGCTCACACGGCCTCCGTCGCGTCCGGGCTCGGGTTGCGTCGACGCATCGGCCCTCCTCAGTGGGGGTCGTGACATGATGCGGCCCGTGAGCCTGATCAAAGCGAAGAGCACGGATGCGTTCGTCGTGGTGGACCTCGACGGCGCCGAGGTGGCGGCCGGGATCGTGCGGAACGCCCGGAAGGTGCTGCAGGACGGGGCCCGGAACCTCGCCCGCAGCGCGACGTACACGTACGCGGCGCTCGGCCTCGAGGTGTCCGGGGCGTCGGCCGCGGTGAACGCCGAAGGCGACGCCCGGGACGCCGCCGTCGCCGCCTTCGTGGAAGAGCTGGCGGCGCGGGAGGGAGCGCCGCGGTTGCTCCTCGACGCGGGCAAGGGCATCCGCCCGGAGGAGCTGGAGCCGCTGCGTGCCGGCGACGATCGCCGGGCAGTCGACGCGGGGCAGCGCGACCGGCTGATCGGGGTCGCCGCAGTGGCAGCGGTCGGCGCTGCGCTCGGCTCGGTGGACGGCACGACGGTCGCCGTCGAACCCGGGGCCGCCGGCGACGCCGTGCTGGACGCGTTCCGCGAGGCCGGCGCCACCGTCGTCCCGGCCGACGGCGATCTCTCGACCACCTGCGACGCCCTCGTGGTGGGCAGCAAGGTGGGCGCGATCGCCCACGAGGCGGTGCCCGCCCTCTCGACCCGCTGCCTCGTCCCGGTCACGCCGCTGGCGGTCACCGCTCGAGCTCTCGCCGTCGCCAAGCGCAGCGGCATCGCCGTCCTGCCGGACTTCGTCATCGCCGGCGGCCCCGCACTCGCTGCCTGGTCGACGACGACCGACGCGGCAGCGATCGAGGCGGAGGTCGCCCAGCGGATCGGCGCGATCACCGCCGAGGCGGGCGGCCACGCCGAGGGACACGTGCTCGGTGCGTGCGAGATGGCCGAGACGTTCCTCTCCGGCTGGTCGACGGTGCCGTTCGGGCGGCCGCTGTGACGGAGGCCGGGCGGCCCACCTCCCCTACCGACCTCGTCCCGCTCCCGGCGCAGCCGGAAGGACGCGCCTGGCCGACGCTGGCCTGGGCCACCGCCGAGGTCGACGGCGACGCGGACCGCCTCGACGACCTCCTCGACCGGGCGTTCCGCCGCAACCCCAACCCGACCCTCGCCCTCACGTCGGCATGCGTGGTCGTGCAGGGCGGCCGGGTCGTGGCCGAGCGGTACGGGCCGGCGACGACCTCTCGCACACCGCTGATCTCGTGGTCCATGGCCAAGTCGATCCTCCACGTCGCCGTGGGCCTCGCCGTCGGCGACGGGATCGTCGATCTCGACGCGATGCCGGTGGCGCCCGAGTGGGCCGACAGCCCCGATCACCGCGGCATCACGTTCCGGTCGCTGCTCGCGATGCGTGACGGCCTCGACTTCTCCGAGGACTACGTCGACGCCTCGACGTCGCACTGCATCGAGATGCTCTTCGGCACCGGCAAGGGCGACACGGCGGCGTACGCCGCCTCACGACCGGTCGCCGCCGCGCCCGGCGAGCGGTTCAACTACTCGTCGGGGACCACGAACATCCTCAGCCGAGCCCTGGGCGACGCGCTGGCCGCGGCTCGGGGGCTCACGGGACCCGCGGGCCGGCGCGAGGCGACCGAGGACTTCCTGCAGGCACGCCTGTTCCGACCCCTCGGCATGTCGGCGGAGCCCCGCTACGACGACGCCGGCACCTGGGTCGCGTCGTCGTACGTGTACGCCTCGGCCCGAGACTTCGCCCGCTTCGGCCTGTTCGCCTTGCGCGACGGCACGTGGGACGGCACGCGGCTCCTCCCCGAGGGCTGGATCGACGAGGGCCGTCGGCGGGTCTCGGACGACCCGGACGGCGAGCTCGGCTACGGCGCCCAGTGGTGGGACTACGCGGACGGGCGCGGCACGTTCGCGGCGAAGGGCTACGAGGGCCAGAGCATCCTGTGCGTGCCGGCGGCGGACCTCGTGGTCGTCCGGTTGGGCAAGACGCCGGTCGATCAGCGGCCGGCCCTCGAGGCCTGGTACGGCGAGATCCTCGACTGCTTCCCGACCGCCTGACATCCGGTCCGCGCCGGTTCCCGGGTGCCCCTGCGGGCGTACACTCCCGGCATGACGAGGCCCGTTCCGCTCCAGTTCCACCAGTTCGAATCGGTCGAGGCGGAGCGTGAGCACCGGAAGCGGATGCTCGCCGTGGCGTTCCGGCTGTTCGGACGCTTCGGCTTCGACGAGGGCGTCGCGGGGCACATCACCGCTCGCGACCCGGAGCACCCCGACCACTTCTGGGTGAACCCGTTCGGGATGAGCTTCCGACAGATCCGCGCCTCGGACCTGCTCCTCGTGAACCACGCCGGCGAGGTGGTCGAGGGCGACTGGCCGGTCAACACCGCCGCGTTCGCCATCCACTCCCGCCTCCACCAGGCCCGCTCCGACGTCGTCGCCGCCGCGCACAGCCACTCCGTCCACGGGAAGGCGTTCTCGTCGCTCGGCGTCGAGCTCGACCCGCTCACCCAGGACTCGTGCGCGTTCTTCGAGGACCACTCGCTCTTCGACGACTTCACCGGCGTCGTGCTCGACGTCGCCGAGGGCGATCGGATCGCTGCGGCACTGGGCCATCGCAAGGCCGTCATCCTCCGCAACCACGGCCTGCTGACGGTCGGCCAGTCGGTCGAGAGCGCCGCGTGGTGGTTCATCACCATGGAGCGCACCTGCCAGGCGCAGCTCGCCGCGATGTCCGCCGGGAAGCTCGTGCCGATCGGCGACGAGCAGGCCCGCCTCACCCACTCCCAGGTGGGCTCCGAGATCGCAGGCCAGTTCAACTTCCACCCGCTGCACCAGTGGATCATCGCCGAGCAGCCGGACCTCCTCGACTGACGTTCCGCGGGACGGAATCGACCACCTTCCCGCGTTCCGCGGGACCAGTTCCGCCATTCCTGCCACGGGAACGGTCGATCTGGGTCCCGCGGAACCAGGGGCGCGATCGGACGCAACTTGACCGGGCGGTCAAGTAACGTCCGGTCATGGCAACGATGGACTGGCCGCTCCGCTGCGGCATCTTCCTCGCACCGTTCCACCCCACGGGGCAGAACCCGACGCTCGCGCTGGAGCGGGACCTCGAGCTGATCGAGCACCTCGACCGCCTCGGCTTCCACGAGGCGTGGATCGGCGAGCACCACTCCGGTGGCTACGAGCTGATCGCGAGCCCTGAGGTGTTCATCGCCGCAGCGGCGGCGCGCACGCAGCACATCCGCCTGGGGACCGGCGTGGTGTCGCTGCCCTACCACCAGCCGCTGATGACGGCCCAGCGCATCGTCCTCCTCGACCACCTCACCCGGGGCCGCGTGATCCTCGGTGTGGGACCCGGCGCCCTGCCGTCCGACGCCTTCATGCTCGGCATCGACCCGGCCGACCAGCGGGCCCGGATGGAGGAGGCGCTCGAGGTGATCCTCGAGCTCTTCCGGTCGGACGACCCGGTCACCCGTGAGACCGACTGGTTCACGCTGCGGAACGCCCGCCTGCACCTGAAGCCGTTCACGCACCCGCACCCCGAGGTGGCGGTGGCGGCGATGATCTCGCCGTCCGGACCCCGCGCCGCCGGGAAGTACGGCTGCTCGCTCCTCTCCATCGGCGCCACGCAGGCGGCCGGCATCGAGCTGCTCGGCCACCACTGGAACGTGATGGAGGAGCGCTCGGAGGAGTTCGGGAACGTGGCCGACCGGCGCCAGTGGCGGCTGGTGAGCCAGATCCACCTGGCCGACACCCGGGAGCAGGCCTACCGGGACGTGGCGTTCGGCCTGGACGACTACTACGAGTACTTCCGCAAGGTGGCCGCGCTGCCCGTCGTCCCCGACGGCCCTCCCGACGAGCTGGCCGACCAGATGAACCGCAGCGGCGCGGGTGTCATCGGGACGCCCGACGACTGCATCGAGTTCATCGAGCGGCTGATCGAGCAGTCGAACGGCGGGTTCGGCACGTTCCTGATCCAGGCCCACGAGTGGGCGGATCGTGCGGCCACGCACCACAGCTACGAGCTGTTCTCCCGCTACGTGCTCCCCCACTTCGACGGCAGCGCCCGCCGCCCCGCGGAGTCGAAGGACTGGGTCGCCGAGAACCGGCCGCAGATGATCGGCGCGGCCATGGGCGCGATCGGCGCCGCCATCCAGGACCACGCTGCGGAGAAGGCGGCGAAGGCGGCCGCTGACGCCGAGCCCGAGATCGCCGAGGCGCTGGGCGCCGACGCCGGGTAGTAACGTCGGCGACGCACATCGCACAACCGAGGCCGCTCCACGTCGGGCGGGAGAGTCCCGGCTCCGGCCGGGCACCGAAGGCGCAACCACCCCGGAAACGCTCAGGTTCCCGTACCGTCCGACCAGGCCACGCTGGAGAGTGACCGGTCCGCCGGTCCACCGAAGGGGAAAGGCCACCGTCCTCGGGCGGCGACCGAAGCTCTCAGGTACCGAACAGCGGGGGTCGGACCAGCACTGGAGCCCCCGTGTCGACGAACCCCTCCCCCCTCCACGACGAGGCCACGACCGATCGATTCGTCGACCGGCACGTCGGGCCCGCGTCGGGCGACACCGCCGCCATGCTGGCGACCGTCGGCTACGACGACGTCGAGGCGATGCTGCTCGACCTCGTGCCGGCGTCGATCCGCCACGAGGGCCCGCTCGACCTCCCCGCCGCCCGCACCGAGCCCGAGGCCCTCGCCGCCCTGGCGGCCATGGCGGACCGCAACCAGGTGCGGACGTCGCTGATCGGGCTCGGGTACCACGGCACCCACACGCCGGGCGTCATCCTCCGGAACATCGTGGAGAACCCGGCCTGGTACACCGCGTACACGCCGTACCAGCCCGAGATCTCGCAGGGCCGCCTCGAGGCGCTCATCAACTTCCAGACGATGGTGTGCGACCTCACGGGAATGGACATCGCCAACGCGTCGATGCTCGACGAGGGGACTGCGGCGGCCGAGGCGATGACCATGGCGCGCCGCATCTCGAAGTCGACGTCCGACGTCTTCTTCGTGGACGCGGACTGCCATCCGCAGACCGCCGAGGTCGTGGCCACGCGAGCCGAACCGCTCGGCATCAAGGTGCTCGTCGGCGACCCTGCCCGTGACCTCGAGTCCGGAGGGTGCTTCGGCGTGCTGCTCGCGCACCCGGGCAGCTCCGGGACGCTGCGCGACCACCGAGCGGTCGTCGACTCGGTGCATGCCGCCGGAGGGTTCGTGGCCGTCGCCACCGACCTCCTCGCCTGCTGTGTGGTGACGCCGCCCGGCGAGTGGGCCGCCGACGCCGTCGTCGGCAGCGCCCAGCGGTTCGGCGTGCCCATGGGCTTCGGGGGGCCGCACGCCGGCTTCCTCGCCACCACCGACGCGGCCAAGCGCTCGCTGCCGGGCCGTCTGGTCGGCGTCTCCGTCGACGCCGCCGGCCGGCCGGCCTACCGGCTCGCGCTGCAGACCCGAGAGCAGCACATCCGTCGCGAGAAGGCGACGTCCAACATCTGCACGGCGCAGGTGCTCCTCGCCGTGGTCGCCTCGATGTACGCGGTGTACCACGGCCCCGAGGGGCTCCGCCGGATCGCCGAGCGCGTGCACGGCCTCACGACCGGCCTGGCCCGGGCGCTGGGCGCAGCCGGGTTGCGGACCAACGAGACGTGGTTCGACACGCTCACCGTCGCCGTCCCGGGACGGGCTGCCGAGGTGGTCGCCGCGGCGCTGGAGCGGAACCTCAACCTCCGCACCGTCGACGTGGACACCGTGGGCATCGCCTTGGACGAGACGACCACCCCCGAGGTGGTGGCGCAGGTCCTGGCGGCCTTCGGCGTGGACGCCGACGCGACGAGCCTCGCCGCCGGTGGCTCGGGCATCCCCGAGGCGCAGCGCAGGACCAGCGACTACCTCACCCACCCGACGTTCGGTGCGTACCACTCCGAGACCGAGATGCTCCGCTACCTGCGGCGCCTCGCCGACCGTGACCTGGCGCTCGACCGGTCGATGATCCCGCTCGGCTCCTGCACGATGAAGCTGAACGCCACCACGGAGATGGAGCCCATCACCTGGCCGGCGTTCAACCAGCTCCACCCGTTCGCACCGCTCGACCAGGCGGCCGGGTACCTCGACCTCTTCGCCGACCTCGAGGCCTGGCTCGCCGAGATCACCGGGTACGACGCCGTGTCGCTGCAGCCCAACGCCGGCAGCCAGGGCGAGCTCGCCGGGCTCCTCGCCGTCCGCGCCTACCACCACTCCCGCGGTGAGACCGGCCGCGACGTCTGCCTCATCCCCGCCTCGGCGCACGGCACGAACGCGGCGTCGGCGGTGATGGCCGGCATGAAGGTCGTGGTGGTGGCCTGCGACGACGACGGCAACGTGGACGTCGCGGACCTCCGCACGAAGGTCGAGCAGCACCAGGCGCAGCTCTCGGCACTGATGGTGACGTATCCCTCGACGCACGGCGTGTTCGAGGAGGCGATCGTCGAGATCTGCGACCTGATCCACGCCGCCGGCGGCCAGGTGTACCTGGACGGCGCCAACATGAACGCGCTCGTCGGCCTGGCCCGACCCGGCAGCTTCGGCGCCGACGTCAGCCACCTCAACCTGCACAAGACGTTCTGCATCCCCCACGGGGGCGGCGGCCCCGGCGTGGGCCCGATCGGCGTGAAGGCTCACCTGGCGCCGTTCCTCCCGAACCACGGCCTGACCCCTCAGGCGGGTCCCCGCACCGGCGTCGGCGCGGTCGCGGCGGCGCCGTGGGGCTCGGCCTCGATCCTCCCGATCCCGTGGGCGTACATCGCCATGATGGGACCGGATGGCCTGCGGCGGGCGACCGCCACGGCGATCCTGGCCGCCAACTACGTGGCTCGACGCCTCGGTGATGCGTACCCAGTGCTGTACCGCGGGCGGAACGGGCTCGTGGCGCACGAGTGCATCCTCGACATCCGCCCCCTCGAGAAGGCGACCGGGGTCAGCGCCGAGGACATCGCGAAGCGCCTCATCGACCACGGCTTCCACGCGCCGACGATGTCGTTCCCGGTCGCCGGGACCTTGATGGTCGAGCCGACCGAGTCCGAGTCGCTCCACGAGCTCGACCGCTTCTGCGACGCGATGCTCGAGATCCGCCAGGAGATCGCCCGCGTCGAGGCCGGCGAGTGGACGGTCGACGAGAGCCCGCTCCGCAACGCCCCGCACCCCGCGGTCGACGTGGCGTCGGACGCCTGGGACCGGGCCTACTCCCGGGAGCTCGCTGCCTACCCGCCCGGGGTGGACCCGGCGTCGAAGTACTGGCCACCGGTGAGCCGGATCGACAACGCGCACGGCGACCGGAACCTGATGTGCTCCTGCCCGCCGATGGAGGACCTCGCCGAGCGCTGAGGCTGGACTCGCCGCGAACTCGGCCGGAAGTCGGTGGTCGGCCACGTACTTCGGGCCGAGTTCGGCGCTTGGCGGCACAGCGGCGAGGAACCTCGCTTCGGTCGCACTGCTGGTTGGGAAGCCGCTCGACTCCTCTGGTCCAAGGTCGATGTCACACCCCACATTTAGGGTGTTCTCATGGCATCGACGGCGGAGGCGGTGATCAGGGTTCGGCTCACGGAGGCCGAAGCGATCCTGTCCGCCCTGATGGCCGACCTCGAACCGGATGACGTGGCGTTGCCCGCTGCGGCGGAGGTCTACGCCGGGTTCGCGAAGCTCGAACGGCTCGCCAAGGCCGGGTGCACGTTGATGGCCCGCCGGGTCGCCGAGTCCGAGGCCTGGCGTCGCTCCGGGTTCCCGTCCCTGGCGGAGTGGCTGGCACACGAGAAGCAGACGTCGCTCGGTGAGGCACGACGCGAGGCCGAGACGTCGGACCGCCTCAAGCGGCTGCCGGACACCGAGGCGGCGTTGAAGGACGGTGACCTGTCGTCGGAGCAGGCCGAAGCGATCGCGGACGCCGCCGCGGTCAACCCCGCCGCCGAACGCGAGTTGTTGGGTGAAGCGGCCAAGAAGGATCTGTCGGATCTGCGGCGGCGGGCGCGCAGCAAGAAGGCAGCCGGTGACCCCGATCCCGACGCCACCCAGCGGCGCCTGCACCGCGAACGACGCTGCCGGTCGTGGATGGACGGCGAAGGCGCCTGGAACCTCTCGGCCCGCGGCCCCCTCGCTGGCGGCATCCAGGTCCAACAGCTCCTCGACCAGCTCACCGACGAGCTCGCGAAGCAGGCCCGAACGAACGGGTCACGCGAGCCCCGTGAGGCGTTCACGTTCGACGCGCTCGCCGAGCTCGCCCGCCGCCACGGGGCCGGCCTCGACACCCAGGATGAGCCCGAACCGGCGGCCAAGTCGTCGAAGGTGAACCCGAAGAACCTCGCCTTGCTGCGCATCGACCTCGAAGCCCTCGTGCGAGGGCAGGTCGAGGGCGACGAGCTGTGCGAGATCACCGGCCTCGGACCCATCCCCATCCGCCTCGCCCGCCACCTGCTGGGCGAGTCGATCCTCCACCTGGTGATCACCCGCGGCAACGACGTCGCCACCACCGTCCACCTGGGTCGGGGACCGAACGCCGCGCAGAAGGTGGCGTTGTTGTGGTCCCAGCCGTTCTGCTCGAACAGCGTCTGCGGCAGAACCCATCAGGAGTCCGACCACCGCGACCCCTACGCGAACGTGCGGGAGACGTGGCTCGGCAACATCGACGGGCTCTGCGGGCACGACCACGACCTCAAGACCTACAAGGGCTGGTCCCTCGTCGAAGGCACCGGACGACGAGACTTCGTCCCACCCGACGACCCCCGCCACCCCAAGAACACCGGGCCACCCGGCGACGTCGAGCCCGAACCCGAACCCATCGATCCGACATCGCGACCGGACGGCAGGCGCCCCGGCACGGACCCACCCGACACGCTGTTCGACTGCGCCTGACCTCCGACCGAGAGAGGTGGCGCCCGCGTCGAGCTGGCAGCGGCGTACCGTTCGCACGTGGACCACGATGCAGATGGCGTCGAGACGGCTGCAGTCGAGACGGCGACGGGCGACGACGCATCCTCGTTGAGTCCGCCGCGCAAGGTCCGGTCCGTGCTCCGCGGCGTGCTGGTCGCCGCCGCCGGGCTCAGCGTCGGCGACCTCACCGCCACGCTGATGGGGGTCCGCACCCCCGTGCACGCAGTCGGCGCCCGCGTCATCGACCTGGCCCCCGCCTCCCTGCGGGAGTGGGCGATCGGCAACCTGGGGACGGCCGACAAGCCCGCGCTGCAGGCCGGCGTGGTCGTCGTCGTCCTGGTGGTGGGCGTCATCGCCGCGCACGTGGCGCTGGCCCGGCGGGCCGTCGGCTTCGCGCTCGTGGCGGTCTTCGCCCTGGCAGGGATGCTGGCCGCCCGCACGGCGCTGGACGGCGCGACGGCGTGGGTGCCGGCACTGGCGGCAGGTGTGGCGGCGGCGCTCGCGCTGGTGCTGCTGACCCCCACCGCCCTGCAGCAGCAGCGCCGCCCGGTCGGCAGCCGGGAGCCGTGGTGGTTCGACCGGCGGGCGTTCCTCGAACGTGCCGCCGCGGTGGGCGCCGCCGCGCTCGTGGCTCAGGGCCTCGCCCAGCTGTCCGGCCGAGCCCGTGCCAACGAGGTCGCACAGGCGGCCGAGCTGCTGGACCTTCCGAAGGCGGTGGATCCGGGCCCTCCGGTCACCCGCGGCGCCGGCGTGGGGCGGGGTGTCGGTCCCTACCTCACTCCCAACGACCGCTTCTACCGGATCGACACGGCGCTGAGCGTTCCGTCCGTGCGCCTCGACGACTGGCGCCTGCGGGTCGACGGCATGGTCGATCGGGAGGTCGAGCTCACCTTCGAGGAGCTGCTCGACCTCGGGGTCGTGGAGCGGGTGATCACGCTCTGCTGCGTCTCGAACGAGGTCGGCGGACCGCTGGTGGGGAACGCCCGGTGGCTGGGCGTGCCGCTTCCCCGGGTGCTGGATCTGGCAGGAGTGCACCCGGGGTCCACGCAGCTCGCCAGCGAGTCGGCGGACGGCTGGACGTGCGGCTTCCCGACCGAGCTCGCCGTCGACGGGCGTGACGCGCTGGTGGCCGTCGGCATGAACGGTGACCCGCTCCCGATCGAGCACGGGTTCCCCGCCCGCCTCGTCGTGCCCGGCCTCTACGGCTACGTCTCGGCGACCAAGTGGCTGACCCGCATCACCCTCACCACGATGGAGGACTTCGACGGCTACTGGATCCCCCGCGGTTGGGCGAAGGAGGCGCCGGTCAAGACCCAGTCACGCATCGACGTGCCTCGCCGCGGCGCGTCGCTCGACGCCGGACGGCAGGTCGTCGCCGGCGTCGCCTGGGCGCAGCACCGGGGCATCGAGCAGGTCGAGGTCCGCGTCGACGACGGCCCCTGGCGGGAGGCGGAGCTGGGCGACGAGGTGTCGGTCGACGCCTGGCGGCAGTGGTGGATCGAGTGGGACGCGACCCCCGGCGACCACCGGCTCCAGGTCCGGGCGACCGACGGCGACGGTGCCACGCAGACCGAGCGGCGTGCGCGACCGGTGCCCGACGGGGCGACGGGCTGGCACGAGCTGGACGTGACGGTCGGCTGACCGGCCGACCTCAGCCCACCACCCCGACCGCGCTGCTGATGAGCGCTGTCAGGGCGATGGCGAGTCCGCCGCCGACCAGCACCCGTACGGCGGCGTTGAGGCGACGTGCGCCGCCGAGACGGGCACCGACCACGCCCAGCACCGCGAGCGCGGCCAGCGCGATCCCGCCCACCCACCAGACCCGCTGCCGGTCGGGGACGAGCCATCCCACGAGCAGCGGGATCAGCGCACCGAGGGCGAACCACACGGCCGACACCACGGCGGCCTGCAGCGGCCGCGCGGCGTGCTCCGGCGCCAGGTGCAGCTCGTCACGGACGTGCGCCCCGAGCGCGTCGTGGTCGTGGAGCTGCTGCGCGACCTCACGGGCCAGCTCCTGATCGAGCCCTCGGCCGACGTAGATCTCGGTGAGCTCGCGGAGCTCCGCCTCGGGGAAGCGCTCCAGCTCCTCGGTCTCACGCGCCAGGTCGGCGTGCTCGGCATCCCGCTGCGACGCCACCGACACGTACTCCCCCGCCGCCATCGAGAGGGCGCCGCCGACGAGCCCGGCGAGACCCGCCGTGATCACCGCAGACCCCTCGCCGGTGGCCGACGCCACGCCCATCATCAGGGCGGCCGTCGAGACGATCCCGTCGTTCGCTCCGAGGACCGCGGCGCGCAGCCATCCGGCCCGGTGCGACCGGTGGGTCTCGGCCACGTGGTGTCCCTGGTGGATCGTTCGAGTCGGCATGGCTGCTGGCAGTTCTCCTCCGGCCCGACGCTACCGTGGTGTGCGTGGCGAGACGGCTGGGGATCGTGGCGTGCGTGGTCACCGCCTGCATGGTCGCAGCCTCGTGCTCCGACAGCCGTGAGGTCACGACGGTCGACGCGGCGGACGAAGCGCCCACCTCGACCGTGCCGGGGGGCTCGGTCGCGCCCCTCGGGACCGACGGACCCGACTGGTATCTGGCGGGGGTCGAGAGCGGTCGCGCCAAGCTGGCCGCCGACCGGGAGCTCCGTCGCCCCACCGTCACCGCGCCGCCCACGACCGCGCCCGCACCGGCGCTCCCACCCCGCTCGCAGTTCGTGTCGGCGCTCGCCGGCCTCGGGCTCGGCGATGCCTCCGCCGGGTGCATCTACGACAACCTCAGCGCCGGTGGCGTCGTCGAGGATGCGACGGCGATCTTCCAGATCCTCACCGCGACGACCGGTGGTGGCCTCCCCGACGCCTCGACCATCTCCGCCATCTCGAAGCTCGACGCGGGCACCAACAAGCGCCTGATCGTCGCGCTCAGCCCGTGCCTCGACACCGCCACGCTCCTCACCCTCCTCGCCCAGACGGGCGGGCTCGGCGTCGACATGGACGCCGTCGGCTCGGCCGGGCTCGCGGCGCTGGTGTCCTCGCTCTCGGGTACCAACCTCGCGGCGCTGCGGGCCAGCGCACCCTCGTTGGCGTCGACGGCCGGGGCGCAGCTGCCCGCGGCGCAGCTGGCGGCCCTGCAGGCGTTCCTCACCTCAGCGGCGGCCGACACGCTGGGCAAGCTGAACCTGGCGAACTTCGACATCTCCAAGCTCGACCTCAAGAACCTCAGCGCTCAGGAGATCGGGCTCCTGTTCGCGGCGCTCGTGCGCGGCCTCGACGCCAACCAGCAGCAGCAGCTGCAGAGCCTCGCGAAGGTCGACCTGGCCCGCCTGGGCCTGCAGATCGACTACTCGAAGCTCACGACCGAACAGGCCGGCGCGCTGCTCGTGCTGTTCCTGCCGTTCCTCTCCACGACGCTCGATCCTGCCGGCGGACAGCTGCCCGCCGGCTGGGATCCGTCGCAGATCTACATCCCGCCGGACGTCGACCTGAGCGAGATCAACCCGCTCTACTTCGTGCCCAAGGAGAACGTGGTCCTCGGCCTCGAGCGTGAGGGCGTCAGCTCGAAGCTCGCCGGCTGCCTGTACGACGAGCTGCGCCTCATCAACCCTCAGCTGATCGGCCTGGCCTTCGCCGGCGACGACATCACGGCCGCCGGGCAGGTGCTCCTCGCCGTCTTCGGCTGCATGCTGCGCTGACCCCGCCTTCCGCGGGACCAGATGCGCCGTTCCGCCCGGTTTCGCAGGACCGAGACGACCATTCGCGCCGCGAGAAGTGTCGATCTGGTCCCGCAGAACTCGGGTGGGAGGGTCAGGGCGTGACGACGGCGCCCGAGCGGTGGATGGCGGCCTGATCGGAGCCCAGGTACGAGGCGATGACGCGGTCGTCGGCGAGCACCTCCGCCGGCGTCCCGGTGGCGATCACCCCGCCCAGCTCCAGCGCGACCATCCGGTCGCAGAGCCCGCTCAGCAGCGGCATGTCGTGCTCGATCACGACCATGGCGACGTCGGTGACGTCGCGGATCCGGCGGAGCAGCGGACCCAGCGCCTCGGTCTCGCGCTGGGCGACACCTGCGGACGGCTCGTCGAGCAGCAGCAGCACCGGCTCCTCCGCCAGCAGGCAGGCCAGCTCGACGATCCGACGCGTTCCGGTGGACAGCTCGGAGGTGAGCTTGTCCTGGTGATCGCCCAGGCCGAGCAGCTCGACGAGGTGCGCCACGCGCTCGGCGATCACCAGCTCGGACTCGTAGCTCGCGGGCTGGCGGAACGCGTCGGCGACCATCGAGCGGGACGCCGCCTGGCGCTCGCACGCCACGGACACCGTCTCGCTCACCGTGAGCGACGGGAAGAGCCGGGCCTCCTGGAACGAGCGCCCGAGGCGGGCCCGTGCCCGCTCGTGCGGGGCCCAGTCGCTGATCTCGCGTCCGCGGAACCGGATGGAGCCGCCGTCGATCTGGTGGAACCCCGAGATGCAGTCGACCAGGGTGGTCTTGCCCGCACCGTTCTGGCCGACGAGGCCGACGATCTCGCCCGGTGCGACCTCGAGGTCCACGTGGTCCACGGCGATGACCCCGCCGAACCGCTTGACCACGGCGCTGCAGGAGAGGACGGGGCCGTCGTCGAGGACGATCACCGGCTCGAGCGCGGCGAGGGCCGCGACGTCGACCGTGTCGATCGACGTCGGCGTCCCGTCCTCGGGCGCCGCAGCGTCCTCGGAGGACTGGGCGCCGGCGCCCTGGATGAAGACCGAGCGGAGGATGTCGGGCCGGTCGAGGAGCTCGCGGGTCGGACCCTCGAACCGCACCTGGCCCTTCTCCATGAACACCGCCCGCTCGGCGAGGGTCAGCGCCACGTTCACCGACTGCTCGACCACCACGATCGTGGTCCCCTGGGCGTTGAGCGAGCGGACGACGTCGATCAGCTGACCGACCACGGTGGGCGCCAGGCCGAGCGACAGCTCGTCGATGAGCAGGACGCGGGGCCGGAGGAGCAGCGTCTGCGCCAGGGCGAGCTGCTGCTGCTCACCACCCGAGAGGTCGCCGGCCATGGTGTGGATCCGGCGCTGCAGCGCGGGGAAGAGCTCGAGGACGGCGGCGGTGTCCTCCTCGATCCGCTCGCGCTCGGACCGGAAGGTCCAGGTGGCCAGCCGCAGGTGCTCGGCGACGTCGAGCGTGGGGAACACGCTCTTGCCGCCCGGCATGAGGGCCACCCCGTCCCGGACGATCTGCTCGGTGGAGCGGCCCCGGAGCTCCGTGCCGGCGACGCGGATCCGGCCCTTGGACGGGACGAGGCCGACCAGCGCCTTCAGCAACGTGGACTTGCCGGCGCCGTTGGTGCCGAGGAGGGCGACGACCTCGCCCTCCTGGACCTCGAGGTCGACCCCGAACAGCACCTGGAGCTGTCCGTAGCTGACGTCGATGCCGCTCGCTTCGACGAACGCCTCGGGTGTGGGCAGCGTGTCGGCGTCGAACGTGCCGGGCTGCCGGGACGCCGGTGCCGGATCCTCGAACCTCGTGAGGCCGGCCAGGGTGATGCCGCGCCGGCGAGCGACGACACGGACCAGGCGGTCACGTGCCCACACGCCCGCCTGGGCGAACCCGCCGGGCAGCAACCACAGGACGAGGAGGAGCACCACGCCGCTGAAGAGCATCTTGAGGCCCGGATCGGCGTTCGCCCGCGCGAGCCGGATGCCGGCGGTGCCGACGATCGCGCCGGGCACCGAGGCGAGGCCGCCGATGGTCGACCACGAGAACACGTCCACCGAGTCGGTGGGCTGGAAGGCATTGGTGCCCACGCCGTTGAGCGACAGGACCATGAGGGAACCGGCCAGCCCCGCGATGGCACCGGCGGTGATGAAGCCCGTGAGCGACACCCAGCGGCTCGGCACGCTCATCGCCTCGGCCGCCTTGCGGTTGTCGCGGGTAGCGACGAGCAGCCGCCCGCTCCGTGACCGGCGCACGCCGCGGACCGCGAGGATCACGAGGGCCACCATGCTGAGCACGAGCCAGTAGAACGTGCGCTCCTCCGAGAGCGGCCACCGCTGGAAGAGCACGGGACGACCGATGCTCCCCGGGATGATGTCGGGGAACACGTTGGGGTTCAGCACGTAGCCGTCCAGGACCACCGCGAAGGCGAGCGTCACGACCGCCAGGAACGGCCCGCGGATGCGGAGGGCCGGCACGCCGAGGATCAGCGCCGTCACCGCGCCCGCGGCCGCCGCTGCCGCCATGGCCACGAACAGGTCGACGTTCCAGTGGAGCATCAGGTTGCCGGCGACCACGGCGCCGACCCCGACGAACGCGAACTGCCCGAGGCTGATCTGGCCGTTCCATCCTGTGAGGACGACGAGCGAGAGGGCGACGATCCCCCAGATCGCCGCGACGCTCAGCTTCTGCAGGTCGGACGGGCCGAGCCAGACCGGCGCGGCCACCGCCGCCGCCACGGCGAGCGTGAGCAGGACGCCCGTGCCGATCCGGATCTCCGGCAGGCGGCGGATCTCACGCGGCATCGGCTTGGCCGTGCCGGTGTCCTGCCAGGTGGCGTCCGCGTCGTGCGCCCGGGAGCCCCGCGCCTTCTGCGACAGGAGCGCCGTCAGGATGATCACGAGCAGCACGACGTCGCTGAGGGTGGGTGCGCTCGTGTTCCAGCGCGTGACCTGGTCGACGGCGCCCAGCACCAACGCCGCGGCGCACGCCTTGGGCAGCGACTCCATGCGGGCGACGATCGCCGCGGCCAGCGCCGGCAGGAGGATGGCCGGCCCGGTGGCCGCCGTGGGTGGCGTGCCGATGAACGGGCCCTTGAGGAGGAACGTCAGGGTGGCGAGCCCGCCGCCCACCGCCCAGACCAGGAGGTGGATGCGCTTGACGGGGATGCCGAGCAGCCGGGCGCGCTCGCCGTTCTCGGCGGCCGCCCGGATGGCCATGCCCGCGGCCGACCGCTTCAGGAACCACGCCAGCCCGGCGACGACGAGGGGCACCACGGCGAGGATGAGCATGTGGTTGCCGTCGATGACGGTGGTGCCCAGCTCGAACTTCGTCGTGCTGAGGGGCGTGACGTAGCCGCCGAGCGTCACGGCCTGCGCGTCGTCCCCGAACAGCGCCGGTGGGAGGAGCAGCTCCACCCCGCCCAGCAGCTGGGCGAGCCCGATCGTCGCCACGGTCAGCACGAGCCGCGACGAGTTCGAGAACCGCCGGATGACCAGCAGCTCGGTCAGGATCCCCACGCCGATGCCCGACAGCACGCCGAGGACGAGCGCCACCGGGTAGGGCCATTCCCAGATGAGGAACAACCGCACGGCGGTGAGGCCCGTGGCCGCGCCCATCGCCCCGAATGCGAAGTTGATGACCTTGTTCGAGCGGTAGACGAGGATCAGCCCCACCGCCGTCAGCGCGTTCGCAGCACCGAGGATCGTGCCGCCCGCCACCACCCCGACCGGCGCCCCCGAGGGCAGCAGCTGGTCGGCGAGGAACCACGCCAGAGCGACGGCGGCGACGGCGACGGCCGTGCTCGCCGGGGCCCCGAGCGCGCTGAGCCGGTCGCGCAACTCGCGCAGGCGATCCGTCATCGCGGGACGTTCGGCTCGCCGGTGGGGAACTTGCCGATCGGGAAGCGCGCTCCCCCGTTCGGGTCGACCCAGGCACCCGGCTTGTCGTTCTGCACCGAGATCGCCGTCGCGTCCCACCAGACCTCACGGGCGTCCTGGCTGGTGGTGTAGTCGCCGGGTCCGAACTTCCACGTGCCGAACGGACCGCTCGTCTGGGGGAACCGGAACATCCCCTGCTCGAACGTCTCCGGCGTCAGGTTCGGGCCGGCCATCTGGATCCCGATGGCGAGCATCTGCAGGCCGGCGTACATGACGTCGGCGGCGATCGACGGCTCCTCGTTGGGGCGCATCGCCTTGAACGCCCGGTAGCCGGCGCCCGCCTCGATCGGCTGCGTCGGTCCGGCGAACGACACGCCGAAGGCCTTGTTCCACACGGCCTGGTCGAAGATCTGCCCGACGAGGTCCTGGTCGGTGAAGGCCACCCCGGTCTCCACCCACTCCGGGCTGTAGCCCTGCTCCCGGGCCTTGCCCGTGAGGAATGTGAGGATGAGCGGGTCGCAACCGCACACGATCGTGGTGATGTTCTCGGCCTTCAGCTTGGAGATCATCGTCGTGGCCTGCGGAGCCATCTGGTTGATGTCGAGTCGGTACGGCAGCTCCATCGCCACGTCCCGCCCGAAGCCGGCCGCCTCGACGAGCTTGCGGCCCGCCCGGGCGCACTCCTGGTACCAGGAGTTGTCGGGCGCCACGATCGCCGTGCGGCGAGGCTGGTCCTTGAGCGACCCACCGGCGTAGACCGCGGGCTTCCCGCCCAGCTTCGAGACGTAGTAGGAGGCGGCGGCCTCGACCACCGTGGTGCAGTCGGTGAGTGCGCTCCAGGCGTACGGCCGCCGGGCGCTCAGCCACTCCTTCGACATGTACGGCGCACCGACCGAGATGACCTTGCGACGGGCGAGCGCGTCGGCATAGGGCGGCGTGATCGCCGAGGCGTCGGCGAACGCCTTGAACTCCTCCGCCACCTTCAGCGCGTCGCCCTCGGCGCCCTCCTGGCCACCGCCGAGGAGCTCCTTCTCGACCTCGCCCTGCCCGGTGTAGAGCTTCAGGTCCAGCTTGCGCCCGTAGAACTGGTACGTCCGGTTGAGGTAGTCGACGAGGGCGACGACGGTGTTCGAGATCTTCGTGCGGCTCTCGTTGGGGATGTTCGCCCCGGCGATGCGGCTGAGGGCGTCGAGCACGCCGTTGTCGAAGGCCTGCACCCGCACGGCGATCGTGACCTTGTCGGCGGTGACGCCCGGGGAGGTGACGCCGCCGTTGCTGCCCGAGAACGAGTAGCAGGGCGGCGAGTACGGGTCGCCCGGGTCCTGCTTCTTCCGGTCCTTGCACGGCGTGACGCCCCCGACGGCGGCCTGCGGTCCCGCACCGCCCGTGGCGCCGGGCTTGGTGGCGCCCGGCTGGGTGGCCCCGGAGCTCGACGAGCCCGACGTCCCTGTGGACCCGGTGGCCCCCGGCGCGGCGGTTCCGTCGGGAGTCGTGCCGTCGGCGGTGGCGCCCTCGACCGCGGCAGGGTCCTCGCCGTCGAGCGTGGTGCCCTCCCCCACGCTGCCGTCCCGGGTGCTCGAGGCGGGCTCGGTGCGGATCTCGGTGCGGACGGTCGGCACGAGCAGCGAGATGGCGACGAACATGGCGGCGAACGCGGCGAGCGGGCCGTAGCCCCGCAACAGCCGAGTCGACGGACGCGGTGCGGTCACTCGATCCTCCTCTGGTTGCGGCGCATCGCCCACCGGTCGGCGCCGGCGAGCCCCAGGACCGCGAGCAGGGCGCAGATCCCGACGACGGTGGCGGTGCCGCCCTTCTTCCCGTCCTCGAACCGGGACGAGATGGCAGCGGGTGGCATCGGCACGTCGATCCCGCCGGCGACCTCGTCGTCACCGGTCGGCTCCTCGGGGGGCACGGTGACGTCCGACTCGACCTCGACCGGGGGTGTGGTGTCGGGCGGCGGCACGTAGCTCGAGACGCTGCGCGAGGAGCTCGGTGTGCTCCGGACGACGGCGGGGACCTCCGGCAGGGTGGGCACCGGCTCCACGACGTCGTCGGGGGCGCCGCCGTCGGACGGGGGCAGCTGGAGCGGGGCGAAGTAGCGGTCGTCGGTCGTCACCTCGACCCCGCCGACGGGGATCGTGATGCTGCCCGACCCCTTGAGCACCTGCAGCACCACGTCGACCAGCTGGAGGGGGACGGCGTTGTTGCAGTCCTCCTTCTTGAGGTTCTCCGCCATCATGTCGTACAGCGGCTGGATGTTGTTGAAGAACGGCATGAGCGCCGCGGCGCCGAGCGGCGGGTCGGTGATGCGGAACGCCATGGGGGTGACCCGCACCCGGCGTCCCTCGACGACTACCTGGGGCAGGTCGATGCGCACGCCGAGACCGCCCAGGAGGCTCGACAGGCCCGTGCCGAAGTTGGCGACGTCGGCGAGCATCTGGTCGCGCGTCCGGGCGATGCCCCACACCGAGGCCGCCTCGAACGTGAACGATCCGAGCTGCGACTCGGTCGCACCCGACGTCGAGACCGCGTCCCAGCGGGGCTTCACGAACCGGAACATGCCGTTCATCAGGGTGAGCTCGTCGGCGGTGACGACGGCTCGCGCCTCGCGCCGCTCGCCGTCGAGCTGGGCCGTCGTCTCCGTGCGTGCGTTGGTCAGCGAGAAGAACGAGATGTCCTGGTAGGGGGTCTCGGTGGTGGCGCGCGACGCCGGCTGGGTCGTGGCCGTGGCGTCCTGGAAGCCGGCGGGCAGGACCGAGGGGACCCCGTGCAGCCCGGGGAAGAACGCCTCGGTGCGCCGGGGGTTCGGGCTCGCCGGGTCGGTGGAGTCGGCGGCGGTGATCGGCGGCAGCGACTCCTTGGGGAGGATGGGGATCTGCTCGTCGCAGCGCGAGAGGTCACCGAAGAGCACCGACATCGCGCCGAGGTCGAGGGCTCGTCCCTCGCTGGAGGCCGTGCGGTCCCGGTAGCGGGCCAGCGACCTGCCCATGGTCAGGCCGATGGTCGCCCCGCCGGACACGATGTTCAGCCCGAGGGTGTCGGCCTGGGCGTTGGCGCCGCCTCGGACGAACGCCGGGCGCTCCTGGGCGTTGGCGCCCCCCGGAAGGAGCGCGAGACCCAACCCGACCAGCGCGACGAGTGCGACGACGCGCACACGTGTCCGTCTGGGATCCCCCGGCACCGACCACCCCCTGGTCACATCCGTCGCCGGCGTCGTCCGACGTCGGCTGCGCCAGAGTATCCAAGCGGGCTCTCTGCACAAGGGAGGAGCAGGGGGACCGCTCCCCGCTTGCGTCGAGGTGACCGGGGCCAAGGGCCGGCGGCCGAGCGGAGCCGCGCTACCGCCGGCCCATGGCCACGAGCTGCGGCGCGACCCAGCTGGCCAGCTCGGAGAGCGCCTGGCCCGTGAAGTGCACGCCGTCGGGCCGATCGACGAGCGGTTGGGGCCGCGGCTCGGCCCAGGCCGGCGTGTCGATGACCTTGCTGCCGGTGAAGAGGGTGGCGGTGTCCGCAGCCTGGTTCCAGAGCTCGACCCACGCCGGGTCGCAGATGGACTCGGTGCGCTTCCCCTTGCAGTAGTAGAGCCCGTTCGGGAGCGCGATGTGGGGGGCGCGGGCCCACGCGACGGTGGCACCCGACGATCCCGCGATCTGCATCGCCTCGGTGAGCACCTGCACGCGGCGCTGGGCCTCGGCCTCCGACTCGTAGCGCGCCGCGGACACGTCGACGCCGTCGAGGTCCGGGAGTGGGATCATCATCAGGACGACCACGTCGGGGCGCGTGCTGCCCACGGCGGCCCGCCAGGTCGACCGCCAGTCGGGGCACTCGGTCGAGCCCACCTCGCCGCCGACGGAGCAGCTGAGGACCGAGCGGTCCCAGACCTGCAGGTCCTGGCGCCCGGTCGCGATGAGCCCGTTCGCGAGGCCGCGCGCGGTGCTGTCCCCCAGCACGAGCACCCGCACCGGACGTCCGCACGACGCGACCTCGAGGATCTCCTGCGGATCGACGAGCGTGCCGAGCGTCGCCTTGTACCCCTCGTCGCCCGGCAACGTGGTCGTCGGCGCCGGGAGCGTCGTGGTCGGGCACGGGATCGTCGTCGTCGAACCCAGGGTCGTGGTCGGGTCGGACAGGCGGTCGAGCGTCTCGGTGACCTTCTCCTGGGCGCTCGGACCACTCGTCGCGGCCACGGCGGCGCCACCGAACATCGCGGTCACGGCGACGACGCCCGCGGCGGCGAGCGCACGACGAGGGACCCGCCGCTCCCTCACGGGTTGCTCCACGAGCCGGTGCGCCAGCGCCGCCAGGACCAGCGAGCCGACGACCGTCACCGCGACGCGGGTGGCGAACGGCCAGTCGATCGGCATGGCGACCCACAGCGGCCAGTGGATCAGGTAGAGGCCGTACGACCGGCGGCCCACCCACACGAGTGGCTTCCACGACAGCAGCGGCCGGAGCTCGCCGTTGGTGACGGACGCCGCGGCCAGCGCCGCGGAGCCCAGCGCGACCGCCGCGAACGCTCCCCACTGCCACGCGTCGTCGTCCGGATGGAGGAGGGCGACCAGCGGCACGAGCGAGCCGAGGGCGGCGGCACCCGCCGCGTCGCACCAGCGGCGAGCCCTCGGGTCCCGCGGGCCGCGGAGGGGGTGCCGCGACCACAGCAGCGCGAGCAGCGCACCGACCAGGAGCTCGGCGGCGCGGGTGTCGGTCCCGAGGTACACGCGGTCGGGTGACGTGCCCCCCAGGATCGTGACCGCGACGGACCCGGCGATCCCCAGCGAGGCGACCAGGATCAGGGGTCGACGCCGCCCCCGGAGCAGCCAGACCACCGCAGGCCACACGATGTAGAACTGCTCCTCGATCGCCAGGGACCACATGTGGCGCAGCGGCGACGGGCGGCCGAACTGGTTGACGTAGCCCTCGTGCGCGAGCTGCCACCAGTTCGCGACCTGTGCCAGGGCGGAGCCGATCTCGCCGATCAACCGCCCGCCGATGTCGTCGTACGCGCCGGCCAGGGCCAGCAGCCCCACGGCAGCGAGGGTCGTCCACGCGAGCGGCCAGAGGCGCCGGGCTCGGCGCGTCCAGAAGTCCTTCAGCGAGATGCGCCCGGTGCGGTGCGTCTCGTCGATCAGCAGCGAGGTGATGAGGTATCCCGACAGCGTGAAGAACACGCTGACCCCGAGGAACCCGCCGGGGACCCCCTCGGGATCGAGGTGGTAGGCGATGACCGCAGCGACGGCGAGGGCGCGGAGTCCGTCGAGCCCTGGTTGCCATCGGATCGGACGCACGGCGGACAGGGTAGGGCGCGCCACGCCGGGGCCCGGGATCGGCAAGGCTCTCATGGGGCACGGATTGTGCGAACTGCCACACCTGAGTGACGTGGCCCAAGTAATTGCGCTGTATACGATGTCGGGATGACCACCACGACATTTGGGGCGAATGTCATGACACGACCGAAGCGGGTGCGATCCGACAGCCAGCGGACGCAAGCCAAGCTCATCTCGGTCGCGGAAGGATTGTTCGCCGAACGAGGAATCGAAGGGGTCTCGCTCAGCGAGATCAACCGAGCCGCCGAGCAGGGCAACAACTCTGCTCTCCACTACCACTTCGGGTCGAAGGACGGCCTCGTCGCCTCGATCTGGGAGAAGCACGCTGCCCGGCTCGAGGAGCCCGTCAAGGAGGCGCTCGCTGCGCTGCCGGACTCACCCTCGGCGCGAGAGGTCGTCAGCGCGTTCGTGCGCTCGGCGGCGACCCGCCTCGACGATCCCGACGGCGGCGCCTTCTACATCCGGATCATGGCCCAGGCCCACGCCAAGCCCACGATCGACGTCTACGAGCGGATGATCGGCGGCAGCATGCCCGCCGAGTACGAGCCGCTCGAGAAGCTGTTCCTCGACGCGGCGCCGGATCTGCCCAAGGGCACGTTGATCCGCCGCTTCCAGCTGCTCGCCGCGACGATGTTCCTCGGCCTCGCCGACATCGCGCTCCGTGAGGAGAAGGACCCGACCCGCGTGCAGCGCCGGTCGGAGTTCGTCGACGAGCTGGTGACGTCGCTGACCGGGATGCTCACCGCAGGCTGAGCCCGGCTGACCAGGGGCGCCCGGGCGCCCGATGACCTCGAACGGCGAGGCGTCACCCCGCGAGGGGTGGCGCCTCGTCGAGCGTACGGACCACCCGCGCCGGTGAGCCCACGGCCACCGTGCGGTCCGGGATGTCCCCGGTGACGACGCTGCCGGCGCCCACGACGGCGTTCCGACCGATCGTCGCTCCGGGAAGGATCACGCAGCCGTGGCCGATCCACGAGCCGTCGCCGATCGAGATCGGCCGCTCGTCCTGGAACTGCTGCCCGATCGGCAGGTCGCCGGACTCGTACCCGTGGTTCATGTCGGTGATGTGCACGTGGTGGCCGGTCCACACGTCGTTGCCGATGCGGATGCTCTTGTGGCCGACGATGCTGCTCCCCCTGCCGATGAGGCACCGGTCGCCGATCACGACGACGTCGTCCGCCAGCCCCTCCTGGTCCGGCGCCCAACCGGCCGACAGGACGACGTGCGGGGCGATGAGGGTGCCCTCGCCGATCTGGATCCCCTGCGGGTTCACCAGCGAGTCCCACGGGAAGCAGACGATGCTGCCGTCCCCGAACCGCGCGAACCGTCGAGCGATGCGCGACGTCGGCCAGATCGCCCCGTAGGCGGAGAACTTGCCCCAACTCCACTTGATGGCATCGCCGACCGCGCTCAGCGTCGCGTGGCGCAGCCGCTGCCGCACGGAGGGCTGGGGGAGGTCGGGCTTCAACACGGCGTCGAACCTTAACGGCGCCGCAGGCGGAGTCGGTAGCCTCCCCCCGTCGCCCAACGGAGGAACCATGAGCAGCAGCTACTACCCCTACGCCGACCGCTACCCCGTGATGCGCGGGCTGCCCAGCGAGGGTCGGGATCACGAGGAGATCCTGAAGGAGTTGCGGACGATGGCCTCGGAGGAGGACGCCTCCTGGGAGAACGGCAAGGTCTCCGGCTCCATGTACTGCGGCGACCGGGAGCATTACGCCTTCATGACCGAGGCCTTCGCGCTGTACGGCCACATGAACGCCCTGCAGCGGGACGTGTGCCCGAGCTCCACCCGGTTCGAGGGCGAGATCATCGCCATGGCCCTCGACCTCATGCACGCGGAGGCGGTGACCGAGACGGAGGCCGCCGGGCTCGTGTCGAGCGGCGGGTCGGGCAGCATCTTCCACGCCATGCTCGCCTACCGCGAGGACGCCCAACAGCGACGCGGGATCACCGGCGGGAACATCCTCAAGCCCGAGACGGGCCACCCCGCCTTCGACAAGGCCTGCCACATCCTCGGCGTCGAGCTCCGGAAGATCCCGGTGGACCCGGTCACGACCACCGTCGACCCCGCGGCGATGGCAGAGGCGATCGACGATCGCACCATCGCGATGATCGGCTCGGCCGGCAACTACGGCTACGGGACGATCGATCCGATCGAGGCGCTGTCCGAGCTGGCGCTGGAGCGCGGCATCGGCCTCCACGTGGACGGCTGCCTGGGTGGCTTCATCCTCCCCTACGGCCAGGAGCTCGGCTACGACATCCCGCTGTTCGACTTCCGGGTGCCCGGTGTGACCACCATCTCCGCCGACACCCACAAGTACGGGTACGGGTTCAAGGGGACGTCGACGCTGCTGTTCCGCGACAAGGCGCTCCGCAACAGCCAGTACTTCTACATGTCGGATTGGTCGGGCGGGAAGTACTGCTCTCCCGGGATCGACGGCTCCCGGTCGTCGGGCCTCCTCGCCGCCACGTGGGCGGGGATGGTGGCGATCGGCCGTGACCGGTACCGGGAGTACGCCCGGCAGATCTTCGAGACGTCGGCCGCCATGCAGGACTCGGTCCGCTCCCACTCGGAGCTGAAGATCCTGGGCTCCCCCACCTTCCTGTTCGCCTTCGCGTCGGACGACCTCGACATCTACCTCGTGAACGACGCACTGCGCGAGCGCGGGTGGCGGATGAACGGCCTGCAGTACCCGAACGCGATCCACATGGCGGTGACCCGGCCCCAGGCGCGGCCCGGCGTGGTCGAGGCGTGGGACGCCGACCTCTCGTACGCCGTGCAGTACGCCCGGGACCACGCCGGCGAGACGGCGGCCAGCGGTGCGATCTACGGCGGCGTGCCCGGCGGGGTCACCCCCGAGGTCGCCGACTTCATCGAGCTGGTGATGGCCGACATGATGGACCACCACCAGGGCCTGCCGGAGTAGCAGGCCCGATCACGCCCGGGAGCCGGCGGGAGCCAGTTGGCGCCGGCGTCAGACCGGGTCGGTCCCCGAGGTGTCGCCGGTGTCGACCGCGGGATGACGGCGGCGCGAGGTCGCGAGGATCGTGGCGAACGCCCCCGCCAGCGCGCCGCCCACCGCGGCCAGCGCGATGACGGCCACCGGGGTGCCGTCGTCCTCCGCCGTGGCGGCCGCGGCCGCCGCGCGTTCGGACGGCGACGGCTTGTCGGCCGAGGAGGAGCCGTGCGAGTGCCCGTCGGTCATGGCGTCGATGTTCTCCGGCGCCGGGAGGGGCGCCGCGCCGCGCTCGGCCAGCATGTCGGTCATCAGGGTGACCTCGGCCTTCTGCGTCTCGACGATCTTCGCCGCGAGGTCCAGGACGAGCTGCTGGTCCCCCAGCTCGAGCTCGGCCTCGGCCATGTCCACGCCGCCCTGGTGGTGGGCGATCATCAGCTGGAAGAAGCGGATCTCCGCCTCGGGCACCGGCAGCGTCTGCAGCTCGGCGACCTCGGCCGAGGTGGCCATGCCGGGCATCGGGTCGACGGCGACGCCGCCGTGCATCCATCCCATGCGGGGCTGGGTCGAGCTGATCCGGAGGCCCCACACGTCGAGCCATCCGGACATCCGGCCGATCTGCCCCTGCTGCGTGGTGGCGATGTCCTGGGCGAGCAGGAGCAGGGCGGGGTCCTCCGTGCGGTCGCGGATGATGTTGGCCATCTGGACCGCCTGTGCGTGGTGGACCGACATGTCGCGGATGAAGCCGACGTCGGCGGAGTCGTCCGCCGGCGCGGCAGCCGCCGGCACGGCCCCCATCCCGACCAGCACCGCGGCGACGGCGGCGACCAGGGCCAGCCGTTTCGTCGCGTGAGCCGTGACCCCGGCGTCACGCCGCACGCGCCAGAACGGGAGGCGGGCGGTGGTCATGCGATCGGGGTGCCGTCGGCGCCGCTGCAGGCCGCACCGACCTCGAGCGTCTGGGGGCCGCTCTCGAAGGCGCTGATGAACTCGCCGACGCGGGGATCGGCCGGCGTGTCGACCTTGAGCTGCTTGCCCCAGGCCGTCAGCACGATCGGTGACGGGAGGGCACCACGGGCCTCGTCCCACGGCGCCACGAGCACGAAGCGACCCGGGCCGGTCAGGCTCTGGAGTGCGGTGACCTGGTCGTCGGGGATGTCGCCGTACGCGATCCAGACGGCGCCGTGCTCCATGGAGTGGACCGCCTGCTCGACGGGGACCGGCTCGTTGTAGGCGCCGCAGTTCCACCACACCGGGTTGTGGTTGCCACCGGGCGGCGGGACGTTCGGGTACTCGACCTTGCCGGTGACGTGGCTGCTGTCGAGGCCCCGGAAGGTCTCGGTGCCCTCGGGCTCGACGGCGCTCTTCTTCGCCACCGGCTCGCTCTTCGGCCAGAGGACCACGATGGCGGCGAAGATCGCGATGAACGCGAGGCCGATGCCGCCCAGGATCAGCCGCTGGCGGCGTGCGGCAGCCCGTGCCTGCTCCTCCGCGGCCCGCTTCGAGGCCTTGTTCGACGGCCCCTTCGGCTGGGGACGAGGCGGGGCTCCGCTCGGCCGGGTGGTGCCCCGGTCTTCGGAGTTGCCCGGTGTCGTCATCGCCATGTCGGCTCACGCTCCATTCGCTCGAGGGTTGCCGACGTGCCGGCACCGATCCCGGTCAAGTCTGCCGGATCGGGGCACCCCCGGTGGCGCACCGCCTGAGTGCGGTTCCAGGCTGGCGCGCCGGTAGTGTTCCGCGCCGTGTCGGAGCGACGGACGGGATCGGCGGCGGCGCTCACGCTCGGAGCGCTCGGCGTGGTGTTCGGCGACATCGGGACGAGCCCGCTCTACTCCATGAAGGAGGCGTTCGCCGGCACGCACCATGAGCCCCCGATGCCCACCGCGGAGAACATCGTCGGGATCCTCTCGTTGATCTTCTGGGCGCTGATCGTCGTCGTCGCCGTGAAGTACATCCGCTTCGTGATGCGGGCCGACAACCACTCCGAGGGCGGCATCCTCGCCCTGACCGCGCTGATCCGCCCCAGCGGCATGCCCACCGGCCGGACCCGATGGCTCGTCCTCCTCGGTCTGTTCGGCGCAGCGCTGCTCTACGGCGACGGGATGATCACCCCGGCCATCTCGGTGCTGTCGGCCGTGGAGGGCACCGCGATCGCCACCAAGTCGCTCGAGCACTGGGTCATCCCGATCGCCGTCGGCATCCTCGTCATGCTGTTCAGCATCCAGCGCCGCGGCACCGCGGCCGTGGGCCGGGCGTTCGGCCCGATCATGGTGGTCTGGTTCGCCGTCCTCGGGGTGCTCGGCGTGGTGCACATCTTCGAGCACCCGGGCGTCCTCCGGGCCGTCAACCCGCTCGAGGCCGTGCAGTTCTTCATGGACAACGGCGAGGTCGGGTTCCTGACCCTGGGCTCGGTCGTGCTGGTCGTGACCGGCGGCGAGGCGCTGTACGCCGACATGGGCCACTTCGGGCGCCGGCCGATCGCCACCGCCTGGTACGGGCTGGTGCTCCCGGGGCTCCTCCTCTGCTACTTCGGGCAGGGGGCGATGCTGATCGAGCACCCCGATCGGATCGAGAACCCCTTCTACCTGATGGCCCCGACGTGGGCGCTGTGGCCCCTCGTGCTGCTCGCGACGTCGGCCACCGTGATCGCGTCGCAGGCGTTGATCTCGGGCGCGTTCTCGCTGACGAAGCAGGCGGTGGCCCTGGGCTACCTGCCTCGTGTGCGCATCACCCACACCTCCGAGGAGGCCGAGGGGCAGATCTACGTCCCCGCGGTCAACTGGGTCCTCCTCGTCGCCTGCGTGGGGTTGGTCGTCGGCTTCCGGACCTCCGGCAACCTCGCCGCGGCGTACGGGTTGGCGGTGACCGGGACGATGGCGATCACGACGATCCTCTTCTACCGGGTCGCCCGGACGCGCTTCGGGTGGGGCGCTCCGTTCGCCGTGACCCTGTGCACCATGTTCCTGCTCGTGGACCTGGCGTTCCTCGGGGCCAACATCCCGAAGATCCCCGCCGGCGGCTGGTTCCCCATCGTGATCGGCATCCTCGTGCTGACGATCCTCACGACGTGGTTCGCCGGGCGTCGGATCACCGCCGAGCGGCTCGTCAGCCGGAACGTGCTGCTCGAGGACTTCGTGGCCCGCTGGAAGAAGAACCCCGGGCTCCGCGGGCCGGGCATCGGCATCTACATGGGCTCGAACCCGGCCACCACGCCACAGGCGCTGTCCTCGCACTATCGCCACGCCGGGGTGCTGCCCGAGCACGTGTGCGTGATGGCCGTCCTGGTGCGGGACGTCCCGCACGTGCCGCGTGACGAGCAGCTCGAGGTCGTCGAGTGGGGTGACGGGTTCCACCAGCTCCTCCACCGCGTCGGCTTCATGGACGACGTCGACATCCCGAAGATGCTGGTGGAGCTGGGTCCCGAGAAGACCGGGCTCGACTTCACGAACGCCAGCTTCGTGCTGGGCCGCGAGACGCTGAGGGTCACCAAGCGCCCGGGCATGGCGATGTGGCGGGAGCGCCTGTTCGTCCTGATGCTCCGCAACGCCAACCCCGCCGACGTCTACTTCCGCCTGCCGCCGGAGCAGACGATCGAGCTGGGCGTGCAGCTGGAGCTGTAACCGCGCCCCTTCCCGCGTTCTGTCCCGCCCGGTGCGACAGCACTGTCGCACCG
>JAEZFI010000202.1 GCA_023437745.1 Actinomycetes bacterium
CGCGTCCGGCGAGAGTGCCGAGGCGCGGGCGAACTTCTCGGCGCGGATTGTCCCGTGTGGCGGGACTTTTCGCGCCGAGAACGCGGGCTGGCGGGGCGGGTCGCCGCCCGGCCTAGCGTGGCGGGCCATGCATCCACGCCGCTTCACACACCGTCGTGCTCTCGTGGGCGTCGCGCTGGCCGTCGTCACGATGGTGTGGGCGGCGGGCTGCGAGGTGTCGGGCGCGGTGCTGGTGGACGTCGACGAGGACGGCTCGGGCCTGGTGACCGTCGAGGTCCGGCTCGACGCCGAGGCGCTGGATCGCCTGGGGGATCCGGCGACCGAGATCCGCACGGACGACCTCGAGGCGGCCGGCTGGGAACGCCACCCGTCGGCGACCCGGGACGGCGAGACGGTGATCGCCGTCTCGAAGCCCTTCGGGGCCCCCGCACAGCTCCAACCCGTGCTGGCCGAGGTCGGCGGTGAGATGTTCGACGGCTTCCACGTCACCGTCGAGGACGGGTTCGCCACGACGACGTGGTCCGTCTCGGGGCGGGTCACGGTCGCCGGGGACCTGACGGCGCTGGGGGACCCCGGGCTGGCTGCCGCCCTCGACGGTCTGCCCATCGGCTGGACCGAGGAGGAGCTGGCGGAGCAGTTCGGCGGCCCGCCGACGGTGCCCCTCGACGTGGTGGTGGACCTCCCGGGTGGCGGTACGGACTCCCGGGGGGAGCTGGACCTCGCGCGCGGCGGCCGGCAACGGCTCGACATCGCCGTGTCGGCGGTCGGCAACGAGACCGCACCGCTCGTGCTGTTGATCGTGGGGGCGGGGCTCGTGGTGGCCGCCGTCGTGTGGCGGTTGTCGGTGATGCGCCGTCGATCGAACACATGATCGCCCACGCTGTCGCACCCCGTCGGTAGGGTCCTCCGCCATGGCGGTCTCCTCGAAGGTCAGAACGACGTACCGGTGCCAGTCCTGCGGCGACGCCGCGCCCAAGTGGGCGGGCCGGTGCGGCGCCTGCGGCGACTGGAACACCATGGTCGAGGAGCTCGACGTGGGCGGCCAGGCCGCGCTGGGCGGCGCGGTGATCCTCCCGTCGCGGGCCGCCCTCCCGATCGGCGAGGTGGTGGCCGAAGGCGCCGAGCCCCGCCCCACGGGCGTGGGCGAGCTGGACCGCGTCCTGGGCGGCGGCCTCGTCCCCGGCTCCGTCACGCTGCTGGGCGGCGAGCCGGGCATCGGCAAGTCCACGTTGCTGCTGCAGGTCCTGGCCGGTCTCGCCACGACGGACCCCGTCCTGTACGTGACGGCCGAGGAGTCCACCCAGCAGGTGCGCCTTCGGGCCGAGCGGCTCGGCGCGATCCGCCGGCAGCTCTACCTTGCCTCCGAGGTGTCCCTCCCGCACCTCCTCGGCCAGATCGAGGCGACCTCCCCTTCGGTCGTCGTGGTCGACTCGATCCAGACGGTCTGCGACCCCGCGCTGTCCTCCGCGCCGGGCTCCGTGGCCCAGGTGCGCCACTGCGCGCATCGCCTCGTGGCGCTCGCCAAGGAGAAGGACATCGCCGTCATCCTCGTGGGCCACGTCACGAAGGAGGGCGTGATCGCCGGGCCTCGGGTGCTCGAGCACATCGTCGACACGGTCGTGTCGTTCGAGGGGGAGCGCGACCATCCGCTGCGCATGCTCCGTGCGGTCAAGCACCGCTTCGGCTCCACACAGGAGCTCGGGCTCCTCGCCATGGGCGAGGGCGGCCTCCTCACCGTCGACGACCCCTCGTCCATGTTCCTCACCGACCGCCGGCCCGGCTCGCCCGGGTCGGTCGTGGTGCCCACGCTGGAGGGGCGGCGCCCGCTCCTCGTCGAGATCCAGTCGCTCGTCGTCAACTCGCCGCTCCCGCAGCCTCGCCGGCAGGCCCACGGCGTCGATCCCGGGCGGGTCGCCATGATGCTGGCGGTGCTCGACCGGCGGGCGCAGCTGCCGGTCGCCGGTCTCGACACCTACGTGATGGCCGTGGGCGGCGCCCGCATCACCGAGCCTGCCGCCGACCTGGGGTTGGCGCTGGCCGTCGCCTCGTCGCTCACCGGGGTGGCGCTCGGGGCCCACACGGTGGTGTGCGGCGAGGTCGGCCTGGGCGGTGAGCTGCGGTCGGTCGGCCAGGTCGAGCGGCGCCTCGCCGAGGCCGAGCGGCTCGGGTTCCGGCACGCCGTGGTGCCCAGCTCGGTGCCCGACCTCGACGTGGGGCTGCGGGTCATCCGGGTCGCCACCCTGCTGGACGCCATCGTCGTGCTGGGGCTCGTGGGATGAGCCGCGCTGCGCACGACGAGGCGACGGTGTCGTCGGCGGTGGTCCCCGCCCGACCGATAGATTGAGCCGATGGCAGCCCGACGCAGCAAGGCACTCCTCGAGGCGCTGGCGATCGTGGCACCGGGACAGCCGCTGCGTGAGGGCCTGGACCGGATCCTGAAGGCCTCCATGGGCGCCCTGATCGTCGTGGGCGACGGTCCCGAGGTGCTCAACATCTGCTCGGGCGGCTTCCTGCTCGATGCGGCGTTCTCGCCCCAGCGCCTGTCCGAGCTGGCGAAGACCGATGGCGCGATCATCCTGGCACCCGACGCCAGCCGCATCGCCCGGGCCAACGTGCACCTGGTCCCGAACCCCAACGTCCCCACGACCGAGACGGGCACCCGCCACCGCACGGCCGAGCGCGTGGCCCGCAGCATCGGCGTGCCGGTCATCTCGGTGTCCGAGGACATGGCGGTGCTCACCGTCTACATGCACGACGCCAAGCACCAGCTCGACACGATCCCGTCGATCCTGAACCGCTGCAACCAGGCGCTCCAGACCCTCGAGCGCTATCGGACACGCCTCGAGGAGGTCTCGGGCTCGCTCACGGCGCTCGAGATCGAGGACCTCGTCACCGTGCGCGACGTGGTCACGCTCCTGCAGCGCACCGAGGTCGTGATGCGCATCGCCGAGGAGATCGAGCGCTACCTCGTCGAGCTGGGCACCGACGGCCGCCTGGTGCGCCTCCAGCTGAACGAGCTGATGGCGGGCGTCGAGGACGACCGCCGCCAGGTGGTGCTCGACTACTTCCAGCCGGACGCGTCGTGGAACCTCGAGCAGGCGATGGCCACGCTCGGCGACCTCGAGACGGACCAGCTCCTCGACGCCGAGGCCGTCGCCGAGGCGCTCCACCTGTCGGGCGGCACGAGCGACGTCGACGGCAACCTCCAGGCCCGCGGCTACCGGATGCTCTCGCGGGTGCCCCGTCTGCCGGCCGAGCTGGCCTACCGGCTCGTCGACGACTTCCACACCCTCGACAAGCTGATGCGGGCGTCGATCGACGAGCTCGCCGCGGTGGACGGCGTGGGCGACCAGTGGGCGGCGAGCATCAAGGACGCGCTGTCCCGCATCGCCGAGAACTCCATCCTCGACCGGTACCACTGAGCCCGTGGCCCGGCTGGAGCACCTCGCGCTGTCGACCGGCACGCCCGCAGTGGTCGCTCGGCCCGACGCGACACCGACGCGCGGGCTCGTGCTGTGGCCCGACATCTTCGGCAACCGCCCCCTCTTCGAGGACCACGCCGCCCGGCTGGCCGACGACCACGGCTGGGTGGTGTGCCTGGTCGAGCCGTTCCCCGGCCGCGAAGACCTTCCGATCGAGCAGCGGTTCGCCGCGATGCCGCACCTCGACGACGCCGACAAGCTCGCCGACCTCGAGGCGGCGATCGACACCTGCGGGGTCGACGCGGTCGGTGCCATGGGTTTCTGCATGGGCGGCATGTACGCCATGAAGTCGCTGTCGTCGCCCCGGATCGACCGGGCGGTCGCCTTCTACGGCATGATCCGCGTCCCGCCCGACTGGGACGGCCCCGGCCAGGGCGACGCCATCGACGTGGTGGCCACCCGGCCGTCCGACCTCCTGGGCGTGTTCGGCACCGAGGACCCGTGGTGCCCCAACGAGCAGGTCGCCGAGCTCCAGGCGCTCGGCGCGAACGTTGCGGTGTACCGCGGGGCCGATCACGGCTGGGCGCAGGACCCGTCGCGCACGAACTACCGCGAGGTCGACGCCCCCGACGCGTGGCGCCGCGCCGAGGCCTTCCTCGCCGACGGCACCCTCGACCCGACCTGACCTCAGCTTCCGCGGGACCAGATCGGCCGTTTCGCAACGTTCCGCGGGACAGCATCGACCATCTCGACCGCGCGAATGGTCGTCTGGGTCCCGCGGAACCGGGGTGCGAGGGCTACTTCGAGCGGATCTCGAGCTCGCGCCGCTTGAGGATGCGGTACGAGCGGTCGTTCTGCTCGATCCACCCGAGGCGGAGGAAGCTGGAGATCGCCTTGTTGACCCGCTCACGCGAGGCGCCGACCAACCCGGCCAGCTCCTCCTGGGTGATGGGGATCTCGAACTCGTCGGCGTCGCCGGCCAGCTCCAGCAGGTGCTTGGCGGTCCGGCCGGTCACGTCCAGGAAGAACGAGTCGGCCAACGCCTCGTCCATGGCGCGGAGACGGCGCGTCAGGAGCGAGATGACCTTCCAGAGCAGGTCCGGCCGCTCCTTCCAGAGGGCCCGCAGCGGCTCGTAGGGCAGGTCGAACACCGTCGAGGGCTCCAGCGCGCGGGCCTCGGCGGACCGGCCCAGGCCGTCGAAGAGGCTCATCTCGCCGAACAGGTCGCCGCGCTCCATCAGGGCCACCATCGACTCGCGACCGTCGAAGCTCTTGTTGGCGATCGCCACCCGGCCCGAACCCATGACGTACAGCGCGTCGGCCTCTGCGTTCTCCTCGAACAGCACGTCGCCGCGCACGAGCTTCCGCTCGCGGCCCGCCTCCATGAGGCCGTCCAACGTTTCGTCGTCGAGCCCTTCGAAGAGCTCGAGTGCAGAGAGCAGCTCGCGGTCGAACACGCCAGCACCCTAGTGCTGTGGGTCACATCCCACGCCCGGCGGGACGACAGATTCGGGAGGGCGGAGCGGTCCGAGCGCGCGGTCCCCGGTACCCTCCCACCCGTGGGTTCGGACCGGCCGGTGTGGTGCATCGTCGTGGCCGGCGGCTCCGGCACCAGGTTCGGCGCGGCCAAGCAGTACGTGGAGCTCGACGGCGCGCCGGTGCTCCACCACTCGGTCGCCGTGGCCGCCGACGCGGTCGACGGCGTGGTGGTCGTGCTCCCGCCGGCCGACCTGGGCATGGTGGTGCCCCGAGC
>JAEZFI010000010.1 GCA_023437745.1 Actinomycetes bacterium
CCCTGGACCGGGCTGTTGCGACAACCTCGATCCAGGAGAACCGAATGCGCCGAGATGCGCCGCCAACGCAGGGGCTCTACGACCCCGCTCACGAGCACGACGCATGCGGGGTCTCGTTCGTCGCCGACCTGCACGGTCGCGCCAGCCATCGCATGGTCTCGCTGGCGATCAGGTCGCTCTGCAACCTCGAGCACCGGGGGGCCACCGGCTCCGAGGCGAACACGGGCGACGGCGCCGGCATCCTGATCCAGGTCCCCGACGCGTTCCTCCGTGCGGTGAGCGGCCTCGAGCTCCCGGCCGCCGGGCACTACGCGGTGGGGATGGCCTTCCTGCCCAACGACCACACGGACGCCGCCGTGGCGGGCATTGCCAAGATCGTCGAGTCGGAGGGCCTCGTGGTCCTCGGCTGGCGTGACGTCCCGACCGACCCCGACGGCGCCGACGTGGGCGAGACGGCCCGCAGCGTGATGCCGGTCTTCCGTCAGCTCTTCATCGCCGACGGCGACGGCGCCGCCGCCGGCATCGAGCTGGACCGCCGGGCGTACATCGTCCGCAAGCGCGTCGAGCACGAGCTGCTCGACGAGTTCGGGGACAGCCTCGTCTACTTCCCGTCGCTGTCGAGCCGCACGCTCGTCTACAAGGGCATGCTCACGACGCCGCAGCTGCCGGCGTTCTTCCCCGACCTGCTGGACGAGCGGACCGAGTCGGCGATCTGCCTCGTGCACAGCCGGTTCTCGACGAACACGTTCCCGTCCTGGCCGCTGGCCCACCCGTACCGGTACGTCGCCCACAACGGCGAGATCAACACCGTGCAGGGCAACCAGAACTGGATGCGGGCCCGCGAGGCGCTGCTGTCGAGCGACCTGCTGCCCGGCGACCTCAGCCGGATCTTCCCGATCTGCACCCCCGGCGGCTCGGACACGGCCCGCCTCGACGAGGCGCTGGAGCTGCTCCACCTCGGCGGGTTCGACCTCCCGCACGCCGTGCTGATGATGATCCCGGAGGCCTGGGAGAACCACACCGAGATGGACGACGCCCGGCGGGCCTTCTACCGCTACCACTCCTGCGTGATGGAGCCGTGGGACGGCCCCGCGTCGGTCGCGTTCACCGACGGCACGCTGGTGGGCGCCGTGCTCGACCGCAACGGCCTCCGCCCGTCGCGGTACTGGGTGTGCGACGACGGCCTCGTCGTGATGGCGTCCGAGGTGGGGACCCTCGACATCGACCCCGCGTCCGTCGTGCGGAAGGGTCGCCTGCAGCCCGGGCGCATGTTCCTGATCGACACGTCCGAGGGGCGGATCATCGAGGACGACGAGATCAAGTCCCGCCTGGCGAACGAGCACCCGTACGGCGAGTGGCTCGACGCGAACCTCAAGCACATCGACGACCTCCCGGGCGTCCAGCACGTCACCGAGAGCCACCTCGACACGCTGCGCGAGCAGCAGACGTTCGGCTACACGCACGAGGAGCTGCGGATCCTCATCGACCCGATGGCCCGCACCGGCGGTGAGGCGCTCGGCTCGATGGGCACCGACACACCCCTCGCCGTGCTGTCCGACCGCCCGCGGCTGATGTTCGACTACTTCAGCCAGCTGTTCGCCCAGGTGACCAACCCGCCGCTCGACGCGATCCGCGAGGAGCTGGTCACCTCGGTCGCCCGGGTCATCGGGCCCGAGGGGAACCTGCTGGAGCCCACGCCCGAGAGCTGCCGGCTGCTCGAGCTGCCCCGGCCGATCCTCGACAACGACGAACTGGACAAGCTCCGCCACGTGTCCGAGGCGGGCTTCGGCTGGGATGCCCACACGATCCGATGCCTCTACCCGGTGGCCGAGGGGGGCGAGGGGCTCCGGGCCGCGCTCGACCGCATCCGGACCGAGGCCTCGGAGGCCATCGCTGACGGTGCCACGATCCTGATCCTCTCGGACTGGGCGTCGACCGAGGAGATGGCGCCGATCCCGTCGCTGCTCGCCACGTCGGCGGTGCACCACCACCTCATCCGCGAGAAGACGCGGACGAAGGTCGGTCTGGTCGTGGAGACCGGTGAGGCGCGTGAGGTGCACCACTTCTGCCTCCTCCTCGGGTACGGCGCCGCGGCCGTGAACCCGTACATCGCGTTCGACTCGATCGAGGACCGGATCAGCACCGGGGCGCTCACGGGCGTGACCTTCGAGAAGGCCGTGGCGAACTACGTGAAGGCCGTGAGCAAGGGCGTGCTCAAGGTGATGTCGAAGATGGGCATCTCCACGGTGGCGTCGTACACCGGCGCGCAGATCTTCGAGGCGATCGGCCTCGGCGGGGACCTCGTCGACGAGTACTTCACCGGCACCGTCAGCCGCCTCGGCGGGATCGGGCTCGACGAGGTGGCCGAGGAGGTGCGCCGCCGGCACGCCATGGCGTACCCGACGCGGCCCGACGAGCGCGCCCACCGCGACCTCGACCTCGGCGGCGAGTACCAGTGGCGCCGGGAGGGGGAGATCCACCTCTTCAACCCCGAGACGGTGTTCAAGCTGCAGCACGCCACGCGCAGCGGCCAGTACGACGTCTTCAAGGAGTACACGAAGCTCGTCGACGACCAGGCCGCTCGGCTCGCCACCCTCCGTGGCCTGTTCGGCTTCTCGAGCGACCGGCCCGCGATCCCGATCGACGAGGTGGAGTCCGCCTCCGAGATCGTGAAGCGGTTCAGCACGGGCGCCATGAGCTACGGCTCGATCTCCGCCGAGGCGCACGAGACCCTCGCCATCGCCATGAACCGGCTCGGCGGGAAGTCGAACACCGGCGAGGGCGGTGAGGACACCGAGCGCCTCTACGACCCGGCCCGTCGGAGTGCGATCAAGCAGGTCGCGTCCGGTCGGTTCGGCGTGACGTCGGACTACCTCACGAACGCCGACGACCTGCAGATCAAGATGGCCCAGGGCGCCAAGCCCGGCGAGGGCGGCCAGCTACCGGGGCACAAGGTGTACCCGTGGATCGCCGCCACCCGGCACTCCACGCCGGGCGTCGGCCTCATCAGCCCGCCCCCGCACCACGACATCTACTCGATCGAGGACCTGGCGCTGCTGATCCACGCCCTCAAGAACTCGAACCCCTCGGCCCGCGTCCACGTGAAGCTGGTGGCCGAGGTCGGCGTCGGCACCGTCGCGGCCGGGGTCGCCAAGGCGAAGAGCGACGTCGTCCTGATCTCGGGTCACGACGGCGGCACCGGGGCGTCGCCGCTCACGTCCCTCAAGCACGCAGGGGCGCCCTGGGAGCTCGGGCTCGCCGAGACGCAGCAGACCCTGCTCCTGAACGGTCTGCGCGACCGCATCGTCGTGCAGGCCGACGGTCAGATGAAGACCGGCCGCGACGTGGTGATCGCCGCCCTCCTCGGTGCCGAGGAGTTCGGCTTCGCCACCGCGCCGCTCGTCGTGTCCGGCTGCGTGATGATGCGGGTCTGCCACCTCGACACGTGCCCGGTGGGCGTCGCGACGCAGAACCCGGAGCTCCGGGCCCGCTTCACCGGCAAGCCCGAGTTCGTCGAGAACTTCATGCTCTTCATCGCCGAGGAGGTACGCGAGCTGCTCGCCGAGCTGGGCTTCCGGACCCTCGCCGAAGCCGTCGGCCACGCCGAGGTGCTCGACACCCGCCGGGCGGTCGACCACTGGAAGGCGCACGGGCTCGACCTCACCCCGATCCTCCACGTCCCCGAGATCCCCGAGGGGCAGGATCGGCATTGCACCGGCACGCAGGACCACGGCCTCGACCGGGCGAAGGACCGGGAGCTCATCGAGGCGGCGCGGCCGGCCCTCGAGGACGGCCAGCCCGTGCACATCAGCACCGAGGTCCGCAACGTGAACCGCACCGTCGGCACGCTGCTCGGTCACGAGGTCACCAAGCGCCACGGCGGCGACGGCCTCGCCGCCGACACGATCGTCATCGACTTCGAGGGCTCCGCGGGCGACAGCTTCGGCGCCTTCGTGCCCCGCGGCATCACGATGCGGCTGCACGGCGACGCCAACGACTACGTGGGCAAGGGCCTGTCGGGTGGCCGGATCGTCGTGCGCCCGCCGGAGC
>JAEZFI010000055.1 GCA_023437745.1 Actinomycetes bacterium
CTGCGCCACGCCGCCGACGGGGTCCGGCGGGGCAGCGTCGATCGGCACGTCGTGGTGGCAGGGAGCACGTCGGCCGGGCTCGTCGAGGTCCTGGACGAGCGGCCGCGCTCCCTGATGTGCATGTCCACCCACGCCCGCTCGGCGGCCGGTCAGCTCCTGCTGGGCAGCGTGGCGGTCGAGGTGCTGCGCCGCTCGCCCGTCCCGGTGGTCCTCGTGGGCCCGAACGCTGCGCCACTTCCCGAGGGCCTGCGCTACGACGAGGTGATCGCCTGCGTGGACGAACGCCCTGCGGGGGAGCGCGTCCTGCCGGTGGTCCGGGCGATGGCCGACCAATGGGGCCTCGCGCCGCGGATCGTCGAGGTCCGCGTCGTCGGCGCCGACGAGGTGTCCACCACGCGCCTGGCCGCGATGGCCGATCGACTCGACGGCCTCGCCCGGGCGGACTGGGACGTCCTCTGGAGCGACGACCCGGTGGGCGCCCTCGAGCGCTACGTCGAGGGGAGGAAGGGCTCGCTGCTGGCGCTGGCCACCGAGGCGCCGCGCGTCGGGACCCGGCTGCGGGAGGGGAGCACGACGGTCGAGCTCGCGCGTCGTGCCCACTGCCCGTTGGTCGCGGTCGGTCCGGCCTGCCGGATCGCAACGTCGGGAGTGGGGACGTGATCGAGGAGGAGCTCGCCGAACGCCGCGATCGGATGGTCGCGACCACCATCGAGGCGCGAGGCATCCACGACGAGCGGGTGCTCGCCGCCATGAGGGAGGTGCCACGCGAGCGGTTCCTCCCCGAGGAGATGGTGGAGTTCGCCTACCAGGACACACCGCTGCCGATCGAGGCGGACCAGACGATCTCGCAGCCCTACATCGTCGCAGTGATGGCGGCCGCGGCCGAGATCCGGCCGGGGGACCGTGTGCTCGAGATCGGGACGGGATCGGGCTACGGGGCCGCGGTGCTCAGCCGGATCGCCGCGCACGTCGACACCATCGAACGGCACGCGACCCTTGCGGAGAAGGCCGCCGAACGGCTGACGGCGCTCGGCTACGACAACGTCACGGTGCTCGTCGGCGACGGGACGCTGGGCTGGCCCGACGGGGGATCCTTCGACGCGATCGTGGTCACCGCCGCCGCGCCGACGGTGCCGCAGGCGCTCCTCGACCAGTTGGCCGACGGCGGCCGCATGGTCGTCCCGGTCGGCGAGGACACGCGTGGTCAGGCGCTGGTCCGGCTCCGCCGCAGGGAGGGCGAGGTGGTGCGGGAGGACCTCGGGCCCGTGCGGTTCGTCCCCCTGCTCGGCGCGCAGGGCTTCCACCCGACGTCCGCAGTCCTGCTGCCCGAGCCCGCGGAGCCGATCGTGGTCGCACCTCCGTCACACGCCCGGCTCCACGGCGTGACCGCCCTGGTGGCCGAGTCGGCGCACCCGTTCGCCTCGATCGAGACGGCGGACCTCGCGCCGATCCTGGAGCGGATCGGCGATGCGTCGGTGGTCCTCCTCGGCGAGGCTTCGCACGGGACCTCGGAGTTCTACCGGATGCGCGACCGCCTGACCCGGGCGCTCATCACGCGCAAGGGCTTCACGGTGGTGGCGGTCGAAGCCGACTGGCCCGACGCAGCCCGCCTGGACGCCTACGTGCGGGGGCGGGACGTGGGGCGTTCCGAGCTCCGCCCGTTCGCCCGGTTCCCGTCGTGGATGTGGCGGAACCACGAGGTCGCCGCGTTCGCCCGGTGGCTGCGTGACCACAACGCCCGCCGCGAGCCGGAGGAGCGGGTCAGCTTCCACGGGCTCGACCTGTACAGCCTCTTCGCCTCGCGCGACGAGGTGCTGCACTACCTCGACGACGTCGACCCCGGGGCCGCCACGCTCGCCCGGCGGCGCTACAGCTGCCTGACCCCGTGGCAGCACGAGCCGGCGGAGTACGGGCGGGCCGTGGTCACGGGGAGGTTCGCCGGTTGCGAGGACGGCGTCGTGAGCACGCTGCACGACCTGCTGCGCTCCCGGCTGGAGTACGCGAGCGGGTCGGGTGACGACTTCATGGACGCCGCGCAGAACGCGATGGTGGTGGCCGACGCCGAGCAGTACTACCGGGTCATGTACTACGGCTCGCCGGCGTCGTGGAACCTCCGTGACCAGCACATGTTCGAGACGCTCAGGGCGGTCCAGTCCCATCGGGGGCCCGGCACGAAGGTCGTCGTGTGGGAGCACAACTCGCACGTGGGCGACGCGTCCGCGACGGAGATGGGTGCGGCGGGTGAGCACAACGTCGGGATGCTGGCGCGGCGCGAGTTCGGGGACGCGGCGTTCCTCGTCGGCTTCGGGACCGACCACGGAACCGTCGCTGCGGCGTCCGACTGGGGCGGTCCGCTGCACCACAAGGCGATCCGCCCCGCGCACCCCGACAGCTACGAGCGGGTCTTCCACGACACCGGCGTGAGCGCTGCCTTCCTCCACCTGCGCGAGCCCGACCGTCCCGAGGTGCGCTCGGAGCTCTCCGCGCCGCGCCTCGAACGTGCCATCGGCGTGATCTACCGCCCCGAGACAGAGCTCCGGAGCCACTACTTCCAGGCCGAGCTCCCGTCGCAGTTCGACGAGTACATCTGGTTCGACGAGACGACGCCCGTGACGGCGTTCGACGCCGGACGGGCCGGCGAGGAGCTCGACACGTTCCCCTTCGGCCTGTAGCGCGCCTGGGTCGGACGCCGTGAACTCGGCCGGAAGTCGGTGGGCGGCCCCCCACATCCCGCCCGGTACGGC
>JAEZFI010000229.1 GCA_023437745.1 Actinomycetes bacterium
CGTCGGAATCCGACGTGCTGGACCCCGAGTTGCGCTCGCCCGCCTACCATCTGACGGTATGTCAGATCCGGACGCCGACCTGCCGCGGGGCGACCTGCTGTGGGGGACCCTGCCCAACCTGGTCCGCGACGGGGCGGCTCGCCACGGCGACCACCCGGCGATCGTCGACGGCGACCATGTCGTGACCTACGCCGAGCTGGCCGACGCCGCCACCGCGGCGGCCCGGGCGTTCATCGGGGCGGGCGTCGAGGCGGGTGACCGGATCGCGATCTGGGCGCCGAACGTCTGGGAGTGGCCGGTCCTCCTCGCCGGGTTGCACTCGGCCGGCGCCGTGCTGGTGCCGCTCAACACCCGCTACAAGGGCAGCGAGGCCGCGCACATCCTCCGTGCCAGCCGGGCGCGGGTGATCCTGACCGTCGAGGGGTTCCTCGGCAACGACTACGTCTCGATGCTCGAGGGGCACGACCTGCCCGATCTCGAGCAGATCGTGGTGATCCGGGGGCACGTCCCCGAGGGTGCGGTCGACCTCGCGACGTTCGAGGCCCTGGGCGCGTCGGTCACCGACGCCGAGGTCGACGCCCGGGTCGCGGCGCTCGGTCCCGGCGACCTCTCCGACCTCCTCTTCACGTCGGGCACGACCGGGCTCCCGAAGGGCGTGATGTGCACCCACGGGCAGACCGTACGGGCCTCGTGCGACTGGGCCTCGGTGGCAGGGCTGCGCCACGACGACCGGTACCTCGTGGTCAACCCGTTCTTCCACTCGTTCGGCTATCGGGCCGGCATCGTGTCCTGCCTCACGGTGGGGGCGACGATGTACCCCGAGCCGGTCTTCGACGTGGGCGCGATCGTCGCCTCCATCGAGCGGCACGCGATCACTGCCCTGCCGGGTGCGCCGACGATCTACCAGACGATCATGAACGACCCTGCGGTCGACGTGTCCCGCCTCTCGTCGCTCCGCCTGGCCGTGACGGGCGCTGCGTCGGTGCCGGTGCAGCTCGTCCGTGACATGCGGGAGGTCCTCGGCTTCGAGACCGTGCTCACCGCGTACGGGATGACCGAGGCGACCGGCTTCGTCTCCTCGTCCCGTCCCGAGGACGACCTCGAGACGATCGCCAACTTCTCGGGTCGCGCCTACCCGGGCGTCGAGGTGCAGATCCGGCGCGAGGACGGCACCGAGGCCGGCGTGATGGAGCCCGGCGAGGTCATGGTCCGTGGGTACAACGTCATGCTCGGCTACTTCGAGGACGACGCGAAGACGGCCGAGACGATCGACCCCGACGGGTGGCTGCACACCGGTGACGTCGGCGTGATGGACGAGCGCGGCTACCTCCGCATCACCGACCGAGTGAAGGACATGTTCATCGTCGGCGGGTTCAACGCCTACCCCGCCGAGATCGAGTCGCTGCTGCTGGAGCACCCGGCGATCGCCCAGGTGGCGGTCGTGGGCATGCCGGACGAGCGCCTCGGCGAGGTGGGTGTCGCCTTCGTGGTGGCCGCAGCGGGGACCACGCCGGACCCCGACGAGATCGTGAGCTGGGCCCGGGAGCACATGGCGAACTTCAAGGCGCCACGGGAGGTCGTCGTCGTGGATGCGCTCCCGTTCAACGCCTCCGGCAAGGTCATGAAGTTCGAGCTGCGGGAGTCGTTGACCTCCCCGGCAGGGAGGGACTCCTGATGGTGAAGTTCGCGCAGGCGCTGCTGGGCGCTCGACCGAAGGACGCCGGCGCGATCGCCCAGGCGGCGGAGGCCGCTGGCTTCTCGGCGATGGCCCTCTCCGACCACGTCTTCTACCCGAAGGACCTGAAGTCCGAGTACCCCTACACCTCCGACGGCAAGCCGATGTTCCACCCCGAGGAGGAGTGGCCCGACCCCTGGGTGCACATCGGCGGGCTGGCCGCGGTGACCACGACGCTCGAGTTCATGACGAACGTCTACATCCTCCCGCTGCGCAACCCCTTCGTCGTGGCGAAGGCCGTGGGGACGGCGGCGTACCTGTCCGACAACCGGGTGCGCCTCGGCGTCGGCGCCGGCTGGATGCGCGAGGAGTTCGAGCAGCTGGGCCAGCCGTTCTCGAAGCGTGGCGCCCGCCTCGACGAGTCGATCGAGGTCTGCCGCAAGCTCTGGACGGGCGAGATGGTCGAGCACCACGGCACCTTCTTCGACTTCGACCCCCTGCAGATGCTGCCGGCGCCGAGCGAGCAGGTGCCCGTCTACGTCGGCGGGCACAGCGAGATCGCCCTGCGCCGGGCCGCCCGCCACGACGGCTGGATCGGCGTGAACTACACGCTGGACGTGCTCGAGGAGCACTGCGCCACGCTCGCCCGCTACCGCGAGGACGCCGGCACCGCCGACCGCCCGTTCGAGATCGTGGCCTCGCCGTTCGCCGCCCCGACGCCCGACATGATGGAGCGCCTCGGGGCCATGGGCGTGACGACGATCCTGACGTCCGCCTGGATGATGGCGGGCAGGCTCTCGGTCACCGGGTCCGAGGGGCCGGACCTCGTCGCGTCGTTCGGCGAGAAGTTCATCGCGCCGTTGCGATGACGCCGCCGATCTCGCCGCCGAGCGCTGGAGGGCACGACCATGGCTGACACCGCACCTTCGCACGATCCGGTCGCGGGTGAGGCCGTCGTCGACGACGAGGAGCTGCGCGCCGCGGACGGCCGGGTGCCCGGGCGGCGGGGCCGAGCGACCCGCCAGCGCCTGCTCGACTGCACCCAGGCGATGCTCAGCTCCGAGACCTACCGCGACCTCCGGGTCGTGGACATCGCACGGGAAGCCGGCACCAGCCCGGCGACGTTCTACCAGTACTTCCCTGACGTGACCGCCGCGATCGTCGCGCTGGCGGAGAGCGCCGCCGTCGACGGGCAGGAGCAGCTCACCGCGCTCGTGACGACGGGCCCGTGGAAGGGCGCTGCGGGGTACGCCACGGCCGAGGCGATCGCCGAGGGGTTTATCAAGTTCTGGGAGGAGCGCTGGCCCCTCATGCGGGTGATGGAGCTGACGGCAGCCGAGGGCGACCAGCGCTTCCGGTCGATCCGCACCCGCCTGCTCAACGAGTTCACCGTGGCGCTCAGCGAGGTCATCGCCGGGGTGCAGGCGAAGAACCCCTCGCCCGTCGACCCGATGGCCAGCGCGTCGGTGCTCGTCTCGATGCTGGCGCACGTCGCCGCCCACCGTTACGGGTTCGAGTTCTACGGCATCCGCACCGAGGACCTGCAGCGGTCGATGGCCCAGATCGTCTGGACGACGGTCACCGGCCAACGCCCCCCGAAGAGCGCCTGACCCTCCGCCGTGGCCGTACGCTGCGGCCGTGAACGATGACGACGTGTTCGTGCCGCCCGATCCGGCCGAGGCGCTGGCCCGCCTCGACACCTCGATGGTCGAGGCCATGCGGACGCAGCGCGCGGTGCGTCGCCTCCACACCGACCCCGTCTCCCATGACGTCCTGCTGCCGCTGCTCGAGCTGTCGCTGAAGGCGCCGACCAGCTCGAACACCCAGGACTGGTCGTACCTGATCGTCGAGGACCGGGAGCAGAAGGCGCGCCTGGCCCGCCTCTACCGGATCCTCTTCCGCACGTTCGACCCGATCGTCACCCGCATGGCGAAGGGCGATGAGCAGGCGCTGCGCCAGATGCGGCCCGGCCAGTGGCAGGCGGAGCACTTCGAGGACCTGCCGGTGTTCGTCATCCCGTGCTACCGCCGGGGGATCAAGCACCGGCCAGTCGGCCGCCCGCAGATCGCCGTGTCGTCGTACTACGGCTCGGTCTACCCGGCCGTGCAGAACCTGCTGCTCGGTTGCCGGGCCGTGGGCCTCGGCGCGTCGCTCCAGACCCTGCCGATCTGGTGCGTGCCGGCCGCCCGCCGGATCCTCGAGCTGCCACGGTCGATGAACCCGGTGTGCATCATCCCGATCGGCTGGGCGAAGGGGCGCTACGGACCGACCACCCGCCGCCCGATCGGCGAGCTCGTCCACCTCGACCGGTACGGCCACCGCCCGTTCCTGGACACCGACCCCACGACCGACTCCTGATCCACCCGTTCTGTTCCAGGGAGAGCAGCGCGGGCGATGCGCTCCCTGGAACGGAACAGGTCAGGGCTCGAAGGGTGGGCGGCCCATCTGGTCGCGCACGGGGACCACGGGCGGATTCGTGAGCGTCCGGCGCTGCCAGTTCGCGCCGTCGACCACCAGCGTGTGGCCCGAGATGAACCGCCCGTAGGGGGAGGCCAGGAAGGTGGCCGCCCAGCCCAGCTCGCGCGGGCGGCCGACGCGCAGCGCAGGCTGCAGCGCGTCCTTGTCCCCGGACCGGGCGAGGTTCCCCTGGATGTCGGCGGTCATGTCCTCGTGGGGGATCAACCCCGGGACCAGACCGTTGATCTGGATCCCGTAGGGGCCCCACTCGACGGCCAGCGTCTCGACCATGTTCTTCACGCCCGCCTTGGCCGCCGCCGAGTGGGCGAAGCCGGGGCCGCCGGTCCACGCGTACGACGCGCCGACGTTGATGATCGACGCCGTGGACGAGGCGGCCAGGTGCCGGCGGGCGAACTCGCGGGCGCAGAAGTACGTGCCGTTCAGCGTGATGTCCACGACCGTCCGCCACGCGTTGGGCGACATGTCCTCGGCCGGGACCGGGAAGTTCGCGGCAGCGTTGTTGACCAGCGTGCCGGGCAGGCCGAACCGGGCCTCTGCGGCGTCGAACGCGGCGGCGATCTGGTCGGGCTCGCGGATGTCGCACGGCACCGGCAGGACGTCGACGCCGAGGGCGCCGAGGTCGGCGAGGGCGGCGTCGAGGTGCTCCGGCTTGCGGCTCAGCACGACGATCGACGCGCCGAGGCGGGCGAACTCGCCGGCGATCGCCTTGCCCAGGCCGGTCCCGCCGCCGGTGACGACGACGGCCTGACCGTCGAACGTGCCGGCGGGCAGCGCCGATGCGCCGAGGGCGGGCGGTTCTGGCAGTCCATGTGCCGGCATGTCAGCTCCCCGTGTACACGGGCGGGCGTCCCTCGGCCCGCGCCGCCTTCATCTCCGCGAAGTCGTCGCTCCGGTTGAGGAAGGTCTGGTAGATCAGCTCGTCCTCCATCGACGACCGCACCGCCTGCTCCGAGAGGTGCCGGATCACCCGGCGGGCGAGCTTCACCGTCACCGCCGGTGCGGCGGCGACCTTGGCCGCCATCGCCATGGCCGTGTCGTCGAGTTCGTCGCGGGGCACGACCCGGGAGACGACGCCGTGGGCCAGTGCCTCGGCGGCCTCCATCGTGCGCCCCGTGAGCACCATGTCGCTGACGACGCCGTGTCCGCACATCTGGTACAGCCGGGCCACGCCACCGGTGTCCGGGATCACGCCGTGACCCACCTCGGGGAGCATGAACCGGGCGTCCTCGGCGGCGATCCGCACGTCGCACAGCAGCGCCCGCTGGAACGAGCCGCCGATCGCCCACCCCTGGATCGCCACGATGATCGGTGCGGCGAGGTCGAACACCTGCAGGATGCCTGCGTGCCCCCGCTGCATGAGCTCGTGGTGGGTGACCGACGTGTCGACGTTCGTGCCGATCGAGCCGACGTCGCGCCCCGACGACCAGGAGCGGCCCTCGCCGCGCCACACCACCGCCCGCACGTCCGGACGCGCCTTCAGCTCGGCGAGCGCCTCGAAGAGCTGGAGGTCCATCGCGTCGTCGAAGGCGTTGTGCTTCTCGGGATGGTCGTTGGTCAGGACGGCGATCGCGCCGTCGTACTCCAGTCGCACCGAACCGGCCATGCCGTCCTCCCCGCTGATGGTGGGCAGAACCTACCCAGCGCGGGCAGTGCGGGTGGTCAGCTGCCGACGAGCTCCGCCTCCCGCAGGTCGACGCGGTCCTCGTCGGAGGGCGGCAGCTCCTGCTCGACGGGTTCGGACTCGGAGAACCCGATGCGGTCGTGGATCCATCGCATCCACTTCGGTGCCCACCAGTTCGCCTCGCCGGCGAGCTTCATGAACGCCGGCACGAGGGTGGCCCGGATGAGCGTGGCGTCCATGAGGACGGCGAGGGTGAGACCCAACCCGAACAGCTTGATGAACGAGATGCCGGACGTCGCGAAGGCCAGGAAGGTGACGGAGAGGAGGACGGCCGCCGCCGTGACGATCCGGCCGGTGCGCTCCAGCCCCCGGGCGACCGACGCGGCGTTGTCGCCCGTCCGATCGTGCTCCTCCTTGATGCGGGAGAGCAGGAACACCTCGTAGTCCATCGACAGGCCGAACGCGATGCAGAACATCAGGATCGGGGTGGTGGTGTCCGTCAGCCCGGTGGGCGTGAACCCGAGGAACCCGGCGCCGTGCCCGTCCTGGAAGATCCACACCATCGCCCCGAACGTGGCGGACAGCGACAGCACGTTCAGCACGATCGCCTTCAGCGGCACGAGCACCGAGCCGAACATCAGGAACAGGAGGACGAACGTGGCGCCGGCGATGATCCCGGCCGCCCACGGGAGCCGCTCGGCGATGGAGGCCTTGGTGTCGACGAGCTGCGCCGACTGGCCGCCGACGAGCGTGTCGCCCAGGGGCGACGGGACGCTCCGGAGCGAGTGCACCAGCGCCTCCGCCTCCGTCGACACCGGTTCGACGTGGGGGACGACGCTGAACCGCACGGCGCCGCTGCCGTCGGCCGCCCGGAACGAGGCCAGGGTGGCGTCGGCGGGCAGCACCTTGCGGCCGTCGACGAACCGACCGGTGGGGGCGTCGAGCCGACTGACGTCCGTCACCGCCGAGAGCGCAGCGGCGTACCCGTCGATGTCGGCGTCCGAGGGGTCGCCGGCGTCGAGCGCCACCACGGGCAGGGCTGCGGACTCGGCCGAGGTGAACTCGTCGGTGAGCCGCTGCGTGGTGACCCGGGCGGGCGCGTCCTCCGGGAGGACTCGCTGGTCCGGGAGCCCGAACCGCACGCCGAAGAAGGGAGCGCCGAGCACGACCAGCACGGTCACGACGGCCAGCGAGATCACGAGAGGCCGGCGCATCACCGCCATGGCGATCGTGTGCCACATGCCCTCGCCGACCGGCTTCGGCGGGCGGTGCCGCCACAGCCGCAGCGAGTCGACGCGGTGCCCCAGCACGGCGAGCAGCGCCGGCAGCGTCACGATCGACGTCGTCATGGCGACGAGGGTGACCCCCACGCCCGCATAGGCGAACGAGCGCAGGAAGAACAGCGGGAAGACGAGCAGCGCGGACAGCGACACGGCGACGGTGAGCGCCGACACCATGATCGTCCGCCCGGCCGTCTCGACGGTCCGGATGACCGCCGCCTCGGTCGACCGACCGGCGCGCACCTCCTCCCGGAACCTCGACACGATGAACAGCGAGTAGTCGATGGCGAGGCCCAGGCCCATCGCCGTGACGAGGTTGATCGAGAAGATCGACACGTCGGTGAAGAGCGTGATCAACCACAGCGTGAAGAAGGTGCCGACCACCGACACGAGCCCGACCACGAGGGGGAGGCCGGCAGCGACCAGGCCGCCGAAGACCAGCACGAGGAGGACGAGGGTGACCGGCACGGCGACCGATTCGGCCCGGGCGAGGTCGCCTTCGATCTGGTGCGACACCGCGTGGAAGACGGGTGAGCGGCCACCCGAGCCGACGGTGATCGGCCCCTGCGTGCCGAGGAGCTCCTCGTCGAGTCGGGCTGCTGCGTCCTGCTGCGCCGTCTCGTCACCGCCGAGCCGCGCGACCACGAGGGCCGAGGTGCCGTCGGTCGAGCGCAGGGGTGGCACCTTGCCGAGGGACCAGTAGCTCAGGACCTCGTCGACCGCGGGGTCGTCGCGCAGCGTGGCCTCGATCGACGCGGCGGCGGCCGACACGTCCTGGGCGTCGACCGCCGGTGGCACGGCGGTGACGCCGCCTCGCTCGTCGAGCGGCGCCCCGTCGTTCGCGTCCACCAGCAGCACGTAGTTCGGGATGCCGGTGCCGAAGACCTCGTGCAGCGCGCGCTCGGCACGCGACGAGTCGGCGGCCGGATCCTCGAAGCCGCCGCCGGACAGCCGGCCGAACACGCTGCCGCCGAGCACACCGGCGATCGCCAGCACCAGCACGGAGGCGACGAGCACGGCCCGCCGGTGGCGGACGATGAACCGTCCCAGGCGAGTGAACATCGAACGTCTCCCTCGGTAGACTGTGAACGCTTGTACATGTACGCCCGTTAACTCATCATGGTCAACATGCCGTCAGTCACATCCCAGTCCACGACGTCCGGCACCTCCTCCCGGCGGGGCCGCGCCCGCAGCCCCCGAGGTGAGGGCGCGAACCTCCGCGCCGACCTGCTCGACGCCGCCACCCGGCTGCTGTCCTCCACCGGGAACCCCGAATCGGTCTCGATCCGCGCCGTCGCCAAGGAGGCGGGCGTGAGCGCCACGGCCGCCTACCGGCACTTCGCGGACCGCGACGACCTGATGGTCGCGGCGTGCGAGCACCTCTTCGAGCTGTTCACCGCGCTGCTGCTGGACGCCACCGACGGGGTCGACGACCCCTTCGAACGCCTCTGGCTCGGCGGCGCCGCGTACATCCGCTACGCCGAGGCGGACGGCGGGCTCTACCGCGCCCTCTTCTCCAACCCGCTCCACCTGGACAAGGACTTCACCGACGAGACCGCGGCGGGCACGACGGCGTTCACCGTCCTCGTGGGGATGGTCCAGGACTGCCTCGACGCCGGCGCGCCGGCGAGGGGTCCGGGAGGCGGTCCCGCCGACGCCTCGTACCTGGCGTTCCAGGTCTGGTCGTGGATGCACGGTCTGGTCGACCTGCGCATCACGCACCCGAGCCTGCCCTGGCCCGACTCCATGCAGCTCCTCGACGACATCCGCAGCACACTCGGCCTGGTCCCGCCGGCCGGCTGATCCGTCCCGGATTTCCCCGGCCCGGCCGGCGATCCCGGTCGTAGGCTCCGGTCGTGCAGCGTCAGCGCCCTCTGGTGCTCGTCGTCGAGCAGGATCGATCGAGCCTGGAGCGCGCAGAGGGCGAGCTCGCCCGGTGCTTCGGCGGGGACTTCCGGGTCCGCGGGGAGCGGAGCCTCGGTGCCGCACTCGCCCAACTCGAGGAGACCAGGGACGCCGACGAGCCCGTGGCGCTGGTGTTGGCGGCGCACGAGATCGAGGGGCGACCCGGGGCGGAGCTGCTGCGACGCGCACGCACCCTCCACCCCGACGCCCGGCGGGCGCTGCTCATGGACTGGGGCGCATGGGCGGACCGCCCCACGGCCGACGCGGTGCTCGACGCGATGGCGCTGGGCGACGCCGACTACTACGTGCTCTACCCCTGGCGCACCCCCGACGAGCTGTTCCGGCGCACCATCTCGGAGTTCCTCCACGAGTGGTCTCGGGACCGTCCGGTCGGGCCGGCGGAGATCAACGTGATCGCGGACGAGTGGTCCGAACGGGCGCACGAGGTTCGGAGCCTGCTCTCACGCAACGGGGTGCCGCACGCGTTCCACCCGCGGTCGTCGGCGTACGCGCACGAGGTGGTGACGCAGCTGGGCGACGATGCGGCGGGCGCCGGAGTGATCGTCACCCTGCCGGCGCTGGGGCACATCCCGCTGATCGACCCGACCAACCAGGAGCTGGCCGCGGCCTACGGGGCACGCACGACGCTGCCGGAGCCGGCCGAGTTCGACGTCGCCATCATCGGCGCAGGCCCGGCGGGCCTGGCCGCGGCGGTGTACGCGTCGTCGGAGGGGCTCGACACCCTCGTGATCGAGCGCGAGTCGCTGGGCGGTCAGGCGGCGTCGAGCTCGCTCATCCGCAACTACCTCGGCTTCTCGCGGGGCATCACGGGCGCCGAGCTGGCGCAGCGCGGCTACCAGCAGGCGTGGACCTTCGGTGCCACGTTCCTGCTGATGAACGAGGTGGTCGGCCTCGAGGGCGACGAGGGCGGTCATCGCCTGCTGCTCGCCGGGGGCGAGACGGCCCTCGCCCGGAGCATCGTGCTGGCGATGGGGGTCTCCTACCGGCGGCTCGACATCGTCGAGCTCGACCGGCTCCACGGCGCCGGTGTGTTCTACGGCGCCTCCGTGGCGGAGGCCCGGGCGCTCGCGGGTCGGACGGCCTTCGTGATCGGGGGTGGGAACTCCGCCGGTCAGGCGGCGATGCACCTGCAGAAGCACGCGGCCAGGGTCCACCTCGTGGTCAGGGGCGACGACCTCGCGTCGACGATGTCGCACTACCTCGCCCACGGGTTGAGGGGCGCCGCCAACGTCGACGTCCTCGTCAGGTGCGAGGTCGTCGGCGGGGGCGGGGACGACCGCCTCGAGTTCCTCGAGCTCCGCGACAACCGCACCGGTGAGGTGACCCGCCACGACGCCGACGCGGTCTTCATCATGATCGGCGCCGAGCCGCACACGGCGTGGCTGCCGTCGGCGGTGGCGAGGGACGCCGCGGGCTTCGTGGTGGCAGGCCCTCCGGGGGTGTCCGGCGAGGCGACGGCCGAGGTGCCCTGGCCGTTGGATCGCCCGCCCATGATGTACGAGTCCTCGGTGCCGGGCGTCTTCGTGGTGGGGGACGTCCGGAGCCGCTCGGTCAAGCGGGTGGCGTCGGCCGTGGGGGAGGGGTCGATCGTCGTGCAGCAGGTGCACGACCACCTCGCCGCGCTGGCCGCGCGTCGGGTGTCGTAGGCCGACCTGTGGGCGCGGCGGCGCAGGATCTCGCCGATCCGGGAACAAGTTCGAAATCGAATTTGTTCCACCGTGCATGACGTCATCGACCCCCACCCTCCCCCCGATCCCTGGCGGCCCCTACGACATCGAGTTCTTCTTCGACCCGGGCTGCCCGTTCGCCTGGCAGACCTCCCGGTGGGTTCACCGGGTGAAGGAGCTCCGGGGGATCTCGGTGGGGTGGCGGTTCATCTCGCTGAAGATGATCAACGAGGGCAACGACGTGCCGCCCGAGATGCTGCGCGCCCAGGAGCGTGGCCTCGCGTACCACCGGATCTGCGCCGCCGCCCGCGAGGCACACGGCAACGACGCCGTCGAACGGCTCTACACGGCGTACGGCAGGCGCCTCTGGCACGGCACGCCGGACCTCCCCGTGCTGGAGCGCATGGCGGCGAACGCCGAGGCGATCGACGTCGACGAGATCCTCTCCGAGGTCGGGCTGCCGGGCGACCTCGCGGCTGCGGCCGACGACCCCCGTTGGGACGAGGTGCTCCGCGCCGAGAGCGACGAGGCCTTCCGCCGGACCGGCCCGGACGTGGGCACCCCGATCATCACCTACGACCCGCCCACCGGGAACTCGCTGTTCGGGCCGGTCATCAGCTCCGTGCCCGACGACGAGGACGCCGTGCGCCTGTACGACGCCCTCCGCACCATGGTCGACCTCGAGACCTTCAGCGAGCTGAAGCGGTCGAAGCGGCCGCCGCTCGATCTCCCCGTCTTCGCCGCCTGACGGCGAGGCGGCGGCGTCGGATCCCCCCGCCAGCAGGTCAGCCGGAAGGGAAGGTCTTCCCTTCCGGCTGATCGCGGCGGCCGCGTACGTTCCGGCCATGACCGATCCCGTGCTCGGCGCCGACCCGGATCACCTCGACGGGCTGGCGGAGGCACTCAGCCGCGGTGCGCGTCAGGTGGCGTCGGGCGCCGACGAGGTGTCGTCGCTCGCGAGCGCGTTCGAGCGGAGCAGCCCGGGAACGAGCGTGCGTGTGCGCTGGGCTCCGCTCCGCCACGATGCCGCCAGGGCGGCCGAGCTGCTGGCCCGCGCCGGCGGATCCGTGCGGGGACGGGCGCGCCGCCAACGGGCCGTCAGCGCCCCCGTCGACGGAGCGCCCGCCATCGAGGCCGGCACCCTCGTGGTCGTCGCCAGCGGCGACCCGTTGGTCGCGCGCCACCTGGCGGTGATCGTCCCGGGGATGGGCACCTCCGCCCGTGACGCGCAACGCCTCGCCCGTGACTCCGAGCGGCTGCGACGGGCCGCCGGTGCCGCCGACACGGCGGTGGTCGTGTGGGGGGGCGCCGCCACGCCGGCCGGCTGGCGGGAGGCCGCCTCGGACCTCCCGGCGCGCACGGACGGTGCGGTGCTGGCCCGCGACGTCGCGGCGCTGCGCCGGCGCTCGTCGGGCGATGTCACGGTGATCGGCCACTCCTACGGCTCCACGACCGTGGCGTGGGCGGCGCGTGCCGGCCTCGACACCGATCGGCTGGTCGCGCTCGGGAGCCCGGGGCTGGGCGTCGAGCACGTCACCGAGCTGGGCCTGCCCGCCTCGGTCCCCTTCTACGCGGCGGTCAGCGAGGGCGACCCGGTCTCCCACCTCCGCTGGTTCGGCAACGACCCGACCGCGCCGAGCTTCGGCGCCCGCTCGTTCGACGCCGGTGTGGGGCGCGGTCACAGCGGCTACTTCACGCCGGGCTCAGAGTCGCTCGTGAACCTGGCGCGGATCGTGCGGGGCGACGAGCCGCACTCGCGACCTGCCACGACGGTGGAGCGGTGGGCGGACGCGCTCCGCTCCCGGTCCCGTGCTGCCAACGACACCGTCGACGAGCTGCAGGCCCGCCTGGGCCCCGCCGCTGCCCGCCCGGAGGTCGAGGTCGTCCAGCTCCTCGAACGGGTCGGCACGCGTGCCGCGGTGGCGATCGGCGACCTCCTGGACGATTGGACCCAACTGCGGTGGGGATAGCGTCGTGGCCGTGCGTCGGTCCACCCTCCTCGTCATCGGCGCGCTCATGGTGCTGGGCATCGGGGTCCGCCTGGCCAACGACATCGTCTGGCGACCCCTGGAGATCCGGCCGCAGCTCATGGCCGAGTACACCCCCGAGGACCCGGACGCGCTGATCCTCGGCGGCGACGCGGCCTACTACCACTACCAGGCCCGTGCGCTCGCAGCGGGGGACGGCTACGCCGACGGCTACCGCTGGGCGAGCTTCGACGGATGGGTCGTGCCCTCCGCGTCGCACCCGCCGGCGTTCGCGACCTATTTGGCGGCCTGGACGCTCCTCGGGGTGGACTCACCGCAGGGCCATCGGATCGCCGCCTCGCTGCTGGGCCTCGTGACCATCGCCGGATGCGCCGCCGCGGCCCACCGCCTCGCGGGCGAGCGTGCCGCGATCCTCGCCGCGGCGATCGCTGCGCTGTATCCCAACGCGTGGATCAACGACACCATGCTGCTGTCGGAGGCGCTCGCGCAGGCGGCCGTGGCCTGCTTCCTCTACGCGGCGATCCGCTGCTGGCAGGACAGGACCTGGCCGTGGGCAGCCGCGGCGGGCGTCGCCGCGGCGGTCAGCACGTTGACCCGGAACGAGCAGTTCGTGCTGTTCGGCGTGCTGCTCGTGCTCCTGGTCTTCCGGAGGGGCCAGCGGGTGGTCGACGGCATCCGCCTGGCGGCGGTGGCGGGCCTCGCCGGCCTCGTGCTGATCGCCCCGTGGGTGGCGCGCAACCTGACCACCTTCGACCAGACGACCGTGTTCACGACCGGCATCGGCGGAGCGATCTCCGCCGCGAGCTGCGACGAGACCTACTCGGGCGAGAAGCTCGGCTGGTACCACGACTGCTTCGATCCGCCAGACCCGAACGCCGTCGACGCCGAGGGCCATCCGATCTTCGTGGACGAGGACGGCAAGGTCCTCGACGAGACGGGGCGCGACGCGGAGCCCTATCGCCAGGGGATGGCCTACCTGAAGTCCCACCTGGGCGAGTACCCCAAGGTCGTGGCGGCGCGAGTCGGCCGGCTGTGGGGCTGGTACCGGCCGATCCAGACGACCCGGTTCGACATCGACGTCGAGTCCCGGGGGGAGTGGCAGAGCTGGCTCGGGCTGGCCGGGCTCTACTCGATCCAGGTCCTGGGCGTGGCGGGTCTCGTCGTGATGCGGCGGCGCCGCCTTCCGATCTCGCCCGCGTTGGCGCTGATCGGCGTCGCGACGTTCGGCGCCGCGATCACCTTCGGCGTGGGCCGCTACCGGTCGACGGCAGAGATCGCGCTGGTGGTGTCGGCCTCGATCGCGCTCGCCGCGCTCTGGGACCGCTGGTCGCCGCCCTCGGAGGCGCCGGATCCGTCCGGCCCGGACGATGCCGATCCCGAGGAGTCCGGGTCGGAGGAGGTCGAGGCCGGCTCCAGCGGACGCCGCGACAGGAGCCGCTCGGCGCCGATGCCCGCGAGCACCACCCAGACGACCTCCGCGGCGACGCGGTAGCGGGTGATCGGCATCGACGATGCCGCGGTGAAGGTCACCATCGCGATCAGGACGCCCATGGGCAGCAGGGGCCGCTTCGCACGCCACATTGCCGCGGCGCCGACCGCGGCCAGCGCCCCCAGGACGTAGTAGCCGGCCAGCCCGGCCTGGGCGGGCCCCTTCCCGCGCCGCTCGAAGAAGACGTCGAGGTCGACGCCCTGCAGCGGGCGGTAGACGTTCCACATCCGGCCCACGCGAGCGGCGACCACCACGGGGACGCGGCTCGTGTGCGCGGAGATGTAGTCGAGCGCGTCCTCCCGCAGGATCAGCTCGATCTCGGACTCGTCGGCGCCGGGTGGCCAGTCGTCGTCCGAGCAGGTCGCGTCGGTGTATCCCAGGAGGTCGCCGTAGTAGGTGGAGTCGCAGTTGGAGACGTCGAGCACGAAGCCCGTGCCGATCGAGATGAAGACGGGGTGCTCGAACTCGCTCAGGTTCTTGGCGACCCAGGGGGCGACAACCACCAGTGCCGACAGCCCCGCGGCGGCGACCACGCGGATGCGGCCGCCCCACGAGACCTTGCGCAAGGACCACACGGCCAGCGGGAGCAGCATGAACACCACGAGGATCTGGCTCTCGGACCGTGTCAGGCAGGCGACGGCGATCATCACCCCGAGGGCCACCCCACGCTTCACGGTGGGTCGCTCGATCACGCCGTACGCCGTCCACAGCAGGGCCACCATCACCGGGGCGTACATCGACTCGGACAGGATCAGCCCGTCGTTGATCCAGAGGTTCGGGTACAGCGCCGCGAACACCGCAGCGAGGAGGCCGGCGCGCTCCGACCCGCTGATCCGGCGGGCGAGGAGGCCGGCGCCGATCACGGCGGCGGTGCCCAGCAGGCCGGACGCCAGCCGCATGGCGAGCGGCGAGTCGAGCCCGATCAGGTGGAAGATCGCGAGGTAGGAGGTGTACAGCGGCGGCTTGCCCGCCGAGTGCTGCGTCGCGCAGCTCACGTGGTCGACGACGCACTGCTTGTACCAGATGAGCGGGTTGGCGAAGCCCTTGCCGTCGGCGAGGAGCTGCGACTGCAGCCAGTACCAGGTGTTGTCGGTGAGGTCGGGCGGCGGGGGGCTCAGCTTCCGGTAGTGGACCGCCACGGCGATCCATCGCACGGCCAGCCCGAGCACACCGACCAGGCCCAGGCGCACGGGAAAGCGTCGTAGGGCCGCCGGCACGGCGTCGACGCTAGTGCCGGCGCGCCGTGCGGGAGTGCGGGGCCCGAGTTGTCAGGAGCAGACCGGTGTGGGGTCCAGCGTGACCTGGATCGTGAGGGTGATGGGTCCGTGCGAGACGTCCAGCTGCTGCCAGTAGCCGCCGACCGGCGAGGATCCGAAGTGGGTGAAGTCGAACGGGATGACGGTGTCGGCCTGGGTGAGCGCGCCGTCCATGGCCACGATCGGGTGGAACCAGACGCTCGGGAACATGGGATCGAACGGGCCGCACGTCCCGTCCGACCCCGGAACGACCTCGAGCCATGCGGCGGATTCGACGAGTCCCTGGCAGACGCTGACGCGCACTCCGTTGGGCAGCGTGGTCGAGTTGGCGGTGCAGTCGCCTCGCGGGCCGGCCCAGGTGAACGAGCCCGACGCCGTCCAAGGATCCGGCGGGGTCGTGGTGGTGGTGGTGGTGGTGGTGGTGGTCGTCGCCGGAGCGGTCGTCGGGGCGGCGGTGGTCGTCGGCGCAGGGGCAGGGGGCACGGGGCTCAGAGGTCCGCGCCGCCCCTGCAGCACCTTCACGTAGTCCGCCGCAGTCATCACCGGCTCCCATCGCCCGTTGCGGCACACCATCGCGTAGCTGCCGTCAGTGCCCGTGGGGTCGGCGCCCGCGTCGCAGGGTGCCCAGAGGACGACGTCCCGCTGGCATGCCGTGAGGAGGAGGGTCAGGACCGCGAGGGGAAGGAGGCGCCGGCGCATGCCGATGCAGTCGGCGCCGGCGACGTCGATGTGAGGAACCCGGCTCAGCCCAACCAGTCGAGCCACCGCAGGTGCGCGTGGCAGCGGGCGACGACGCGATCCTCTCGTCGCCCGCCCCGCCAGCGGCTCGCGCCCACGATGGTGCGGAACTCGGCCGGGTCGTCGCCGGGGAGCCCCGGATCGACGAACGACTCGTGCACGCCCGACGCCTCGGCGCTCAGGAGGGTGAGCGGCCGGTGGTGCCCGACGAGGTCGAGGGCGGCGACGAGCGCCCGTCGGCGCTCCCGTGGCAGGTAGGTCAGGAACCACGACCAGAGGACCACGACGTGCGCGTCGTCGGGGAGGCGCTCGACCGCGTCGGGAAGCTCGTCGACGGCATCGCCGGCCACGATCGTGGGAGGGTCCGCGAGTGTCGCCGCCACGGCGGCGTCGAACCGGGTCACCCGCTCGACCTGCTCCGGCCACAGGCAGGCGCGCAGCCATCGCTGCCGGACGGGGTCGGCCAGGTCCACCGGCTCCAGGTCGATGCCGAGCCGACCCACCACGGTCGGCACGCGCAGGGCCGGTCGCTGCCCGGACCGCACGGTGCAGGAGAGTCGGACGGCGGAGTCCGCCGGGCCCGCGGTGTCGCCCGAGCCGAAGTCGACGAAGTACCTGTCGAAGCCGAGGTTGAGGCCTGCCGACGTCCCCAGCTCCAGGAGCGCCACCGGCGCGTCGACGTCGGCGGCCGCCCAGGGCACCGCGGCGGCCCAGAGCGCCGAGCGGTTCACCTCGTTCGTCTGCGTGGCTCGCGTGGCGACCACGAGCCGGATCCGGTCCGCGTGGTCGAGCAGCGTCGCACGGACCTCCGGCCACGGGTCGCCCGGCGGCACGGCGAGACCCGTGACGCTCGGGAACCAGCGTGCGGCGGGGACCTCGGGGTGCTCGAGGACGAGGTCGTGGAGCGCGGCGAGCAGCAGGATCGGGCGTCGCTGGCCCTTCGGCGCGGCGTGCAGGAGCTCGAGGACCTCGGCGTCGTCCGCTGCGCCGCGACAGACGCGCCCGTACATCGGGACGCGCTCGCCCTCGTCCTCGTCGAACGCGATGAAGAGCTCGCGGAGTCGGTCGTTCCAGCCGTGTCGCTCCGGTTCCGCCGTCATCGACGACGAGTCTCGCGCCGGCGCGCGACGGGCCGCGCCGTGGCACCGGCCGAGCCCGGAGGTGGCGCAGCACCTACGATCTGACGGGCCGTCAGATCCGGTCGGAGGGGCACATGGCAGCGATCGTTCCCGAGGGTGAGGCGATGTGGGGGTTCCAACTCCCCATCCAGTCGCAGTCGACCGTGTTCGTCGCGCCGTGGGAGGCGGATGCCGGTCCCGAGGAGCTCGGCCGGATCGCCGCCACCGCCGAGGCGGCGGGTGCGGGCTACGTGGCGGTGTGCGACCACGTGGCCATCCCCGAGCCGCAGGTCGGGTCGATGGGCGCCACCTGGTACGACACCGTCGCGACCCTGGGCTGGCTGGCGGCCAGGACCTCCCGGCTCCGGCTCCTGAGCCACGTGTGGGTGCTCCCGTACCGGCACCCGGCGCAGACCGCCAAGTCGTTCGCGACGCTGGACCGGCTGTCCGACGGTCGGACGATCCTCGGCGTGGGGGCCGGCCACGTGGAGGGCGAGTTCGAGCTGCTCGGCGCCGACTGGGCAGGGCGGGGCAAGGCCGTGACCGATGCGATCGTCGCGGTGCGCGACGCGTTCGCGACGGGGGCGATCGACGGGTGCCGCATCGACCCGTCGCCGGTCCAACCCGGGGGTCCGCCGATCTGGGTCGGCGGGTCGTCGGCGCCGGCGATGCGCCGCGCCGCCCGTCTCGCCGACGGGTGGTTGCCGCAGGGACCGCCGGAGGGCGGGATGCGGCGGGCGATCGCTGCCGTCCTCGCCGACCGCGCGGAGCACGTCGGAGCGGACCGGCCGTTCGACGTGGGCATCCACGCCGGAGTGCTCCGGCTCACCGATGGCGAGTCCGTCTCCGAGCACACGGTGACCGACCACGACCGGGCGATCGCCCAGCTCCGCAGCTGCCGGTCGATCGGGGCCAACCAGCTGCAGGTGCGGTTCGAGTCGCGCTCGGCGGAGGACTTCTGCGAGCAGGTCGAGGCGTTCGGCGCCCTGATCTGGCCCGAAGTGGCGGGGTCTACTCCGTGACGTGGTCGTCGACGGGCTGCTCGCCACGGAGCTGGCGGTTCTCGGCGTCCAGCTCGGCCAGCCGTCGCGCGGTGGAGAGCAGGAGCGTGCGGGTCAGGCCCGGGGAGTCCTCGAGCAGCGTCTGGAAGCCGCGGCGGTCGATCACCTCGACGGTGAGGGGCGTCACCGCCGTGACCGACGCGTTGCGCACGGTCGAGGCGAGGAGGGCGAGCTCGCCGAAGTACGAGCCCGGGCCGAGCCGTGCGATCTCGACGCCGTCACGCGTCACCGCCGCCTCGCCGGAGAGCACGATGATGAACTCCCGGCCGATGTCGCCCTGGCGGATGAGCGGTCGGCCCTCGGGAACGTGCACCTCGTCGGACAGCGCGTCGATCGCCGCCAGCTCGTCGTTCGAGCAGCCGGCGAACAATGGCAGGCTGCGCAGGTGAGCGTGGGGGTCCTCGGCGTGGCGCATGCGGCGATCCTCCGGTCGTGGCCGTCGGGTCACCCTACCGAGCGGCCCACCGCGCTCGTCGGACGACATGGAGGGGGCACCGGATGCTGAAGCTCGTCGCACTGCTGAGACGACGGCCGGACATGAGCTACGACGAGTTCGTCGCGCACTGGCGTGACCACCACGGGCCGCTGATCCGCGACACGCCCAGCATCGCCCGCCACATCGCCCGGTACGAGCAGCACGCCCGGCACTCGGCCGACCCGTGGTCGGGCACGGAGGGCGTGGACGGCGTGGCGATCCAGTGGTTCGCCGACTTCGACGCCTGGAAGGCCTTCCTCGCCGAGCCGGACTACGCCCGGTTGATCGCTCCGGACGAGGCGCGCTTCCTGGACGGCTCGAAGGTCGAGTTCGTCGTGCTGGACGAACCGACGGTCGTGATCGACGGCGACGTCCCGTCACCCGGAGGCACCCCGTGAGCGAGCGTCCGATGATCATCACCGGCGCGGCGTCGGGCCTCGGCGAGGCCCTCGCACGGGCCGTGGTGGAGGGTGGCGGGCGCGTGGGCCTCGTCGACCGCCGGGCGGATGCAGTCGGCGCGCTGGCGGAGGAGCTCGGCGACGCCGCGGTCGCCCGGGCCGCCGACGTGGCCGACAGCGCGGCGCTCGGCACCGCGTTCTCGGAGCTGGCCGACGCGCTCGGCTCGGTCGGCTCGGTGGTGAACAACGCGGGGGTGGGGAACCTCAAGCGGCTGACGTCCTACACGGATGCCGAGTTCGACCTGCTGGTGCGGGTGAACCTCCACGGGGTGTTCTACGGGACCCGCGCCGCGGTGCCGTTGCTGCGGGCCGGCGGCGGGGGATCGATCGTGAACGTGTCCTCGGCCTCGGGGGTGCGGCCGACCTGGGGGGAGGGCCCATACTCGGCGGCGAAGGCCGCCGTCATCGCCCTGACCGCCGCCGCGGCGTTGGAGGAGGGTCCCGACATCCGCGTGAACTGCGTGTCGCCCGGCTTCATCCGCACGCCGCTCAACGCCATGCTCGCCGACGACGAGCGGACCGCCGCGTCGCTCGTCGGGAACACCCCGCTCGGCCGGTTGGGCGCACCCGACGACGTCATCGGCGTGATCCGCTTCCTCTGCGCCCCCGAGGCCGCGTACATCACGGGGCAGAACCTCGTGATCGACGGCGGCTCGCTCCTCCTCAACGCGCAGACGCACGACGTGCTGCGACGGCTCGCGCCCTGACCCGAAGTCGCCTTGTGGCGGCAACGGGTTCCCCGTACCGTGCTCGGGGTGCGGCTGGGTGACGAGGAAGGGGTGCTGATCGAGGGTCTCGACCGGGCCGCGGGCGACCCTCCGCCCGACCTCGACGCCGACGACGCGGCGCCCGCCGGCATCCCGATCTCACGCTGGTTCCTCGGGTTCGCGCTCGTGCTCCTCAACCTCGTCGACGTGCTGATGACGAAGTGGATCATCGCCAACGGCGGCCAGGAGGCGAACCCGGTGATGAAGCCCATCATCGACGACCCGCTGGCACCGCTCTTCGTGAAGTGCGGCATGGCCCTGATGATCGGCTGGCTCCTGCTGATCTCACCACGCGAGCGCCGCTTCGTGGACCGTGCGACGCTCGTCGTGGTGATCATCTACACCGTCGTGATCGGGTGGAACATCAGTGTGATGCTGGAGGCGTCGGCGGCGGCGTGACGGACCGGTTCGCCGACGGGATCGATTTCTGACGACCCGTCAGATTCGGGAGTAGCCTGTTGCCATGGTCGACGCGAACACCACCCAGGACGACTTCCCGAAGCTCATCTCGGTCGATGACCACGTGATCGAGCACGCGAACGTGTGGCAGGACCGCCTCCCCGAGAAGTACCGGGACGTCGGCCCGCGCGTCACGCAGGAGCGCGGCCACATGCAGTTCGTCGGTGGGGTGTTCTCGTACGAGCCGGGCGACGACGGCGACCTCTGCGACTGGTGGCTCTACGAGGACAAGAAGATCCCGCAGACGCGCCTCTCCGCCGCCGCCGGCTTCGACCGCGACGAGGTCAAGGTCGTCGGGATCACCTACGAGGAGATGCGGAAGGGCTGCTGGGATCCGGTCGCCCGCATCGCCGACATGGACGCGAACTGGACCGAGGCGCAGATGTGCTTCCCCAGCTTCCCCCGGTTCTGCGGGCAGACCTTCATGGAGGCGGAGGACAAGGAGCTGTCCGACCTCTGCGTGAAGGCCTACAACGACTGGATGGTCGAGGAGTGGTGCGGCGACTCGAACGGGCGCCTGATCCCCCTGATCATCGTGCAGCTCTGGGACGCCCAGCTGGCCGCCCAGGAGATCTACCGGAACGCCGAGCGCGGCGTCCGGGCGACCTGCTTCTCCGAGATCCCGCCCTACCTGAACCTGCCGTCGATCCACACGGACTACTGGGAGCCGTTCTTCCGGGCCTGCGCCGAGACCGGCACCGTCATCAACATGCACATCGGCAGCTCGTCGAAGATGCCGTCGACGTCCGCCGACGCGCCGGCCGCCGTGGGCTCCACGCTCACGTTCGGCAATGCGATGAGCTCGATGACCGACTGGCTGTTCTCCGGTTGGCTCGCGCGGCTGCCCGAGCTCAAGCTCTCCTACAGCGAGGGCCAGATCGGCTGGATCCCCTACATCCTCGAGCGGGCCGACAAGGTCTGGGAGGACAACCGGGCGTGGGGCGGCGTGTCCGACGTCGTCAAGGAACCGCCGTCCACGTTCTACTACCGGCAGGTCTACGGCTGCTTCTTCGACGACGAGTACGGCCTCGACAACCTGGAGAAGTGCGGCATCTCGAACATCTGCTTCGAGACCGACTACCCGCACTCCGACAGCACCTGGCCGCACTCGAAGGAGACGGCCCAGAAGCTCATGGGCCACCTGCCTGCCGACGTCATCACGAAGCTCGTGCGCGGCAACGCCATCGAGATGCTCGGCCTCGACTTCTAGCCGTAGCCCTCGGTCTCCCGACGGCTTTACGCGTACCTAACCGGCGCGGCCGCTCGGCGGCGACAGCTGGGTACCGTGCGCCGCCATGGACTGCCCGGTGTGCGACGTCGACCTCGTGATCTCGAGCCGGGAGGGCATCGATATCGACCACTGCCCCCAGTGCCGAGGTGTGTGGTTGGACCGCGGCGAGCTCGACAAGATCATCGAGCGCGCGGCGCCGTCGGTCATGCGGGGGAACGGCGGCGGTGATGTGTACGCCGCGGCCCCGCCCCCGCAACCGGCGCCGCAGCCGCGCTACGGGGAGCCTCGTCGCGACGAGCGGTACGACGATCGCCGCGGGTACGACCCTCGCTCCGACAAGCGCAAGAAGAAGCGGTCCTTCCTCGAGGACATCTTCGACTTCGACTGACGGTCCTCGTTCAGCTCACCTC
>JAEZFI010000197.1 GCA_023437745.1 Actinomycetes bacterium
GCCCTCGTCCTCGTCGGTCGCGTCGCCCGCGGCCTCGGACGCCTCGTCGTGGCGATCGTCGCGCTCGGGGTCCGTGCCGCCGAGCCGGTGGTCGCCCGCGTGCGCGAGCGCCTCGCCGCCCACCGGATCACCCGCGAGCAGGTCACCGCGTCCCCCCATCGCCGGGCCGGCGTCCTGTGCTCGCTCGCCAGCGCCGTCGGCGTGGTGCTGGTGCTCGCCCTCGTCTGGCTCCAGGTGGCGAACCCCGACCGGTACGTCGCCAAGGGGCTGGGGCAGCGGACGGTCACCCACACGCTCGTGGGGCTCCGGGGCTCGATCCTCGACCGCCACGGCGACGCCTTCGCGATGTCGCTGCCCGCCAAGGCCGTCGTCGCGGACCCGCACCACGTCGCCGACCCCGCCGCAGAGGCCCGGATCCTCGCGCCGCTGGTCGGCAAGGACGTCGGCACGGTGGAGGACCTGCTCCGCCGCCCCGACACCGGCTTCGTCTACGTGGCGCGGCAGATGGAGCCGGAGCTGGCCACCCGCGTCGACTCGATGCGCCTCGCCGGCATCTCGATCGTCGACGAGTCGCGCCGGTTCACCACCGGTGGCGATCTCGCCCAGTCCGTCGTCGGTCGGATGGACGGCTTCGGGGAGACGCCCCAGTTCGGCCTCGAGAAGCTGTTCGAGGACCGCCTCAAGGGCCAGAACGGCACCCGGGTGGTCGAGCGGGGGAGCGACGGCGGCACGATCGTCGGCACCGAGCGCATCGAGCGGCGTCCGGTCGACGGGGACAACGTCACCCTGACCCTCGACCGCAACCTGCAGTTCCTCGCCGAGCAGGTGCTGGGCGAGCAGCTCGTGAAGCTCCAGGCGACCGGCGGCACGGCGATCATCGGGCGGCCGCAGACCGGCGAGATCCTCGCGATGGCGAACGTCGTCACCACGGCCGACGGCGGCTACCGGCCCGCGAAGCTCAACAGCGCCGTCCGCACCTACGAGCCGGGCTCCGTGATGAAGGTCGTCACCGCCGCTGCAGCGTTCGAGCAGGGCGTCGCCCAGCCCGACGAGCAACTGCTGGTCGAGCCGTCGATCATGGTCGCGGACCGCAAGATCAACGACTCGCACTCCCACCCCACCGAGCTGATGACCGTGAACCAGATCATCGCCGAGTCCTCAAACGTCGGCACGATCAAGATCGCCCAGCGGCTGGGTCGCGACAAGATCCTCGAGTACCTCGACCGCTTCGGCTTCGGCCAGATGACGAACCTCGGCCTGCCCAAGGAGCAGGAGGGCGAGTTCCGGCGCGAGTGGAACGGCTCCGACATCGGCTCGATCCCGATCGGCCAGTCGATCACCGCCACGCCGGTCCAGGTGTGGAGCGTCTACAACATGATCGCCAACCGCGGCGTCTACGTGTCCCCGAAGCTGGTGAGCCACTGGAGCGACGCCAAGGGGGCGAAGACGCCGGTCACCACGCCCGCCCCGAAGCGGGTCCTCACCGAGGACGCCGCTGTGAAGGTGACGAGGGCGCTGCAGGACGTGGTCGAGGAGGGCACCGGCAAGGAGTGGAACATCCCGGGCTTCGGGATCGCCGCCAAGACCGGCACGTCCTACCAGGTGTGGGGCGACGGCTACGGCTACCGCAACGCCGAGGGCCAGCGCCGGTACGCGGCGTCGTTCGTCGGCTTCTTCCCGGCGGACAACCCGCAGCTCTCGATCAGCGTGATGATCGACAACCCCAAGACCGACCACTTCGGTTCGTCGGCCGCGGGCCCGGTGTTCGACCGCCTCGCCAAGGAGGCGATGCGTCGCTACGGGATCTCCGGCGACGCGTCGGCGATCCTGACGGGTGCGCCGCTGAAGGCGGCAGCGGCCCGCCCGACGACCACGACCACGACGACCACGACCACCACCACGACGACCACGACGGTCCCGGCAGGGGGAGCCGTCCTCCCGCCGACCGCGGACGGGTCGACAGCGCTGGTCGCGTCCGACGACGACGTCTTCCGCCCGGACGCGCTGCCGCCCGACGCCCGCCGACCGGAGGGGCAGACCAGCCCGCCGTGACCCAGGAGCCCCGACCTCTCGCAGAGCTCGTCGACGAGCTCATCGATGCCACGGTCCCCGATGCAACGCTGATCGACCCCGCCGGGGTCGCGCCCGACGTCGGCGTGACGGACGTGACCCACGACTCCCGGCAGATCGCACCCGGAGCGGTGTTCTGCTGCGTGCGCGGCGCCACCACGGACGGCACCCGGTTCGCCGCCGACGCGGTGGCAGCCGGCGCGGTGGCGCTGCTGGTCGAGGAACCGGTGGACCTGCCGGTGCCCCAGATCGTGGTGCCGTCGGTGCGAACCGCCATGGCCCACCTCGCCGCCGAGCTCTGGGGGCACCCCGAGCGGTCGCTCGCGACGGTCGGGGTCACGGGGACGAACGGCAAGACCACCGTCGTCACCCTGATCGGCGAGATCCTGAGCGCCGCCGGCCGGTCGGCACGCGTCATCGGGACGCTGACGGGGGCGCGCACCACCCCGGAGTCCACCGACCTCGCTCGGCAGCTGGCGGAGGCGGTGGCCGACGGCGTCGAGGTCGTCGCCATGGAGGTGTCGTCGCACGCGCTGGCCCTCGATCGGGTGGCGGCCGTGCGGTTCGACGTGGCGGCGTTCACGAACCTGGGAGCGGACCACCTCGACTTCCACGGCACGCAGGAGCGCTACTTCGAGGCGAAGTCCAGGCTCTTCCGGCCCGAGCGCTCCCGGGTCGCCGTGCTCAACACCGAGGACGTCCACGGGCGGCTGCTCCGGGACACCCTCACCGCCGACGACGACCCTGTCGTCGTCGAGGTCGCCGCCTCGGCGGTCGCGCCGGTGCTCGACCACCGCGGCAGCCGGTTCACCTGGCGCGGTCACGAGGTCGACCTGCCGCTCGCCGGTCGGTTCAACGTGACCAACGCCCTCGTGGCGGCCGAGTGCGTCGTCGCGCTCGGGGTGCCCGCTGCCGACGTGGCGGCCGCGCTCGCCTCGGTGGTGGCCCCGCCCGGGCGCTTCGAGCTGGTGGACGAGGGCCAGCCGTTCGCCGTGGTCGTGGACTACGCCCACACGCCCGACGCGATCGACGGCGTGCTCGAGACGGCTCGCGAGGTCACGACCGGTGAGCTCGTCGTGGTGCTCGGCGCCGGCGGCGACCGGGACCGCTCGAAGCGTGGACCGATGGGCGCCGCCGCCTGCCGTGGGGCCGATGTGGTGATCATCACCTCGGATAACCCCAGATCCGAGGATCCATCGACCATCATGTCCGCCGTGGCAGACGGCTGTGCGGGCGCGACCCCCATCCTCGAGATCGACCGTCGCTCGGCCATCCGCACAGCGCTCACCGGGCGCCGCCCCGGCGACACCGTGGTCATCGCCGGCAAGGGGCACGAGACGACGCAGACCATCGGCGACCAGGTGCTGCCCTTCGACGATCGCCAGGTGGCGCGTGAGGAGCTGCGCGCGCTCGGGTGGTCGTCGTGATCCGGATCTTCACCGCCGCCGGCATCTCCCTGGTCATCTCGCTCGTGGGCACCCGGCTGCTCACCTGGTGGCTGACGCGCCTGCAGCTCGGGCAGCCGATCCACGAGGACGTGCCGGCCGGTCACACCACCAAGGCGGGCACGCCGACCATGGGCGGCGCCGCCATCGTGATCGCCGCCGTGGCCAGCTACGTGCTCTCGGCGCTCTACCGCAGCTCGTACTCGATGCGGGGCATGCTCGTGATGGGCGCCATCGCCGGCGCAGGGCTCGTGGGCTTCGTCGACGACCTCATCAAGGTGCGCAGCGAGCGGAACCTCGGGCTCGGGAAGTCGGCGAAGCTCGGTGGCCTCCTCGCCGTCGCGCTCATCTTCTCCGTGCTGACGATGAGCGAGACGGGCCAGCACACCGAGCTGAGCTTCACCCGGTGGAGCTCCATCGGTTGGGACCTCGGCAAGGTCGGCTGGGTGATCCTGGCCGTGCTCCTGATCCTCAGCGCGTCGAACGGCGTCAACCTCACCGACGGCCTCGACGGCCTCGCAGCGGGTTCGTCGATCTTCGCGTTCAGCGCGTTCGTCGTCATCGGGTTCTGGGGCTTCCGGAACCCCGGGACCTACGACCTCGGGCTGGGCTTCGAGCTGCCCGTGATCGCCGCCGCGATGGTGGGGGGCTGCGCCGGGTTCCTCTGGTGGAACGCCGCGCCCGCCCGCATCTTCATGGGCGACACCGGGTCCCTCGCGATCGGCACCGGGCTGGCGTGCCTCGCGCTGGCCACCAACACCGTGCTGCTGCTGCCGGTCGTCGGCGCCCTGTTCGTGGCCGAGACCCTGTCGGTGATCATCCAGGTGGTCAGCTTCCGGGCCCGGGGCAAGCGCATCTTCAAGATGGCGCCGATCCACCACCACTTCGAGCTGTCGGGATGGCCGGAGACCACGATCATCATCCGCTTCTGGATGATCTCGGCCATGTGCACGGCGGCCGGCATCGGCCTGTTCTACGCCGACTACCTACGGGTCGGGAGGCCGCTCTGATGGCCGCCGGCGCGACCGTGGAGGGACCGGTGCTGGTCCACGGCCTCGGCATCACGAACCGTGCCGCCGCCCGGGCGATGCTCCGGCGGGGGGTCGAGGTGGTGCTGTCCGACGACGGCGCCGACGCCGCCGCCGCCGACCGTGCCGCCGAGGAGCTGGGCCTCACCTGCGCCCACCCCGACGCCGCCGGGCTCGACGACCTCGTGGCCCGGAGCGCGTCCGTGCTGCCCACGCCGGGGCTCCCCGAGCGCCACCACCTCTTCGCCGCGGCCCGCGCCGCCGGGCGGGCGGTGATCAGCGAGTTCGACCTCGCCGCGGCGTGGGACGACCGCCCGGTCGTGGCGATCACCGGGACCAACGGCAAGACGACGGTGACCACGCTGGTCCGTGACGTCCTCGACGCCTCGGGCGTGCGGGCCGTGGACGCCGGCAACACCGAGGTGCCGCTCGTCGAGGCGATCGACGATCCGTCGGTCCAGGTGTTCGTGGTCGAGGCGTCGTCGTTCCGCCTCGCCCACTCGCAGCGCTTCGCGCCCTCGGTCGGGACGTGGCTGAACTTCGCGCCGGACCACCTCGACGTGCACGAGGACCTCGCCGCCTACGAGCGGGCGAAGGCCTCGATGTGGGCCCACCAGTCGTCCGCCGACGTCGCCGTGGCCAACGCCGAGGACCCGGTCGTGATGCGCCACCTGCCGGGCGCCGGTGGCCCGCGGGTCGTGACGTTCGGCCTCACCGGCGCCGACTACGCCGTCGACGCCGAGGTCCTCCGCCGGCCCGACGGGTCGGTCGTCGTCGAGGCGGCGGCGATGCCCCGCAGCCTGCCGCACGACCGTGCGAACGCGCTCGCGGTCGCCGCGTCGGCCGATCCGCTCGGCGCCACACCGGAGGCGACCCGATCGGTGCTCGAGGGGTTCCGCGGGCTCCGCCACCGCGTCGAGCTGGTCGGGGAGCGCGGCGACGTCCGCTGGTACGACGACTCCAAGGCCACGGCGCCGCACGCCACCGCCGCTGCGGCTCGGGGCTTCGACTCGGTCGTCCTCATCGCCGGCGGCCGGAACAAGGGCCTCGACCTCGGCGTCCTCGGCGCCATCGGCTCGGTCCGGGCGGTCGTGGGGATCGGAGAGTCCGCGGGCGAGGTCGTGGCGGCGTTCCCGGACCACCCGTCGGCGCTGGCGTCCTCGATGGCCGATGCCGTCGAAGCGGCCGCACGCCTGGCCCGCCCGGGCGACGTGGTGCTGCTCAGCCCCGGCTGCGCCTCGTTCGACTGGTACGGCAGCTACGGCGAGCGGGGCGACGACTTCGTCCACAAGGTGCGTGAGCTGGTGTTGGGAGCTGCAGGATGACGACGACGATCGACGCCGCACGCGGCCGCCACCCGACCGCCCGCGTCTCGCTGCGCTCGGCGACCGCACCGGCACCGGCGCGCCGCAGCTTCCGCCGCAGCGCACCGAAGCTGGGCGTGGCCACGTCGGGCTCGCACACGCCGCCGGTGTTCTGGACGATCCTGGGCGCGGTCAGCGGGCTGACGCTGATCGGTCTGGTCTTCGTCCTCTCCGCCTCGTCGTGGCGGGCGAGCCGCCAGCTCGACTCGTCCTGGTACTGGTTCACCAAGCAGAGCACCTTCGTCGGCCTGGGCACGATCGGCCTCGCCGTCGGCGTGAAGGTGCCGTACCACTTCTGGGTGCGGCACGCCCGGTTCGGGATCCTCGTGGCGCTGGGCGGGCTCGTCGCCGTGCTGATCCCCACGGGCCTCAGCCACGAGGTCAACGGCTCACGCCGCTGGCTCGGCCCGGAGTTCGTGTCGTTCCAGCCGTCCGAGCTGGCGAAGCTCGCCATGATCATGTGGCTGGCACGGATGCTGTACGTCCGGGCGGATCGGATCCGGGACGCGTCGGCGACCATCTACCCGGCCTGCGTCATGCTCGGGCTCGTCGCGTTCCTCGTCGTGATGGAGCCCGACCTCGGCACCACGGTGCTGATCTGCGCCGTCACCTTCATCATGCTCGCCGTGGCCGGCGCCCGGCTCGACTCGCTCGCGTCGCTGGTCGCCCCCGCCGTGACCATCGCGCTGATCCTCGCCTTCCAGGGCTACCGGGGTCGCCGGATGATGGCCTTCCTCGATCCGTGGGAGGAGGCCACCCGGGCCGGCTGGCAGACCCTGCAGTCCCGTGTCGGCATCGCCTCCGGCGGGATCTTCGGGGTGGGGCTGGGCAACGGCCGCTCGAAGTGGGGGTTCCTCCCCGAGGCGCACACGGACTTCATCTACTCGGTGATCGGCGAGGAGCTGGGGTTGATCGGCTGCCTCGCCGTGCTGGGGCTCTTCCTCGCGTTCATCGTGGCCGGGGTCAACGCCGGCCGCCGGGCGCGGGACGGGGCCGGCACGCTGATCGCCGTCGGCATCTCGTCGTGGATCGGGCTGCAGGCGCTCTTCAACATCGGCGTGGCGGTCGGCGTCCTGCCCAACAAGGGCATCACCCTCCCGTTCGTCAGCTACGGCGGCTCGTCCCTGGCCGTGACGATGTTCGCCACCGGCATCCTGCTGAACGTGGCGCGCCATCCGGCCGCGGTGCCGGCGAACGCCACACGCCGGCGATGACGTCGGGCCGGTCCGTGCAGCGCCGCGGCGTCCTGATCGCGGGCGGGGGCACCGCGGGCCACGTGCTGCCCGGCCTGTCGATCGCCCGGGCGCTCGTGGCCGGGAGACGGCGTCCCGAGGAGATCCGCTTCGTCGGCTCGCGCCGCGGCCAGGAGGCGACGCTCGTGCCCGAGGCGGGGTTCGAGGTCCGGCTGCTCCCGGGTCGCGGCGTCCAACGGCGGCTGAGCCCGGCCTCGGTCGGGGCGGTGCTCGGCATCGCCGCCGCGGTGGTGCGGGCGTTCGTTGACCTGGTCCGGTCGCGCCCGGCAGTGGTGGTGACGCTCGGCGGCTACGCGAGCGTGCCGGCGGCGCTGGCCGCGGTGGTCCTCCGGGTGCCGGTGGTGGTGACCGAGCAGAACGCGCGGGCGGGTGCAGCGAACCGGCTGGTGGGCCGCTTCGCCCGTGCCGCGGCCGTCGCGTTCGACGACGTCGACCTCCCGCGGACGGTGGTCTGCGGCATCCCCGTGCGCGAGGCGATCCTGGCCGTGGCCGATCCTGCGGTGTCCCCCGAGGAGCGCCGGGCGGCGGGGCGCACTGCGCTCGACCTCCCCGCCGACCGCACCGTCGTCGCGGTGTTCAGCGGCTCGCTCGGCTCCCGCTCGGTCAACGAGGCGGTGGCCGGCCTGGCCGAGCGCTGGAGCGACCGGGCGGACGTGGCCATCCATCACGTCGTCGGTCGCCGCGACGCCGACACCTACCTGGGGACCGACCGGCAGGGCGAGGGGCTGCACTACCGGGTCGTCGCCTACGAGGACCGGATGGATCAGCTCCTGGCGGCGGCGGACGTCGCCGTGTGCCGTGCCGGGGGCTCCACGATCGCGGAGCTGTCCGTCGTGGGCGTCCCCGCCGTCCTCGTGCCGCTGCCGATCGCCACCCGCGACCACCAGCGCTGGAACGCGCAGGGCCTCGTCGCCGCCGGTGGCGCCCGGATGGTCCTCGACAGCGACCTGACCGTGGACCGCCTGGCCCAGGAGCTGGGCGAGCTCCTCGCCGAGCCCGGTCGTCTCGAGCAGATGGCCGCCGCAGCGAGGACCCTCGGCCACCGTGACGCCGCGGAGCAGATCGCCCGCCTCGTCGAGGACGTCGCCTCGGGGGCACGCCGATGACCGTCGACCTGTCGGGCCCGCCGCTGCGCATCGCCGTCGTGGGTGTCGGGGGCGCCGGCATGGGCGCGATCGCCGAGGTGCTGGCGGGCATGGGCCACTCGGTGGTGGGCACCGACCAGCGGGAGTCCGACATGACCCGGCGGCTGGCCGGGTCGGGCGTGGAGGTCACGATCGGCCACGACCCCGCCGCCGTCGAGGGCGCGGACGTGGTCACGGCGAGCACCGCCATCTCGCAGGGCTCACCCGAGCTCGTGGCGGCGCGCGGCGGGGGCATCCCGGTGCTGCGGCGGGCCGAGATGCTCTCGGCGATCTGCGCGGTGCGGCCGACGATCGCCGTGGCGGGCACGCACGGCAAGACGACGACCACGTCGATGCTGGCCGTCGGCCTGCAGGGGGCGGGGGAGGACCCGTCCTTCGTCATCGGGGGCGAGGTCACGCAGCTGGGCACCGGCGCCCGCTGGAGCACGGGCGACGACGGCTGGTTCCTCGTCGAGGCCGACGAGAGCGACGGGACCTTCGTCGAGCTGCCCCGCGCCGCGGCCGTCGTGACGAACGTGGAGGCCGACCACCTCGAGCACCACGGGGGCTTCGACGCGCTGGTGGAGGCGTTCGCCGGCTTCGTGGCCGCCACGCCCGGCCCGGTCGTCGTGTGCGCCGATGATCCCGTCGCCGCCCGGCTGGCCCGGGAGCACCGGGCGGGCCCCGCCTCGGGCGCAGCTCGCGTCATGACCTACGGGACCGCTCCGGACGCCGACTACTCGATGGTCGAGGTCACCCCTCGCCCCGACGGCACCCGCCTCGGCGTGCGGTGCCCCGACGGCGAGGTCATGTTCGTGGACCTCGGCGTGCCGGGCCTGCACAACGCCCGCAACGCGACGGCCGCCTTCGCCGTGGCGGTGGAGACGGGGATCGACAGCGCCGCCATGGCGCGGGGCCTGGGGACCTACGGCGGGGTCAAGCGCCGCTTCGAGACGCGCGGGGACGCCGGCGGCGTGCTCTTCGTGGACGACTACGCGCACCTCCCCACGGAGATCGAGGCCGCGGTCGCGACCGCCGCCGGGCTGGGCCGCGACCGGGTCGTCGCCGTCCACCAACCGCACAGGTACAGCAGGACCGAGTCGCTCTGGTCGACCTTCGGCGAGTGCTTCACCGAGGCGGACGTGCTCGTGGTGACCGACATCTACTCGTCGGGCGAGGCGCCCCGCCCCGGGGTCACCGGTCGGCTGATCGTCCACGCCGTCCTCGACGCGCATCCGTGGTCGCGGGTCGTGTACCTGCCCTCGCTCGACGACGTGGTGGACCACCTGCCCGGACTGCTGCGGCCGGGCGACGTCTGCCTGACCCTCGGCGCCGGCGACCTGACGACGGTGCCCGACCGCCTCGTCGCCGCCCTGCGGGAGCGGGCCCGTGCCTGAACACGGGGGGGTCGACTGGGATCGCCTCGCCGGCGAGCTCCGCCGCATCCCCGGGGTCCACGCCACCAGGGCCGCGCCGATGGGCCCGCTCAGCACCTACCGGGTGGGCGGGCCGGCCGCGATCCTGGCCGTGGTGCCGGACGCGGACGCGCTGGTGGCGCTGGTCCCGGCGCTGCGCGCCGCCGTACTCGAGGCGGGAGGGCTCGAGGCGGGAGGGCTCGACGTCCTCGTGGTGGGCCGGGGGAGCAACCTCCTGGTGGCCGACGCCGGGTTCGACGGCGTCGTGCTCCAGCTCGGCGACGGGTTCGCCGGCGTCGAGATCGACGTGGCGACGGGGACCGTGGTCGCCGGCGCCGGAGCGTCGCTGCCCGTGGTGGCACGCCGCACGGCCGCGGCCGGCCTGACGGGCTTCGAGTGGGCGGTCGGGGTCCCGGGCTCGATCGGCGGTGCCGTGCGGATGAACGCCGGCGGTCACGGCGCCGACCTCGCCGCCAGCCTCGCCGGCATCCGCGTGGTCGACCTCGGCACCGGTCAGACTGCGCGGGTGCATGCAGCCGACCTTGGCCTGGGCTACCGACGGAGCTCGCTGCCGGCCACCTCGGTGGTGGTCGAGGCCGAGCTGCACCTCGCGCCCGGCGACGTGGCCCGCTCCGAGGCGACGGTGGCCGACATCGTCGCCTGGCGTCGGGCCAACCAGCCCGGCGGTGCCAACGCCGGCTCGGTGTTCACCAACCCCGAGGGCGACTCGGCCGGCCGGCTCGTCGACGCCGCCGGTGCGAAGGGCCTGCGGATCGGGACGGCCGAGGTGTCCGACAAGCACGCCAACTTCATCCAGGCGACGCCCGGCGGTTCGGCCGACGACGTGGTCCGCGTGATGCAGGCGGTGGTGGCGCGGGTCGAGGAGCACTCCGGCGTCCGGCTGCACGCCGAGACGCGCCTGGCCGGCTACCCGGCCGACGTGCTCGAGGCGCTCGGCGCCACGCCGGCCGCAGGGACGATCCGGCCATGACCGACACCACGGACACCACGGACACCACGGACGCGACCGGGACGACCGGCGAGGCGGGCGTGACCGACCTCACCACGCGCCTCGCTCCCCGGGAGCAGCCGGACGACGCGCCGGTCGTCCTGCGGGAGCCGCCGCCCGAGGTCGTCGACGCCGACGACCCCGCACCACCCGTCGACCCCCGCTTCCGGGTCCGTCGCACGGAGGTGCGTCGCCGGATGCGCCGCCGGCGTCGCCGGATCTGGGGCTCGGTCCTGGCCGTCCTGCTCGTGGCCGCTGCGGGCGTCGGGGTGCTGCACAGCCCGCTGACCGACGTGGACGCGGTGCGCGTCCGCGGCGTCGAGCGCCTCACCACCGCCGAGGTGGTCGAGGCCACCGGCCTTCCGGAGGGCTCGGCGATGTACGCGGTCGACCCGGCTGCCGTGGAGGAGCGGGTCGGTGAGCTCCCGTGGGTCGAGCGGGCACGCGTCGCCGTGCGCTGGCCGTCGACCGTCGAGGTGCGGGTCGTCGAGCGGCCGGTCCTCGCCGTCGTCACTCAGGGTGACCACGCCTACCTCGTCGGGCGGGGCGGGATGGTCACCCGGGCGACCGCCGTGCCGGACGACGACGCGGGGCCCTCGATCTTCGCCGACGTGGGCTCGGCCGACGGCTCGGTCGCACCGCGCGTCGAGATCCCGGCCGACGAGTCGGTGCGCGTCGGCCAGCGCCTGAGCGGTGGCGTCGGGCGCGCCGTCGAGATGCTCGCTGCCATCCCGTCCGCGTTCCGCCCGGTGGTCACCGCGGCCGAGATCGACGAGCTGGGCGAGCTCCACTTCACCGTGGGGCTGGCCGCGAAGGTGCAGATGGGGACCCCCGACGAGGCGGCCGCGAAGTTCTCCTCGCTCGAGACGATGCTGGGGGGCGGCGTGCTCCTCGACTGCATCACGGACCTCGACCTGCGCGTCCCGGCCGACCCTCGGATCACGCGGGCCTACCGGTGCTGACGGTGGCCCGCCCGGCCGCACCGGGGCGGATATCGACCCTGACCTTGAGGTTCACGTAGGATGAACCTTCGGTTGAGATACACCCTCACGACCACAGCCAGTGCCCGTCATCGTCGACGGCCCGGGTGACACGGTCGGTCCCGACCTCGG
>JAEZFI010000205.1 GCA_023437745.1 Actinomycetes bacterium
GTCCCCGCGCCCGTGGGGCGGCGCCGCCGGGGGCCCCCGCCCGAGCGGCCGATCATCCTCTACGGCGGCGGGCCGTCGATCCTGGTGCCCCACGAGCCCCGTCTCGTCGAGGTGCTCGACCGGGCCATCGATCGGGGGGACCTCCCGGACGACCCGTACCTCCTGGTCCGGCGCCACCCGTCGGACGACCCCGGGCCGTGGCGCGCCCTGGGCGACCGACTGCAACACGGCACGCTCGAGGAGCCCTGGCAGCACCGCTCCGGGCTGCACCTCGCGTGGCCGACCGAGGACGACCTCGTGAACCAGATGTCCTGCCTGGCGCACAGCTCGGTGCACGTCAACGTCTGCTCGACGATGACGCTGGACGGCGCGGTCTTCGACCGACCCCAGATCGGACCCCGGTTCGTGCCGGGGCTCGATCGCCGCGGACGCCGGCAGGTGCGGGACCTGTACGAACGTGAGCACTGGTGGCCGATCACCCGCTCCGGCGGGCTCCGCACCGCGGACGACGAACCGCAGTTGCTGCTCGCGGTGTCCGAGGCGCTGCGGGACCCGGCGGTGGGGCGCGACGGTCGGCGGCGGATGGCCGAGGAGCTGCTCACCCACACCGACGGGGTCGCGGGCACACGGCTCGTCAAGGAGGTGGCGGACTTCCTGTCGAACCCGCCGCTCGTGCCGATCGGAACTGCACCATGAAGGTCGAGCGCCGCTTCCAGCACTTGACGGTCTTCTCCGAGGACTCGTTGATCGACGCGCTCAACAAGATGGGTCGCAACAAGCGGCGGGTCGTGTTCTGCATCGATTCGGAGGGGCTCCTCGAAGGCGTGCTGACCGACGGTGACGTCCGGCGGTGGCTGCTGGAGCAGGACCCGGTCGACCTGCAGCGTCCCGTCCTCGAGGCGGCCAACACCTCGTTCACCTCCGCCCCGTCCACGGCGACGCCCGCGCAGATCGAGGCGCTCTTCGACGACCGTGTCATGCAGGTGCCGCTCGTCGACGATCGGGGCCGCCTCGTCGCCGTGGCGGACCGCGACGACGCCCCCTTCCGCGTCGGGGGCCGGGAGATCGGCGACGCCGAGCCCGTGTACGTCATCGCCGAGATCGGCATCAACCACAACGGCGACGTGGACCTCGGGCGGCGCCTGGTCGACGCGGCGGTCGAGGCCGGGGCCGACTGCGCGAAGTTCCAGATGCGGGACCTCGCGAGCCTGTACCGCCACGCCGGCGCGACCGACGACGCCCGGGAGGACCTGGGCTCGCAGTACGTCCTCGACCTGCTCAGCCGATTCGAGCTGTCGCCGGACGAGATGGTGAAGCTCTTCGACCACTGCCGCGACGTCGGCATCACCCCGCTGTGCACGGCGTGGGACCTCGAGTCCGTCCGCCGCCTCGACGAGTACGGCATCGACGGCTTCAAGGTCGCCTCCGCGGACATGACCAACCACGAGCTCCTCGCCGCGGTCGCGGCGACCGGCCGACCGTTGGTGGTGTCCACCGGGATGTCGGAGGAGACCGAGATCGTCGACAGCGCGGCGCTCCTGCGCAGCGCCGGCGCCTCGTTCGCCCTCCTGCACTGCAACTCGACCTACCCGGCGCCCTTCCGGGACCTCGACCTGCGGTACCTGAGGCGGCTCGCCGAGATCGGCCGGTGCCCGGTCGGGTACTCGGGGCACGAGCGGGGCCACCACGTCTCGGTGGCCTCGGTCGCGCTCGGCGCGCGCCTCGTCGAGAAGCACCTCACCGTCGACCGCTCGATGGAGGGCAACGACCACAAGGTCAGCCTGCTGCCCGACGAGTTCGCCCGGATGGTCCGGGAGATCCGGGAGGTGGACGAGGCGCTGGGCTCCGGTGCCGCCCGTCGCCCGAGCCAGGGTGAGCTGATGAACCGCGTCACCCTCGCCAAGAGCCTCGTGGCGACACGCGACCTGGCACCGGGCGACGTGGTCACCGCCGGGGACCTGGCGGTCAAGGGTCCGGGCCGGGGCCTGCAGCCCAATCGCTCGGGGGACCTCATCGGCCGCCCGATCGGCCGCGCCGTCGCCGAGGGCGGCTTCTTCTACGCCAGCGACCTCGACGACGCCGGGTCGGCACCCCGGAGCTACCGCTTCCGCCGGCCATGGGGTGTCCCCGTCAGGTACCACGACGCCCGGCACATCGCGGAGGTCGCGTCGCCGGACTTCGTGGAGTTCCACCTGTCCTACAAGGACCTGGAGCTGGACCCGGCGCCGTTCCTCGAGGGCATCGGCCGGTGCCGCTACGCCGTGCACAGCCCCGACCTGTTCGCCGGCGACCACCTGCTCAACCTCGCGGCGCCCGAGGGCGACTACCGCCGCCGCACCCTGGACGAGCTCCGTCGCACGATCGACGCCGCCCGTCGCCTGGGCGAGTTCTTCGACGGGCCCGAGGAGCCCGTGCTCGTCGTCAGCATGGGTGGCTTCACCACCGACCGCCCCGTCGGCGAGCACGAGCGCGCACCGATGTACGAGCTCGTCGGTCGGGCGCTCGAGGAGGTCGACCACTCGGGGGTCCGGCTGGCCGCCCAGACCCTGCCGCCGTTCCCCTGGTACTTCGGGGGCCAGCTGTACTGCAACCTGTTCGTCGACCCCGAGGACACCGTGCGGTTCGTGGGCGACCACGGGATCGATCTGTGTCTCGACGTGTCGCACACGAAGCTGGCGGCGAACCATCGCGGCGCCTCCTTCGCGGAGTGGGTCGAGCTCCTTGCACCCCACGCGATCCACCTGCACGTCGTCGACGCCGCCGGAGTCGACGGGGAGGGTCTGCAGATCGGGGAGGGCGAAGTGGACTTCGCCGTGCTCGCGGAGCAGCTGGATCGACTGTGTCCGGAGGCCGGGTTCATCCCCGAGATCTGGCAGGGCCACAAGAACGACGGTGAGGGCTTCTGGATCGCGCTCGACCGGCTGGAGCAGTGGTTCTGACCGTGCCGACCGGGCGCGGGGGTCGCAACGCTGCGGGCGAGGTCGTGGCGCTGGTCCCCGCACGCGGAGGCTCGAAGGGGATCCCGCGCAAGAACCTGGCCCCGCTCGGCGGGCGTCCGCTGATCGCCTGGACGATCGAGGCCGGCCTGGCCGCCAGGACGGTCGACCGCGTGGTGGTCAGCACCGAGGACGACGAGATCGCACGGACTGCCGTCGACCTGGGCGCCGAGGTGCCGTTCCGCCGGCCGCCGGAGCTCGCCGAGGACGACACTGCGGACCTGCCCGTGTTCCAGCACGCGCTCGCTGAGCTGGCCCGTGACGGGGTCGAGGTCGAGCTCGTCGTGCACCTCCGCCCCACTTCGCCGCTGCGTCCCGCGTCCTTCATCGACGAGGGGGTGGAGCTCCTGCGCGGCGTACCGGAGGCCGACTCGGTCCGCTCCGTCACCCCTGCAGCGAAGAGCCCCTACAAGATGTGGCGGCTGAACGACGGGCGGCTCGAGCCGCTCCTCGGGGGCTGGGCGGACGAGCTGTTCAACCAACCTCGCCAGGCGCTGCCCGAGGTGTGGGTGCACGACGGGGTGCTCGACGTCATCCGGCCCGCGGCGATCGAGGCCGGCTCGATGTGCGGGCAGCACGTGCTCGCGCTCTTCACGCCGGCGGGCGTCGCGGTGGACATCGACACGCCCGACGACCTGCGCCGTGCCCGGGAGCTCGTCGGCGAGGACTGAGGCCGATCCGTCAGCGGCGGACCACGTGGCGTGCGAGCGCGGGCTCCCACTGCACTGCGTCAGCCCCGACCTGCTCGTCGACGGCCACTGTGGCGCCCGGCCAGCGGGGCTCCAGGTACTCGTCGAGGATCACGAGGCCATCGGGGGAGACCAGCGGCAGGCAACGCTCCAGCACCGTCCTCGTCGAGGCGTAGAGGTCGCAGTCGACGTGCAGGAGGCTGATCGCGTCCGGCAGGTGGGTCGCCTCGAGGGTGGCTTCGAAGAAACCGGGGATCAGCTCCGCCGGGGCGTCGAGGACGGATCGCACCGCCTCGAGCGAGGTGTCCGCCCACCCCGACGGCGGACGCCCGACGGAGTCCACCCGCTCACCGAGGTCCTGCGTGACGGCGTCGGGAAAGCCGTGGAAGGAGTCGAAGCCCAGCACCCGCTTGTGTGGGCTGAACAGCTCGTTCGCGCGAGCGAGCGAGACGAGCGATCGGCCGTGGCCCACGCCGCACTCGACGATGTCGCCCGGCACCTCAGCGACCTCACGCACGGCCTGGTACAGCCCGGCGGTGTGGATCTCGTCCTCCTTGGTGGAGGTGGGCCAGGACTGCATCGACGCGCCGAGGGCGCGGTGGAGCGCGGCGGTGTCCGCCGGGTCGCCCACGTCCCCCGCCACGGCGACCGCCCGGACGAGGAGCAGCTGGCGACGACCCGGGTGGAGCCGCGAGAACGCCGAGGGGAGCGCCGCGGAGATCGCGCCGAAGCCTCGTTGCCGCCAGGACCGTCGCGACGCCAACAGCGACCCTCCGTTCACTCCGCCCAGAGGGTGCGCACCGGCGCAGTCTGCGTGGCGTGGGGCGCCCTTCCGTTCTGCTCCGGTCGCGGCGCGCGGTCGTCCCCCGGTGGCTCGTCCGCCATCTCGTCATCAGGTTCGTCCGGATCCTGCAGGGTGAGGAAGGCGAGGCCGAAGGCGAACGGGATCGCGACGACGCGGAGGTTGGCGTAGAACATCTGCGAGACGGCCCAGACGACGAAGACCACGGCGAACGGCCGATCCTTCGACGACGACCTCAGGGCGCGCAGCGCGAGGGCCGCGAGCGCACCGATCGCGATCGCACCGGGGATTCCGTGCTCACCGAGCATGCGAGTGAACTCGGTGTGGGAGGAGGCCTCGTCCCGGCAGTCGTCGCTGCGCAGCTGGCAGATGCCGTAGCCCAGCCGCTGGTACTTGGTCATCCCGGGACCGACGCCGAAGACCGGGTCGCGCGTGAAGATCGTGAGGTCGTTCGCGGCCAGCTCGGTGCGACCGGACCTCGTGTCGCTGAAGCGCTCTTCGAACGCCCCGCCGGTGAAGTCGTTGAGCCACGGGACGACGAAGAAATACCCGAGCGTCAGCGCGAGGCCGACCACGACGATGATGCGGTTGCGGATCCGCCGGTTCCTCGCCTGGGCGATCGCCAGCGCGGACAGCGCGATCGCTGCGGAGAACATGCCACCACGGGAGAACGTCAGGAGGCTCTGCACGGAGAACCCGACGGCCAGGAGGCCTGCGACGATCTTGGCCGGGCGCTGCGGCTCCATGATGGTCAGCACCACTGCGACGACCACGCCGAGGCCGAGCACCGTCGAGACCTGCACCGGGCCGAAGCCGCCCGAGGTGACGAAGTTCGACTGCTTCGAGAACTCGATGGAGCCCGCCTCCGCCAGGTACGAGCGGATGTCGGTCACCGCGACGGCGAGCGGCCCCACTGCGGACACGAGGACGGTCCAGAGGATCCGCTGGTACACCGCCCGGGTGGTCTTCATCTGCGAGGTGAATGCCACGAACGCCGCTAGCGCGAGCGGCCCGCTCAGCGCGAAGGCGATCAGCTCGCGGGAGCCGCCGCCGGCGCCGCGCACGGTGTTCACCGTCGAGGGCACCAGGAGGAGGAAGTAGAAGAACGCGATCCGGGCGTCCCGTCCGAGCCGGCCGAGGACGACGACGACGAACAGCGACAGTGCGATGAGCGCGTACGGCGCCATGAGGTACGGCAGCGGCACCTGCGTCTGTCGCCACAGCACCTCGGCGCCCGTCAGGTAGGCGCACAGGCAGGTGAGCAGCACCAGGTTGCGCCGGCCGATCGCATAGAGCCCGACGGCCATCACGCCGGCGGCCTGGACGATGCCGAGGGAGGGCACGGACTTCATCGCCACCGCCAGCGCCGCCTGGCCGGCGACGGCCAGGACCAGCAGCGTCCAGCGGGGGATCGAGGCGCGGGAGTCGGCCCGCGACGGCACGCCGGGCGCGGTGGTGGCCGTCGGACCCGCCTGGATCGTCGTCAGCGTCGCCCCCTCGATCGGCCTCCGGTCGGTCAAGGGTACCGCCGGCGCGGCCCGGGGCGAACGGCGGTCACCCGTCGGAGACACCCAGCCCCGCCAGGGACTGCCGCATCTCCGCTGCGAGCGCTGTCGAGGCGGCCACGCTCAGGTGGTCGCCGTCGCGGTACAGCCAGGTGCCCCGGCCGTAGGTCGAGCAGGTCGAGTCGTCGCAGAGCCACGGCAACGGATCCAGGGAGGTGGCGAGGTCGAGGTCTGCGTCGACCCGATCCTCGACCCGCAGCGACAGGGCGCGCTCGTCGTCGGCCGCGTCGCGACCCACCGTCGACGAGCACGAGCGGGGAGCCAGTCGGTACCGCAGCCAGCCACAGGACTGGGTCGTCACGTCGTGGTACGGCACGTCGTGGACGATGACCGACCGGATGCCTGCCTCGTCGAGCGCGCGCACGAACCCGCGCAGCCCTCGCTCCCAGATCGCCGCCTTGGCGTCCAGGTCGGTCACCCAGCGGCCCTCCCGGTCCGTCCACTCGTCGGGGTGACCGGGGCTCAGCACGGCCGTGGACGCTGCGGCGAGCAGCACCACCTCGGGGCGGATGCGTCGGATCTCGTCGAGGGACCGCTCGACGAAGCGCGGGCAGTCGTGGTCCTCGACGCCCTCCGAGCGGCGCACCGTGTCGGTCACCATCGGGCAGCCGGACATGGTCGCGATCGACACGTCTCGGCCGAGCTCGTTGCCGGCTGCGATCACCGCCTCGGACCACATGCTGGCGTGGGAGTCGCCGATCAGGACGATGCGGCCCTGGGGGTCGGGCACCGCCCAGGTGCAGCGGGCGGCGTCGACGGCCACCCACTCCGAGTGCCGGCGGTTGCACTCCGCAGAATCGACGTGCCGGGCGTTCGCGGTCTCGAAGTCGTCGATCGAGAGGGCGCGGGCGGCGGCGATGCTCGCCCCGCCGACCAGCACGGGGGCGGCGACGCACCCGGCGGCGAGCAACGCGGCTCGCCGGCCCGTGAGCCGTCGGTCGTGGCGGAACCTGTCCTCGACCAGCGGCTTGGCGAGTGCCGCCACACCGAGGGAGGCGACGGCGGCGAGCGGGACGGCCCAGGCGGAGGACACGTTCGCCGCGGCGAACGCGATGAGCGGCCAGTGCAGCAGGTACCAGCCGTAGGAGCGGTCGCCGATCCACACCAGCGCCGGATGGGAGAGCGCCCGAGCGCTCGGTGACGTGCCTGTCGAACCCGATGCGATGACGAGCGCCGCCCCTGCGACTGGGAGGAGCATCGCGAGCGCGGAGCGGCTCGTCGTCTCGGTGAACCAGATCCCGGCGGCGACGATCGCCATGAGCCCGGCGACGCCGGCGAGGTCGGCGGGAGCCTTCCCGATGCGACGGAGGCGGTCCGCGGACAACGCCAGCAGCGAACCGGCGAGGAACTCCCAGGCCCGGCTCGCTGCGCTGTAGAACGCGGCGGTGGCGCCGGAGGTCACCCCGAGGCGCGCCAGCACGTTCTCCCCCGCCCCGGCCGCCAGGAGCGCGTACGAGGCGAACGAGAGCATCGCCAGCACTGCAGCGACCCCAGCCATCCGCGATCGGGAGCTGAACCATCGTGAGCGTCGGGCGACCGCCACCGCGAGGAGCGCCAGGAAGGGGAACGCCAGGTAGAACTGCTCCTCCACCGACAGCGACCAGGTGTGGAGCAGCGCGTTCGCGTCGGTCGGCAATGCGAAGTAGTCCGCTGCCTGACGGGACAGGAAGGTGTTGGCGTTCAGCAGCGCCGCGGCGATCGACGTCTTCGCCGTCGCCTCGGAGGCGCCGAGCGGGCTCAGGAGGACCACACCGAGTGCCGAGGTGAGCGAGAGGGTGACGGCCAGCAGCGGCAGCAGGCGTCGGGCGCGACGGGCGAAGAACCCGGGGATCGAGATCGTCCCGGCCGTGCGGACCTGTGTCGCCACCAGGCTCGTGATCACGTAGCCCGAGACCACGAAGAAGACGTCGACGCCGATGAACCCGCCGCCGAGGGCGATGTCCGCATGGAACAGCACCACGAGGAGGACCGCGACGCCGCGCAGGCCCTGGATGTCCGCTCGAAACCCGGGTGTGCTCCGGGCGGGGTCGCCTGCGTCGGGGCGGAGCGCCGTCTCGCTGGCTTCGCCCTCGGAGTCGGACCGGGCTCGCCCCTGCAAGGTCACGGGTCGGTCGCGACCACGACCGATGCGTTCTGCCCCCCGAAGCCGAAGGCGTTGACCTGGACCGTCGACAGCTGGTGCGGTCGCGGGCGGTCGAGCACCACGTCGAAGGGGACGTCAGCATCCAGCGTCCGCGTACCCCTTGTCGGGGGGAGCACCCCGTCCCGCAGCGCGCCCAGCGCCGCGAGCAGTCCCATGCCACCCGACGAGGCACCCGTGTGGCCCGTGTTGCCCTTGATCGAGGTGACGAGCAGATCCGCACGCGGCACCGCACGGGCGATCGCCAGGACCTCGGCGGCGTCGCCCTTCGGGGTCGAGGTGCCGTGGGCGATCACCGCGTCGACGGCTGCCGGGTCGCAGCCGGCGTCAGTGATCGCCAGCTGCATGGCGTGCGCCTCCCAGCGGCCGTCCGGCGCGGGGGCGGACGGGTGGAACGCGTCGGCGCAGGAGCCGTAGCCTCGCAGCCAGCCGAGGGGTGTGGCGCCGCGGCGCCGCGCGTGGTCCTCGGATTCGAGGACGAACCATGCGGCACCCTCGCCGAACACGATGCCCGAGCGCTCGACGTCGAAGGGTCGCATCGCTCGCTGCGGGTCCCGCTCGGGGGTCTCCATCCCGAGCACCGCGCCGCCCGTGGAGGTCACCGGGACGAAGCCGTCCCGGTCGGTCCGGTCGCGTGGGAACCCACCCTCCGTGCCGCCGCACAGCGCGACGTCGACCACCCCTGCGTCCACCAGCCTCGCCGCTTGGCCGATCGCGTCGAGTGCCGACGCGCACGCGGTCGTCACCGTGTAGGAGGGCCCGTGCAGCGAGTGGCGCATGCAGAGCTGGGCACCGGTCATGTTCGCCCAGATGCGGAGCATCGTCTTCGGCGGGACAGCGTCGGGTCCCTGCGTGTCCTGCAGCCACTGCGCGTGCATCAGGGAGTACATGCCGCCCATCGACGTGCCGTCCACGACGGCGGTCCGCAACGGGTCCAGGCGTGCCTCGCCCTCGTCGAGCAGCCCGGCGGCGCGCAACGCCTGATCGCACGCGTCGATGCCGAACGAGACGAACCGATCCGTGCCGTCGAGCAGGCGCGCATCCATGACCCGCGTCGGGTCGAAGGCGTCGGTGACGGCCGCGAAGAGCGCGCCACGATCGTCAGCAGGGTCGACCCAGGGCGCCCGCCGGATGCCCAGGGAGCCGTCGAGCAACGAGGCCCAGAAGTGGGCGGCGTCGGTGCCGATCGGCGACACCGTGCCGGCCCCCGTGATCGCGACCCTCACGACGCTTCCGAAGCGTGCTGCCGCGCTCCGCGCGAGCCCATCAACGCTGCTCCCGGGCAGCGTCGAGCAGGCGCTCGAGCTCGCCGGGCCGGCCCTCCGGGATCCGCTGCACGAACGGGGTGACCTCGACCGAGGCGTACACGCTCCGGTAGGGGTCGCGCCGCGTCCACGCCTCGACCTCGGCCTCGTCCGCAGCGTCCACGAAGTAGGCGATGCCGGTCGGCCCGGAGGGGCCGGACAGCAAGCCGCCGTAGCGGATCCGGTCCCGCTCGCCGATGGCGAACTCGAGGTGCGCGGCGCGCAGCTCGAGCATGCGTTCGCGTTCGTCGGGATCGAAGTGGCACCGCACGAACCAGACCCCGGGCGGCGTTGCGCTCACCGCTCCGCAGCTTCCTCGCGTGCGGCGCGCTTGCGGGCGAGCGCCTGCTCCGGCGTGAAGTAGGTCTTGTCGATCGCGGCGCGGAAGTTGAAGAACCTGCAGCCCTGCGCGCCTGCGCTGACGCTGTACACGGTGTCGCCCGGCACGAAGAACGAGGCCCCCGGACCGAACTCACGGTTGCCGACCACCAGCGACCCCTCGAGCACCGCGATGATCTCGTCCGCCGCGTGCGCGTGCGGCGCGAGCCTCGTGCCGGGATCGAGCTGCATCTCGAACATCTGGAGCTCGGTCTCGCTGCCCGGGTGGTGCCACCGGACACGCGTCGAGTCCAGCTCCTCGTCCGGGATCAGCGGGACGACGTGGGCCGGGTAGGCCTCCCTCGGGGCGATGAAGGGGGAAGTCTCCGGATCGAAGATCGTGATCTTTGCCATGCGCCGCCTCCACCGCGGATGATATCGGAGCCCTTCCGCAGCCCCACACGGCTGGGAACCTGGGCGGGCGACCGGGCGCGCCGCGCCCGACGGGAGGAGTCACATGCAGGGGTTGATGGGCGAGCTGCCGCTGACGCTCGATCTGCTGGCGCGTCGGGCGGAGCAGTGGTTCCCCCGCAAGGACGTCATCACCGCCGTCGGGGGTGGCGCCCTCTCGCGGACGTCGTATCGGGACTGGGCGGCCCGGGCGCGACGGGTCGGCGGTGCGATGGAGGCCCTCGGCGTGTCCGCCGACGGACGCGTCGGATCGCTGTGCTGGTCCACCCAGGAGCACCTCGAGCTGTACTTCGGCGTCCCGGGGTCCGGTCGGGTGCTGCACACCTTGAACCCGCGGTTCTCCCCGGGCCAGCTCGCCTTCGTGATCAACGAAGCCCAGGACGAGGTGGTCTTCGTGCACGCCTCGCTGGCCGGGGTCCTCCTCGCCGTCCTGCCGGGGTGCCCGAGCGTCGCCCACGTGGTGGTCATCGACGACGGCGTGCCGTCCCCGGAGGGGCCCGCCGGCGTGCAGGTGCACTCGTACGAGGAGCTGCTCGAGGGCGCCGACGAGGCGGAGCTCGCCGTCGACGACGAGCGGCGTGCCGCGGTGCTCTGCTACACGGGCGGCACGACCGGCGACCCGAAGGGCGTCCTCTACTCGCACCGCTCGCTGGTGCTGCACGCGCTCGCCGTGATGTCCGCCAGCGGGATCGGCATCACCGAGCGCGACGTCGCCATGCCGGTGGTCCCGCTCTTCCACGCCAACGCGGTCGGCTTCGCGCACGCGGCGGTCGCGACCGGCGCCACGCTGGTCCTGCCCGGTCGGGACCTCAGCGGAGGAGCGCTCGCGGACCTGATCGAGCAGCAGCGGGTGTCGGTGACCTGTGGGGTGCCGACCGTGTGGTCCGCGGTGCTGCCGGCGCTGGCCGGCCGCCCGGTCCCGAACCTCCGAACGATCATCTCCGGCGCCTCCGCCGTGCCGCCCAGCCTGTCGGAGCAGTTCGCGGAGCGCGTCGGCGTGCCGCTGACCCAGATCTGGGGCATGACCGAGACGAGCCCCCTGGGAACGATCGTGTCCGTGGTGTCCGAGCGCCAGGACGCCTCCGCGCAGGAGCTCGTCGAGCTGAGGGCCTCGGTGGGGCTGCCCGTCGCCGGGGTCGAGGCCCGCGTGGTGGACGACGAGGGTCGTGCCGTCGACCGGGACGGGGCGTCCAGCGGCGAGCTCCAGGTGCGTGGTCCGTGGGTCGCGTCGGGCTACTTCGGTGGTCGCTCGCCCGAGAGCTTCACCGACGACGGGTGGCTGCGCACCGGTGACATCGCCACCGTGGACGAGCACGGCTACGTGCGGATCGTCGACCGGGCCAAGGACGTCATCAAGTCCGGGGGCGAGTGGATCAGCTCGATCACCCTCGAGAACCACTTGATGAGCCACCCCGAGGTCGCCGAGGCGGCGGTGGTCGCCGTGGACGACGAGAAGTGGGGCGAGCGCCCGAAGGCGTACGTCGTCCCGGTCGAGGGCGCGTCACCCGACCCGGAGCAGCTCGCCGGCTTCCTCGCCGAGCGGGTCCCGACGTGGTGGGTGCCGGAGCGCTGGGAGGTCATCGACGAGATCCCGAAGACCTCCGTCGGCAAGTTCTCCAAGGCGACGCTGCGCGCCCGCGACGAGGCGTCGCCCGGGTAGTCGGAGCTGTCGGTTCAGCCCGCAGGTGTCGTCGCCGCGCGAGCTGCGGCGCGCCGGAGCAGCTCCTGGCGGCGGGAGTCGTCGGGAAGGAAGAACTCCTCGTACGACCCCGGGGGGATCTGCTCGAGTCCGAGCTTGCGTCGCAACGGGAGCGGGAACTCCTCGACACCCAGGTGGGCCAGCATCGGGGCCATGTCGAAGCGCTGACGGACCCACGGGCGCACCATCGCCGCCAGGATCGCCCGTCGAGGGCGATCCGTGCGGTTCGGGAGCGCGTCGTGCCAGATCCGGCCGTGGAACCAGCACACGGAGCCCGCGGGGACCTCGAGTCGCAGGGCCCGTTCCTCGAAGTCGGCGGGGTCCGGTTCCTCGATGGTCACCTCGGGGTGGAACCGGGTCGGACCCGACTCCGCCGTGAAGTCGTCGAGCGTCACCATCACACCGAGGCCGACGATGAAGTCCGGCACGACGTACTGCGTGTCCACGTGCTGGGG
>JAEZFI010000238.1 GCA_023437745.1 Actinomycetes bacterium
CGGTGACCGCGGCACCGGCGGCGAGCAGCGCCTCGGCACGGCGGGCGGCCACTCGCCCGCCACCGACGACCAGGCAGGGTCGCCCGGCGAGGTGCAACAGGACAGGGAGGGGTGCGCCGGACGGGGCCTGCCCGGCGGGGATGGAGGGGTCCGCGGCGTCAGCCGGCGGCACGCCGCTCCTCGTGGAACGCCAGGATCTGCAGCTCCACGGCGACGTCCACCTCTCGCACGAGGACGTTCGGTGCCACGTCGAGCACCGTCGGCGCGAAGTTCAGGATCGAGCGGATGCCGGCCTGCACCAGGCGGTCGGCGGCGTCCTGGGCGGCCTCGGGGGGCGTGGTGATGATGCCGATCACGATGTCGTCCCGCTCGACCAGCTCGGGCAGCTCGTCCTCGTGGCGCACCACCAGGTCGCCCAGCGGCTGGCCCACCTTGGCGGGGTCCACGTCGACGACGGCGACGACCGAGAAGCCGCGGTCGGTGAACCCGGCGAACTTGGCGAGCGCGGAGCCGAGGTTGCCCGCACCGACGATGACGCACGGCCAGTCGTGGGTGAGCCCGAGCTCCCGGCGTACCTCCACCAGCAGCTGGTCGACCTCGTAGCCGACGCCGCGGGTGCCGTAGGTGCCGAAGTAGGACAGGTCCTTGCGGACCTTCGCCGCGTTGACCCCGGCGAGGTCGGCGAGCTGCTCGGAGGACACGGTCGGGCGCCCCTCCCCCTGCAGCTGCAGGAGGCAGCGGTGGTACACGGGCAGGCGCGCCACGGTCGCCTCGGGGATGACTCGGCGTCGCGGGGCGGGCATGGATCGACCGTACAGCGCTCGTTCACGAATTCACAAAGTGCTGAGGACGTGCGATCGGCTAGTCCCCGCCGAACTCCTTGAGCGCGTAGCGCAGCGTCTTGCCGGTGATCCCCCGCGGGATCTCGTCGACGAACCAGACCTTGTTGGGGCACTTGTACCCCGGGAGCCGCTCCGCGCAGAAGGCGATGACGTCGTCCTCCTCGATCGGGATCCCGGGCCGGGCGACCACGTAGGCCTTGATGGCCTCGCCCGTGTACGGGTGCGGCACGCCGACCACCGCACACCCCTCGATCGCCGGATGGTCGGTGAGGACCGCCTCGACCTCGGCGGGGAACACGTTGAAGCCCGAGACGATGACCAGGTCCTTCACCCGGTCGACGATGAACAGGTAGCCCTGGTCGTCGACGACGGCCATGTCGCCGGTCCGCAGCCACCCGTCCTCGGTCAGCACCGCAGCGGTCGCCTCGGGGTCGTTCCAGTACCCGGCGAAGACGTTCGGACCCCGGACCCAGATCTCGCCGGCGTCGCCCACGAGGACGTCGTTCCCCTCCGCGTCGACGATCCGCAGCTCCATGCCGGGGACCGGGATCCCGATCGAGCCGATCGGCGCGTCGGTGCCCCTCGGGCTGGCCACGACGGGCGACGCCTCGGTCAGGCCGTACCCCTCCTCGAGCACGATGCCGAACTTCGCCTCGATGGCGTGCGCGACCTCGATCGGCAGCTTGGCGGCCCCCGACACCGCGATGTGCACGGTGGAGAACACCGAGCGGTCCACGCCGGGCACGCCGGCCCAGGCGGCCCACATCGTCGGTGGCCCGGAGACGGCGGTCACGCCGTGCTTCTGGATGGACTCCAGGGCCGAGACCGGGTCGAACCGCTCGACGAGCAGCACGGTGGCCCCGGCGAACAGCGACACGCCGAGCACCACGTTGAGGCCGAAGATGTGGAACATCGGCACGACGCCGAACACCACGTCGTCGGAGGTCTGCGGGTCGCCGCCCGAGGCGATGGCCTGGCGGATGTTCGAGTACAGGTTGCCGTGGGTCAGGATCGCCGGACGGGGCGACCCGGCCGTGCCGGAGGTGAAGATCAGCACCGCGGGGTCGTCCGGGGAGCGATCCACCACGGGGGCGATCTCGTCGCCGCCCAGGTCCTCGAGCGCGACGCCGCCCTCGGGCACGAAGCCGGCGCCGATGACGTGCTCGACCGTCGGGATGCTGCCCCGGTCGATGCCCTGGAAGGCGGAGCGGCCGGCGGGGCCGACCACGACCGCGCGTGCCCCGACCTCGGTCAGCTCGCGGGCCATCGCGGTGCTGGGGTTCGTCGGGTTGAGCGGCACGGCGATCAGCCCGCCGCTGAGCGCCGCCAGGTAGGACACGACGAAGTAGCGGTTGTTGCCCGCCACGATCGCGAGGCGGTCGCCCGGCTCCATGCCGAGGCCGAGCAGCCCGGTGCGCATCGCCGCCACCTGGTCGCGCAGGCTGCCGTACGTCGTCGGCTTGCTCCTGCTGATGAGGGCCCGGGAGTCCGCTGGGTGGTCGTCGATGATCGAGGCGAGGTTCACCGGTCCGGGAGGCTACTCGGGACGTGACAACGGGCACGCACCGGAACACCTCCGCGACTGCTCCGGGTTCAAGGTCGCCCGCGTGGATGCCGACAACCACGGGGCACCCGAACGTCACTCAGGAGAGAGATGCGACGTAGGTCCCGGATCGCTGCGGCGGTCCTCACGATGCTGATCGGAGCGCTGCCCGTGCTGGGCGCGGCACCCGCCCAGGCGGTGCCGAGCGCTGCGACGGCCGCCTCGATGGCGTCCCCCGGGGCGCTCGAGGCGGACTTCGTGGGCCGGATCAACGCACTGCGCGCGTCCCGGGGCCTCGGTGCGCTGACCGTCGACCCGCAGCTGACCTCGCTCGCCCGCTCCTGGGCGCAGACCATGGCCGGCCAGGGGCGCATCTTCCACGCCTCGAGCCTGTCCGCCGGGGTGACCGCCAACTGGTCGAAGTTGGGCGAGAACGTCGGGACGGGTGGCGAGATCGGCAGCCTCTTCCAGGCCTTCGTCGACAGCCCGAGCCACTACGCCAACCTCGTCGACCCGAAGTTCACCCACGTCGGCGTGGGCGTGGTCGTGTCGGGCAACGTGATGTTCACCACGCACCGGTTCATGGCGCTCGGTCCGCCGCCGGCACCAGCTCCCCCGCCCACCGCAGCTCCGGCGCCGGCACCGCCGCCCACGGCGCCACCGACCACGGCGGCCCCCACGACGACCGCGCCGCCGACCACCACGACGACGACGACGACGGCTGCACCGCCGGAGCCGTCGAAGCTGGGCCCGCTGGACCGGATCCGCGCCCTGATCGAAGCCGGCTGACCGCAGCGCTCAGCAGCCCCGAGGCGGGCTCTGTTCCCCTCCCCGCCCCGTTCTGCTCTTCAGATGACCACTCGCCGGTAGTCATCTGACGAACAGAGCGAGGGGGTGGGGCGAACGGAAGCGGCGTGGCAGCTCAGTCCGCCAGGATCACCAGCTGCAGGAACGTCGCTCCGACGATGACGAGCATCAGGATGACGATGGCGATGGTCGTGTTGCGGCGCATGAGGCTCCTTCAGCTCCGATCGCGGGCGGGTTGGGTGCCCAGCTGGACCGGCGTCGTGATGGCGGGCGGCGATTCGTCGGGTCCCTCCCCCAGCGGCACCAGCGTGAGCTGGGCGCCCGTGTCCAGCCGCAGCTCGTCGGCCGCCGAGGCCCGATCCGCGACGAGGGCGATGAAGCCGTAGCTGTCCGTGACGAGGCCGACGGACCCGGTGGTGACCTCGGAGAAGTGGTGGGCGCGGCGGGCGCTGCGGGTGCGGCCCTCCATGCGCAGCTCGAAGTTCTCGCCCAGCGCGTCGAGCTCATCGGGGGCGACGTTCAGCTGCACGTTCCCGTAGCGGTCCACCCAGAGCACCTCGGCGCTGAGGCCGTCCTCGGTCTGCTCCGAGATCGGGAAGATGCCGGGGCGCAGCCCGGCGGGCTCGATCAGCTCGCCCAGTTCCTCGAGCGCCACGCCGCGGCACAGCGCTGCCGCGGCCGGGGCGAAGACGTCCCTCCCGTCGAAGAGCGGGCCGGGTGCGTCGAGGTGGTGCTCGGCGTTGTTGAGCCAGACGGCCCGGGTGGCGCCTCCGACCATGGCGACCGCCGGCGCGAGCAGCCCGTTGTCCGGCCCGACCAGCACCGCGGCGCCGTCGCCGACCTCGACCGCGATCGGCCGGCGGGTCGAGCCGACGCCGGGATCCACGACGGCGAGCACCACGCCCGGCGCCAGGTACTGCACGGACCGGGCGAGGGTCAGGCCCCCGGCGCGCACGTCGTAGGGCGGGATCTCGTGGGTGACGTCGATCACCGCCGCCTCGGGGCACAGCTGTCGCAGCACGGAGTGCACGACGCCGACGAACTCGTCCGTGTGGCCGTAGTCGGAGAGGAACGAGATCGTGTCGAATCGCAGAGCCATGGCGCCGCGACGGTACCCCGGGCTGCACAGGGTGGTTCAGCCGCGGCCCCGCGGCCGGAGCTCGACTCGACCCGCGGAGGGCGCGCTCAGCCGCCCAGCTCGCGGGAGCGGGCGGTGGCCGCGGCGACCGCGTCCAGCAGCGCGGCGCGCACGG
>JAEZFI010000267.1 GCA_023437745.1 Actinomycetes bacterium
TCCCTGACCACCTTGGTGCCGACGCCGCGCACGGCGCTCAGGCGGTTCTCGGGGAGGGCGAGGAGATCCTTGGCGGTGAGCAGGCCCGCGCGATCGAGGCCGTTGCGCGCGCGGAAGCTGAGCGGCAGCGCCATCACCGGCGTCTCGGGGGAGACGCTCCGCAGCTCGTCGTCGGTCAGCGCGTCGGGCGGCTCGAGCTCGATGACATGGGTCGCGATGCGGTCGATCGCGGACGCCTCGGACGACACCGGCGACGACACGAGCGAGGCGAGCGGGGGCTCGCTCTTCTTGGGCTCGCTCTCTTGGGGCTGTGGCGCCTCGAACGCGCGGAACCACGCGTGGCGCATCTCCTTGGCGGTGGCGAAGCGGCGCTCGACGTCGCGGTGGAGCGCCCGCTCGAAGAAGGCGACGAGCGGGCCGCGCACGACGGCGTCGAAGCGCTCGGCGGCGAGCGTGAGGCGGGCGTCCGGATCGAGCGCGCTGCCGTAGCTCGGGCGCACGCCGGTCAGCATCTCGTGCAGGGTGATCGCCGCGCTCCAGCGATCGGCGGCCGGATCCCACGCGCCGCGCGCCGGGAGGAAGGGGTCGCGGTAGGCCGAGGTGCCGACGCCGAGCTCGGTGCGCGGGACGTCGGCGAGCGAGAAGTCGAAGAGCGTGAGGTGGTGCGCGGTCTTGCCGGCGGTGCCGACGCCGAGGTTGGCCGGCTTGATGTCGCGGTGGGTGAGCTCCACCTCCTCGAGGTGCTCGAGCGCGCTGAGGAGATCGTCGCCGTAGCGGCTCGCGAAGTCGAGCGAGACGGTGCCCTCGGCGTCGAGGTGGCGCTTGAGGGTCTCGCTGCCCGCGAGGCTCAAGAGGAGGCAGGCGCGGCCGCCGAGGGTGCGCTGGCCGAGGAGCGAGACGACGCGCGGGTGGCGGAGCCGATCGAGGGCGGCCGCCTCGGCGCGCAGGCGCTCGTCGTGCTCGGCGTCGAGGGCGATCTTCAGCGCGAGCTCCCGCTCGTCCTCGTCCGAGACGTGGAGCACGCGCGCGCTCGCGCCCTGGCCGAGGACGCCGAGGACTACCAGATCGCCGAGGCGGTCGTCGCGCTTGGCGGTGAGCGGATCGGGGTCGTCGCGCGGGGGGGCGATGCCGGGATCGGTGAGCTCGTCGAGGAGCAGCTCGAACCACGCGCCGGCGTCGTCCGGGCGGTTGGCGATGTGCGCCTGGGTGGCCCAGTCGATGGCGTTCGCGATCGGGTCGGGGATGGCCGGGTCGACCACGCGCGCGTCGAGGCCGTGATCGCGGACGAGCTTCTTGTGGAGCTCGGCGAGGTCGTCGGCGGGGGGGCGGCCGGTGAAGAGGTAGTGGGCCAGCGAGCCGAGGCTGTAGAGGTCGGAGCGCGCGTCGCGCGGGTTGCCCTCGCGCAGCTCGGGCGCCTGGTAGAGGAACCAGGGGGCGGAGGCGAGCTGCGACCAGTGGGTGGTGCCCTCGACGTCGTGGCCCTGGCCGAGCTGGAAGTTGGTGAGGCGCGACTCGAGGCCGGTGACGGCGCGGCGGACGAGGACGGCCTCGGGGCTGAGGCCGCCGTGGACGACCTCGCGCCGGTGGCAGTAGGCGAGGGCGCGGGCGATCTGCTCGAGGAGGGCGAGCCGCTCGTCGTAGGTCGGGCTCTCTCTGCGGAGGAAGGCGGGGAGCGGCGCGCCGCCCTCGAAGGCGTCGAAGAGGACGGTGGGGCCGAGCGGGGCGTCGGGGGCGTAGCCGGTCCAGGAGAGGACGTTCGGGTGGTCGCGCACCTCGTAGAGCAGCTGCGACTCGCGGGCGGCGGCGCGCAAGAGCTGCTGGCGGCGCTCGACGCTGGTCTGCTGCGGGACGAGGTAGGTGCGGGCGCGGGCGCGGAGCTTCGCGGCGGCGTGGTGGACGGCCTCGCGATCTTGATAGCCGGGGCCCTCGCCGAGCAGCGCGCCGAGCTGGTAGTCGCCGGCCAGCGCGCGGCCGGCCCGCGCGCGGAGGCCGACCTTGTCGACCAGGGCGCGGACGACGGCCTGGACCTGGGGCGCGCTCAGGCGGCGGTTCTGCCGGGTGGGGGAGGAGCCGGGGAACTGGTGCTTGACGAGGGCGTCGCGGAGCTCGCCGCGGGTGACCACACAGAGGCGGCCGTCGGCGCGCATGTCGGCGATGGCGTCCTCGGCGCTGAGGAAGACCAGCGGCTGGATCCACGGCACGTCCTGCACGTGGGGGGCGAGGCGCGACTTGAGGATCTTCGCCTTGAGGTTGGCGAGGCGCAGCGGCGGATCGACCCAGACCCTGCGGCCGGGCGCGTCGGGCGGCTCCCACCACCAGTCGGTCGCGTCGCCCGTCATGCGGCCGGGGTGCGACTTGATCTCGATGAGGTAGATGGCGCCGTAGCCGATGACGAGCGCGTCGATCTCGAGCAGGCGGCCGGTCGAGGGATCGGGCAGCTCGAGGAGCGCCCAGCCGCGATAGGGATCGTGGGCCGGGAGGGTGGACTCGAGGAACTGAAGCGCCTCCTCCTCGTGGGGGTAGGGCGACTCACCGAGGCGGCGGAAGCGCTGGGTGTCGGCCGGCATCAGGCGACGAGCGCGCTCGCCCACGCGCGGTCTTCGGCCGGCGCGTCGCTCGAGAGGAGGAGGGTGCGGCCGGACAGGGAGGCTTCGGTGGCGGTGTTGGCGGCGAGGAGGACGGCGGGCCGGGTGATGTTCAGCGCGGCGCCGCAGAAGGCGGCGAGCTGGCGAGCGCCGGGGGAGGTGGCGACGACGGCGACCTGATCGGCCCAGTCGAGCTCGGGGCGCCGATCGAAGGCCTCGGCGAGCGCGGCGACGGCGGAGGGGCCGGCGGCGACGAGCCGCGTGGAGGGGTGGATGGCGGGCAGCTCGAGGGGGGTGAGCGGCAGGCTCCAGAGCGACGCGATGGTGGAGAGGGCGAGGCTGAGGTTCGGCGGCGCGGGGGTGGCGACGGCCTCGCGCCAGAGCTCGGCGCCGAGGATCGGATCGAGCGCGCTCGCTTGACCTCCTCGCTCGCCGAGCGCCGCGTCGCCGAACGCGTCGTCCTCGGCGACGCCCTCGAGATCGAAGACGCGGCGTGGGCCGAGCGAGCCCGGCCACTGCGCGTCGGCGTCGCGCACCAGCAGATCGACGCGATCGATGTCCATGAGGTGCCCGCGGAAGGACGCCCACCTCAAATCGGCGTCCTGACCGAAGCGCCGGCCGGTCGGATGACGTTCTTCGAGGAAGCTCAGGGCGGTCAACGCGCCTCGATAGAACGACTTCGCTTGCTCGAGCGAGGTGGCCATGTCCCTGCCCGTGTACCACGGCGAGGGCCTCGCCCGCATCATCGGTCTTGGTTGGGATTACCCCCGATCGCGGGAGCGGCGGAGGGCGACGAGGGGCCGCTCCGCCTTGGCGTCTCGCTCCGCGAGGCACGCGCGCGAGGCGCGCTCGAGCGCGCGGCACACGTCGGGCCGGATCGCGTACGCGCTGCAGATGAGCTGGCCGGTGGATCCGTCGACGCGCAGCGCCGCGCAGTGGCCGTCCACCATCCGCATGTACGCGCGGTTGCCGTCGAAGCGGGCGAGCTCGCCGGCGCGATCGCCCATCCGGGCGTGATCGTCGCCGGAGACGCGCGCGTACCTCTCGAGGGTCGAGAAGCAGCACGCCCCGCACACGACACACTCGAGAACGTCCCCCAAGGCCGGCAGCGTAGCGCCGCTGCGGAGCGCCGGCCGCCTCAAGGCTGAGTTGGCTTTGCGCGCGCTTCGCGAGCGCGCGGTCGAGCGGCACGGACTTTCCGTCCTGTCGGCGCTCCCCTTCCCCGGCGTCCAGCGGAGGGAGAGCGCTCCGCTCAGCGTTCCGCGGTACCCGCGGGGATAGTTTCACGCTCTCTCAATCGAAGGTGGTGCGCACGTCGGCGCAGCCCCAGCTCTCGACGGTCAGGCGGAGATCCGAGGCGCCGTGGATGGCGAAGTTGCCCTGGCGGCGGCGGATCTCCCAGCTGCGGCCGTTGGTCATCTCGAGGAGAGCGCCCGCGTCGATGGTCTGCTGGACGTCGAGGATCGGGCTGTCCGCGACCGCCGAGAGCGAGCTGCCGATGATGGTGCCGATGACCGACACCGCGCCGAAGACCCAGCCGTAGCCGTCGGCGTGCTCGGCGACGTCCCCGGCGCGCCCTGCGATGTCGTCGAGGATGGCCTGGGCCTGCTCGACGTTGGAGGCCAGGTAGCAGTTGTAGGTGATCGTGATGTTCGCGATGCTGCGGTAGAGATCGCCCTGGCCCCAGAGGATGCCCTCGCTCGGGCGCAGGTTGATGTGGGTCTCGCGGCCACCGCCGAGGACCTCGCGCGGGGGGGTGAGCAGCAGCTCCGAGTGGGTGCCGTCCTCGGCGGTGATCACGCAGAAGAGCTGGCGACGCACGTCGGTGTTGCCGCGATCGATGGTGATCTCGCGGATCCGGAGGCGCAGCTGCGGGTCGGCGCAGGTGGTCTCGCCGGGGGCCACGCCGAGGTCGGCGCCGCACGCGTAGTTCACGCGGGGCTCGTCGCCCTGGTAGTTGCTGCACTCGGCGAGGGTCTCGGTCGAGGTCGGGACCGCGAGCGCGCCCGTGCAGGTCGGGGCCATGTCGCAGGTCGGGCACTGGCCGCAGTCGAGCGGGCAGGTCTCGCAGTCCTCCGCGCCGTCGGCGCAGATCAGATCGCCGCAGCGCACCTCGACCGGGCCGGCGTCCCGCGGTGGAGGCGCGCCGGTGTCGGGGCTCGCGCCGCCATCGACGCTCGCGCCGCTGTCCTGCGGCGACGTGGACTGGGCGGCGCACCCGGCGAGCAAGCAAACGGAGAGCAAGAGAAGCGAGCGAACAGTCATCGCGCCGACGTTAGGTGAATGGGTGTCACTCGTCCAGTCGCCGGCGAGAACCGCCGACTAAGTTGGCCTGGCGCGCGCTTCGCGAGCGCGCGGTCGCGCGGCACGGACTTTCCGTCCTGTCGGCGCTCCCCGTCCCCGGTGTCCAGCCAGCCGGAACGGCGCCGCTCGGCGTTCCCCGAGCGCCGTGATCTTGCGACGGGCTTTGAGCGGGGCGCGCGCCAGCAAGCTCAGGGGAACGTGGAGGCGCAGTCCTCTTCGGCGAGGCGCTCTCCTTCGAGCGTGGCGAGCAGCGCGCGCAGCGCCTCGACGCCCGGCGGGATCGCCTCGCAGGGGCCGCCGCCGCCCGTGCACTCGGAGCCGACGCTGACGGTGCGGTCTCCGAGCGTGATCTGGAAGAGCTGTCCGTCGACCGGGCGGGTGTCACGGCCGTAGAGGATCGGCGCGGCCGCGAAGGCGGCGACCACGTCGGCGTGGGCGAGCGCAGCGTTGAGGTCGCCGATGGTGATCGCCTCGCCCTCGCAGGGGACGGTGTTGGTGCAGCTCATCGCGGCGCCGCCGGTGAAGGGAGTGCGGGTGTGCTCGTAGTCGCGGCACGCCTCGACCTCGCTCGCCGAGCGATACGGGACGAAGCCGCCATCGCGCTCCCAGCGGAGCGTCTCGGCGATGCACGCCGCACATGGATCGCCGCCGTCGGCGCTCGTGGCGGCGTCGGCGGGGAGCGCTGCGTCCTCGGGCGCGCCGGCGTCGCGCGGGCTCGAGCCCGAGTCGGAGAGGGCAGCGTCACGCGCGGCGGCGTCGCTTCGCGTGTCCGCGTCCGTCGGTCCGCCGTCCAGCTCGACGCCGCCATCGCAGGCGAGCAGCAGCACCGTTCCCAAGCAGGCGAAGAGGCTCTGTCGAAGCATGGGGATATCCTGCCTCAGGCCCCGCTCTCGTGCATCGACCCCGGCTTCGCTAGCGATAGAGCACCCGGCCCGCTCCGCTCTCGGTCTCTTCGCGTGCCGAGGGATCGCCGGTGATCACGACGTCGCCGGAGCCCGAGAGCGACGCCCGGATCGACTCGCTCACCCGGAGCTCGATGCGGCCCGAGCCGGACGAGCTGACGTACGCGTGCATGACCTCGAGCTCCGGCGCGAGGAGGCCGCCCGAGCCGGAGCTGTCGACGTGCAGCTCCGACGCGGAGCCGCCGTGGACCTCGGCCGATCCACTGCCGCTGACCGCCGCGTCGATCGCGTGGCCCTCGTAGCGCGCGACGCGCACCGGGCCCGAGCCGCTCACGTCGATCGAGAGGGCGTCGCTCGTGATCGGATCCTCCACCGTGACGCCGCCCGATCCGCTGCTGGCGATCGCGCCGAGCGCGTCGAGCTCGCCGCGCGCGACCATCTCCCCCGAGCCGGACGCCGCGAGGGCGACGAGCCTCGAGGTCCGGACCTGCGCGGTGCAGACGCTGCGCGGGGCGATCGAGACGGTGGGCTCGGTCCTGATGTGGAGCGTGCCCTCTCGGACGTCCGTCCGGATGTGCGGCAGCAGGTTCTCGTCGCACTCGAGGCGGACGTAGGGCTCACTGGCGGCGGCGACCTCGACGAGCACCTCGAGCGGGAGGGAGCCCGACACCGCATCGAACGCCGGGACTTCGCGCTCCTCGCTCGCGGAGACGCCGTCTCCATGGATCGTCGTGCAGCCCAAGGTGGGGAGCGCCAGGAGCAGCACCCATGCGAATCGCTTCATCTCTCGACCTCCGAGCTGCTCCGTGCCCGCTGGCCACCGCGCCGTTCAATCCGCGGCGCGGATCGTCCCCGGCGACGGCGCAGGCACCCCACGAGCCCGAGCATCGCGAGCGCGCTGAAGGTGGACGACGCGATCCATTGCGCGGAGCACCCGCCGCAGCCGCCGGTGGGGCGGGGCGAGGCGCCCGGCGGGAGGGGGGCGGGGTCGCTCGGGGCGGGAGGATCTGCGCTCGTCTCCCGTGAGCCCGCGACACAGCCTCGGACGCGCTCGCATCGCGGCTCGCCCTCGCGCGTGACCCTCGTGTGCGTCGCCATGTAGGCGTCCCGAGGGGAGCCCTCACAGTCCCTCACGTCGTCGCACGGGCCGATCGCGATCTCGATGTCCTCGTCGAAGCGCTCGTAGCTGCTCGCCCCCTCCACGTGGAGGGTCGCGACGCAGAGGCCGACGTCCCGGCACACCCCGGTGGTCGGACACTCGCTCTCGTCACAGCTCCGGGGGACACAGTACGAGCCCCCGTGACCGACGATCGGCGCGGAGCCCGGCGGGCAGCGCGAAGGCGGCCCCATCAGGGCATCAGCCACCGCCGCGCCCGGTGACCCGATCATCAGCGCGACGAGGAGCGTCCATGCGTCGAGTCGGTCCACGCGCCTCGGCATGGCGCCGAGAGTAGCTCACGGAGCGAAGGGCGTGCGCTCCGGCTCCGGAGCTCTCACGTCGCCCGCGGCCAGCTCGTCGTTGCGCGTGCTCGAGGAGCGCCGGCGGCCGCCGGCCCGCCGCCCGCCACTCCGCCGTTTTGCGCTCGTAAGTACGCGAGATTGCTTGGTGCGATCTCCGGTACGGCGCTTGATGAGGTCTCCGTCGCCACCCGAGAGGAGGAGACGATGACCCTGAAGCGGACCCTGAAGCGGACCTTGACGAAGAAGAAGGAGCGGAGGAGCGCGCGCGCCGAGCGGCGGATCGACCGGCCGCCGCGCAGGATGCCCCCCGAGGGCGCGCCGGCGCGGCCGGCCCCTCGAAGCGGCTCCGGTGGCGCGTTCTGTGTCGCGCTCTTCGAGCTCGTCGAACCTGGCGCGTCGGTCGACGCCGAGGACATGAACGCCTTCCTCTACACGCTCGCGCTGCACCAGGCGGAGCTGCATTCGGTGGGGGGCGGCGGGAGCTGCTGCTCGGTCGCCTTCACGCACCGTCACCCGGCGGCCTTCGTCGCGGCGGTCATCGAGGACTTCGGGGGGTATCTGCGCGCGCGCCACGGCTGGACGGGGCCTGTGCTGAACGTCGCCTCGGTCGAGCTCTCCGGCTCCGGGGGCGAGAGCGCGGCCGTCAACTGAAGTCGCCTCGCGTCGCACGATCGCGTTAGCATCGCGCGGTGACTGGGCCGATGACCGGTGTGGTGCTCTCCGGCGGCGGCGCGCGGGGCGCGTACGAAGCGGGGGTGATGGCGGGCATCGTCGACGTGCTCGGGCCGGCTCGGGGCCGCGCGCCCTTCGACATCTTCACGGGGACCTCCGTCGGCGCCATCAACGCGAGCTGGCTCGCGGCGCACGCCGACCGGCCCGACATGGCGATGGAGGGGCTCCTCGCGCACTGGCGCGAGCTCGACATCGGAAAGCACCTCGCGCTCGACCCGCTGCGCTTCCTCGCGGGGCCCTGGCTCGGCGCGCGCATCGCGCGCTGGCGCGGTGAGGGCGACGAGCGCTGGGGACGCTCGCTGCTCGATCCGCGCGCGCTCGAGACGCTGGTGGAGAGCGGCCTGCCCTACGAGCGGCTGCGCGACAACATCCGGCGCGGGTACGCCAAGGCGCTCGTCGTCGCCGCCCTCGAGATCTCGACCGGGCGCACCACGATGTTCGCAGAGCTCGCGGAGGGGATGGAGCTGCGGTCCTCACGCGATCCGCGCCGTGTGGTCCGGCACGCCGCGATCGGCGCGCGCCACGTGCTCGCGTCGGCCGCGATCCCGCTGCTCTTCCCGGCGCGGCGGATCGGCCGCTTCTACTACTGCGACGGCGGCGTCCGCTTCAACACGCCGATCGCGCCGGCGATCCGCTGCGGCGCCAAGCGCCTCGTGGTCGTCTCTCTCCTGCATCCGCGCGCGAGCTACGCCGAGGAAGACAGCCCGGAGGCGGAGGCGAACGTGCACGCCTACCCGAGCCCGGTCTTCCTGCTCGGCAAGGTCCTCAACGCGCTCTTGCTCGATCCGGTGCGCTACGATCTGTCGGTCCTCGAGGGCATCAACACGCTCATCACCACGCTCGAGCAGACCCTCGATCCCGACGAGCTCGAGCGGGTGCGCGGCACCATGGCCCAGACGCGCGGGCAGCCCTACGAGCGCATCGAGACCTTGATCTTCCGGCCCTCGACGGACATCGGCCGCATGGCGCACGACCACGCCACGCGCGTCGATACGGGCACGCTCTCGAGCATGCTCGTCTCGCGCCTCGCCGGGCTCGGCGCCGATCTCGAGGCGGATCTCTTGAGCTTCGTGCTCTTCGACGGAGAGTTCGCGAGCGCGCTGATCGAGCTCGGTCGCAAGGACGCGCACGCGCGCGCCGCGGAGATCGAGGCGTTCTTCGCGCCTCGCGCGTAGCCGCCGCAGCGTGCGCCGGGCCTACGGCGAGCCCTCGCGGAGCGGAGGCGGCGCGGGGCGGCGGCGGGCCCCACCACCCGAGACGCCGGCGGGATCCACCGGGCTGTTGTCCGCGGTGAGCTCGCCGGGGTCGTTGTTCGTGACGCGCCGCAGCTGCCAGAAGAGCCCATCGGGCCAGCGCGCCCAGTCGTCGCGCATCCTCTGCCACGCGGCCTCGTCCGTCTCGGGCTCGACGAAGAGCGCCGAGGTGCTCGCCTGGAGCAGGACGTGGGCGCCGTAGTCCTGCAGGGCGCGGCCGAGGGCCATGCCCTCGGGGCTGAGGTCCAGGCTCGCGAGGTCGACGTCGCCGGGGATCGCGAAGAGCGACCCCATCGCGATCGGCCCCTCGTAGACCATCGACGCCGACTGCGTGTCCTGCAGCCGCGCGGGCCACACCGCGCGGAAGCGCGTCCCGTTCCAGCCGGTCGGCCGCCCATCGGAGGCGTCGGGCTCGAGCTTGAGCATCCTCATCGGGATCCCGAGCGCGAGGGTGTGGGGGATGTCGAGCGCGTCGAGCTCGTGGGCGCGGATCAGCCCGGTGAGGAACGAGATCCCCGACGCCCGAGAGCCGCGGCGCAGGCCGTCGCCCCGGATGTCGTTCACGTTGACGTAGGTCGAGGTGACGACCGACGCGCTCGAGCGCTGGAACTTGTACATCTCGTAGAGCGTGTATCCGTCCGGCTGCACCACCCCCACGTGCCGATCGGTCCCGCCGGTCGCGTCCACCCACGTCGGCAGCCGGATGTCGTACGTCGCCTGCACACCGGCCGAGGTGCGGTACTCGAGCGTGACGAGGGGATCGTCGGCGCTCGCCAGCGCCATCTGGAAGGACCAGTTGTGCCGGTTGATCGTGGGGCCTCCGGTCAAGCCCGAGCCCGGCGTCGCGCTGTGGAGCATCGCGGTCCGCGTGGCGCTCGCGGCCTCGAAGATCGCCCCGGCGCCGATCGCCGTGTTCTGCACGGCGTCCGAGGCGAAGGGGTGGAGGTACGCGGTCCGCAGGGTGGGGCCCGCGTCCGGCGCCGTGACGGTCGCGTCCGTCGGCGCGCCCGAGTCACCCGCGTCCAGCCCCCCCCCCGCCCCCCCCCCCCCCCGGCCCCCCCCCCCCCCCCCCCCCCCCCGCCCCCCCCCCCCCCCCCCCCCCCCCCCCCCCACCCCGAGAACGATCGGTGGGTCAACCGAGGCGGGCTCGGAGCACCGCCTCGGCGTCGTCGAGCAGTTCGGCGAGGAGCGCCACCCGGTCGTCGAACGACGCCGCGGTGAGGATCCGCTGGCGGTCGAACGCCCCGAACGGCGCCACCGTCGCGATCTGGTAGGCCGCGGTGGTGGGGTCGTCGGACAGCTCGACCGCCGGGGGCTCCGTCGCCATCGCCTCCGCCGCCAGCGCCACCACCGAGTGGAACGCCGGCACGACGGCGTCGAGCACATCGACGGCCCCGGGACCGGGCGGCGGGTCCGGCCACGGCGTCACCTCGGCCCGTGGGTAGGGATCGTCGTCGAGCCATCGTGCGACGCGCACCCGCCCGGTACCGACCGCGACGAGGCCCCATTGCCCGTCGGGGTGCTCCTCGGCCTGGAGCACCTGGGCGGCGCACCCGACCGTCGACCGCACGTCGCCGCCGCCCACCTCCGAGCCACGCTCGATCAGCGTCACGCCGAAGATCCCGTCCGAGCCGGTCACGTCCCGGGCGAAGGCCCGGTAGCGCGGCTCGAAGAGGCGAAGCGGGAGCAGCATGGAGGGCAGCAGCACCGTGCCCAGCGGGAACATCGGCATGACGACGGGGAGGCTCACGGACCGACCACCGGCCCCAGCGCTGCGAGGTCGGGCGTCGCCGGGTACGAGAGCAGCGCTTCGGTGATGCGCTGCGTGGCCAGGATGTCGTCGTTCGTGACCTGCCGGTCCGGGGTGTTGACGACGATGGCGAAGCTGAGCTGGGCGCCGGGGTCGGTCGTGACCCAACCCGAGAGCGACGTCACGTCGCGGAGGCTGCCGGTCTTCGCCCGGACCTTCCCCTTCGCGACCGAACGCGTGTAGCGGTCCACGAGCGTGCCGGAGGTGCCGGCGACCGGCAGGCCGTCCTCGATCGGCCCGTCGGGACCTGTGTGCTCCAGCAGCGCGTCGAGGGTGGCGCACGAGACCCGATCGGCACGGTCCAGCCCGCTCCCGTCGACCAGCACGAGCCCGTCAGTCGGGAGTCCGGCCTGCTCCAGCGTGGAGCGGAGGACGGCGAGCCCGGCCTCGGTGGTGCCGCCCTTCCCGGCCGCGACGCCCATCTCCTTCACCAGCAGCTCGGCGGTGGTGTTGTCGCTGAACTCGAGCAGCTCCCCGACGATCTCGCGCACGGTGAGCGAGCGCACGGTGGCGACGGACACGCGCTCGGCGGGGGCGGTCCCGCTCGCCGCACCGCCGTCGACCGTGACGCCGCGTGACCGGAGCAGCTCGACCAGCGCCTTCGCTGCCCCGGCTGCGGGCTCGGCGTCGACGCCGCCCGGTGACGTGCCGCCTTCGATCGCCGCGAACTGGCGGCCGTCGTTCACCCCGAGTGCGCTCAACGCACCGACTTGACCGTCGGCCTGGTAGCGGGCGGGCCAGGTCGGCACCGCGCGAACTGCGTCGTAGCGCGACTCGTCGCCGACGACCCGCCCCGACACGCGTCGCACACCGGCCGCGACCACCGCGTCGGCGACCGACTCGAGCGGCGTGGCCGGCATGAGGTCGCCGTACTTCACCCTCGACCGGTAGGGCGCCGTGCTGAGCAGCGGGTCTCCCCCACCGACCATCCACAGGTCGCCGTCCACCACCCCGTCGACAGGTGCGCGCTGGGCGGCCAGGGTCGTCTCGAAGGTCGTGTCGGGTCCCAGCACCTGCAGCGCGGCGAAGCCGGTGAGCAACTTGGCGTTGGAGGCAGGAGCAAGCGGCGTGTCGTCGTCACGAGCGAGCATCTGACCGGCCGGCCCGCTGATCGACACGCAGCTCGCACCGGGAAGCGCGTCGACCAGCGGCTGGACCTCGGCGACCAGCCGCCGGTCGGCCACGGGGCGTGCGAGGACCGAGGGGACCCGACGAGCGCTGATCACGGACGTGGGGCTCGCGGTGTCGACCGGCGCCGCGGTGGCGACAACGGTGTCCGACTCCGTGACCACGGCCGCGGCGCCGACCGCGACACCGAGGGCGACGAGCGCAGGGGTGAGCCGATCACGCCGTCGACGGCGACGCGCCCGGCGACCGGGGCTGGTCGAGGGGGACGGGACGACGGCGGGAGGTGGGTTCGGCCCTGTCGAGGCGGGGTCGGACACCCCGCCAGCGTACCGGTGCGGCGGTTCAGGCCTGGGGCAGGTCGAAGGTCAGGTGGTGCGACAGGTCACCGACCTGGTCCACCGCGAACGCCCGCTCGACGAAGCGCCACTCGCCGTCGCGGAGGGCGAAGCGGTCCCGGTAGCGCCCCGCGATGATCGGCTGGAGCGGGAAGCCGTCGGTGGCCTGGAACACGACGTAGGACGACCGGGCCGTCGCCGCGCCGGCCCCCTCGTCGACGTCGATGATCGAGTTGGACGTGAGGTGCCGCGTCCGGGGAGAGCCGTCCCACCGCCGGGTGCCCTCGCCGTACAGGCGCCGGACACCGTCCGCGTCGGCCGCCGTGACCCGGCCGTGCTCGTCGGTGAGGCGGGCGCCCTCGAACATCTCGGCGAGCGCGTCGAGGTCGCCGGCGTCCATCGCCTCGCAGTAGCGACCCAGCAGGTTCCGGATCGCCTCGTGCGGCGGGACGGTCACCGGTCGCTGCTCGAGCCGGCGCCGCGCTGCAGGAAGCGGGCGTAGCGGACGAGGTGGTCGAGCGCGGTCACGGCCCGGTTGGCGGACGCGTAGCAGAGCCGCCCGGTGGCCCTCACCGTCGCGGGGCCCGCGTTGTCCGGATCGGCCACGGCCAGCTCGGTCGCGGTGAGGATCGGCTTGCCCGTGGCGACGCTGATGTCGTGCGCCGCCTGAGCGAAGCGGGCGTCCTGGCGCTCGTGGTACTCCACGATCCGCTCGAGGCCGTGGTCCGGGTAGTAGCGCCCGGCGCGCATCATCGCCGCCTGGTTCGACTGGATCCCGAGGCCCAGGTACACGATCGCGTCCACCGACTCGTGCGAGGCGATCATCTCCATCACCTCGGGGATCGTGTCCCTCGTCTCGCCCCCGGCCAGGTCCACCGGGTTGTTCCGGCTCCAACGGGGCGGGAGCTTCGTGTCGATCCGGGCGAGGAGGTCCTCGGGCAGCTCCACCAGCTCCAGCTCGTGGGAGGCGCTGATCGCGTCAGCCGTCACGACGCCCCATCCGCCGGCGGTGGTCATCACGACCACCCGGTTGCCCGCCGGCAGCGGCTGCGTGGCGAAGGTGGCCGCCGCCTCGAACGCCTCCTCGACGGTGGCGGCACGCGTCACTCCCGCCTGTCGGCAGGCGCCGTCGAAGACCCGGTCGTCGGTGGCGAGCGAGCCGGTGTGGCTGGACGCGGCACGCGCCCCGCCGGAGGTGGCGCCGCCCTTCACCAGGACGACCGGCTTGGTCGGGGTGATCGCCGCGAGGCGCTCCATGAACGCACGGCCGTCGTCGAGCCCCTCGACGTAGGCCAGGCCCACGCTCGTCGCAGCGTCGGTGCCGTACCAGCCGAGGTAGTCGGCGACGCTGGTCGCGGCGGCGTTCCCCGCCGACACGGCCCGGCTGATCCCGATGCCCGTGGCGCACGCCCAGTTCAGGAACGACGACACGAAGTTGCCGGACTGCGACGCCACACCGATCGACCCCTCCGGCGGGTAGGGCGCCACGATCTGCGCGCACAGCGACGACGGGGTCGACACCACGCCCTGGCCGTTGGGCCCGGCGAGCAGGATGCCCAGCTCGTCGCACAGCGCGACCAGCTCCGCCTCGTCCCGGCGCCCGGCCTCCCCCGCCTCGCCGTAGCCGGCCGACGTCAGGAACGCCGCGGTGATCCCCTTCGCGGCGCACGCACGGAGCAGGTCCGGGTTCGCCGACTTCGGCGTGCAGACGAAGACGAGGTCGACCTCGCCGTCCGGCAGCTCGTCCAGGCTGCGGATCGTGTCGATCCCGAGCACGTTCGCCCCGTCGAGGTTCGTGGCGAACACCTTCCCCTCGTACCCGCTGGCCAGCAGGTTGTGGAGGCTGACGAACCCGAACTTCCCCGGATGGGTGGAGGCCCCGGCGACCAACACCCCCCGTGGCTCGAACAGCGCCCTGAACCTGTCGCCCCCTTGGCCGTTCTGTTCCAGGGAGCGCCTCGCCGGCGCTGCTGTCACTGGAACAGAACCGGTGGCGGTGGGGGCCTCGGGGGCGAGGTCGACGAGGGCGTCGACCGCGACGGGACGCCCGTCGCAGATGATGAGCGGGTTGAGGTCGGCCGCTGCGATTCGGGGGTTCGCAGCCGCGGCGTCGGACAGGGCGACCAGCAGGTCGGCGACCGGGTGGCGGTCGACCGCCGGCTCGCCCCGGAACTCGTCGAGGAGCGCCGTGGTGCGGAGGTCGCCGAGCATCTGCAGCGCGTCGTCCCGGGTGATCGGGACCACGCGGACGGCGACGTCGCCCAGCGCCTCGGCGAGGACCCCGCCGACGCCCACCATCACGGTCATCCCGAACTGCGGATCGTGGCTCAGCCCGGCGATCAGCTCGCGGCTGCCGCCGATCATCGGGGCGATCAGCACGCCCACGTCACCGTCCTCCGGCCGGGCGGCGGCGAGCAGCGCCTCGGCCGAGGCCTCGACGGCCTCCTCCGTGCCCAGCCCCAGCCGGACGAGGCCGCGCTCCGTCTTGTGGGCGATCGTGTCGCCGCACAGCTTGGCCACGACAGGGAACCCGACGTCCACCGCCGCATCGACGGCCTCCGCAGCGGTGGCGACGACGTGCTCGGGGGCGAACGGCACCCCGTAGGGCGCGAGCAACGCCTTCGAGTCGGCTTCGGAGAGGGTGGTCATGCGGCGAATGTAGGTCTCGGGAGGAGCGGGGATCGCCGGAGGTCGACTCGGTGCGCCGATCCCTTAACCTCGATCCGGCATGCACATCCTCTCTGCACTCTTCCTCGACGCCATCGAGGCCCGTCAGGTCCCCGGGCCCTCGACGCGCCTCGACCTCACCGGCGTCCAGTTCTCCGCTCCGGCGCCGCAGCCGTTCCCGTTCACCTGGGCGCCGCACCTCGTCGTGGTCGTGCACTGCGCCGCGGGCGAGTCGTCGAACGCCGCCCTCGAGGTGGTCTTCCTCCGCGACGGCGAGCAGATCGCCCGCAACGTCCAGCCCCTCCAGGTGGAGCCGACGAAGTTCAGCTACCGCCTCGTGCGCGCCGAGATGGAGTTCACGGAGCCCGGCAGCATCGAGGCCCACTGCCGCATCGACCTGGGGCCGACCACGGTCGTCCCCTACACGATCATGCCGGCCGTCGACGCCTGACATGGGCTCCTACGGGGCTGCGCTGTCGGAGCACCCGCTCGCCACGCAGGCGGTGGGCGAGATGGTCGGCCAGCTGCTCGAGTCCGTCGGTCCGGCGCCGGACCTCGCCGTCCTGTTCGTGACGGGACCGCACACGGGCGCACTCGAGGACATCGCCCGTGCGGTGCGCCTCCTCCTGAACCCGCGTGTCCTCGTCGGGGCGACCGCCGTCTCGGTGCTCGGCGGCAGCCGCGAGGTGGAGGACGCCCCCGGGATGTCGCTGTGGGCGGCGCGGTTCGACGTCGACCTCGAACCCGTGCGGCTGGAGGCGTTCCGGAGCCCGGACGACGAGATCCTCGTCGCCGGCGGCGGTGTGCTCAGCCGGAACGAGGGGACACTGCTGCTGCTCGCCGACCCGTTCTCGTTCCCGGCCGACGAGGTCCTCACCCACCTCTCCGAGGCCGCCCCCGGCGTCCAGATCATCGGCGGCTTCGCCTCCGCGGCCCGCCAGCCGGGCGGCAACGTGCTGGTCCTCGACGACGAGCGGTTCCGGGACGGCGCGGTCGGCGTGTGGCTCCCGCCGTCGATCGCGGTCAGCCCGGTGGTGAGCCAGGGGTGCCGGCCGATCGGCCAGGCCCTCACGGTGACGAGAGCCGAGCGCAACGTGCTCTACGAGCTGGCCGGCCAACCCGCGCTCGATCGCCTGATGGCCCAGATCGACGAGCTCGACCAGCAGGAGAAGTCCCTCGCCCAGCAGGGCCTCCACGTCGGCATCGTCATCGACGAGCACCAGCTCGACTTCGACCGCGGCGACTTCCTGGTGCGCGGGGTGCTCGGTGCCGACCGCGCCGCCGGGGCGGTCGCGATCAGCGAGCACGTCGAGGTCGGGACCACCGTGCAGTTCCAGGTCCGCGACGCGGGGACCGCCACCGAGGACCTCGTGTCGCTGATGGAGCAGCACGCGGCCCCCGCCGCGCTGGTGTTCACGTGCAACGGGCGGGGCAGCCGGCTCTTCGGCGCACCCGACCACGACGCCTCCGTGGTCTCCGAGTCGCTGCGGGCGACGGCCGTCGCCGGCATGTTCTGCGCCGGCGAGTTCGGGCCCGTCGGCGGCACGAACTTCGTGCACCAGTTCACCGCCAGCGTCGCGATGTTCGAGGCGTCGCGGCGCATCGCCGACCCCGCTGAGCACGCCGAGTCGGCTGGAGAGACCACACCGCCCGTCGAATAGGCTCGGGGTTCCCCATCCCCGAAAGGCGCCTCGTGGCTTCCCCAGGCTTCGACTCGGATCTCGAGTCCCTCGGCATCAACGTCATCCGCAGCCTCGCCATGGACGGCCCGGCCGCCGCGAACTCCGGACACCAGGGAACCGCCATGGCGCTGGCGCCGCTGGCCCACGTGCTGTGGACCCGCATCATGCGGTACGACGCCGGCGACCCGTCGTGGCCCGACCGTGACCGCTTCGTGCTGTCGGCGGGGCACGCGTCGATCCTCCAGTACTCGATGCTCCACCTCACCGGGTACGACCTGTCGCTCGACGACCTCAAGGCGTTCCGCCAGTGGGGCTCGCGCACGCCGGGCCATCCCGAGGTGCACCACACGCCCGGCGTCGAGGTGACGACGGGGCCGCTCGGCCAGGGCATCGCCAACGCCGTCGGCATGGCGATCGCCGAGGCGTCGCTGCGGGCCCGCTTCGGCTCGGACGTCTGCGATCACCGGATCTGGGCGATCGCCGGCGACGGCGACCTGTCGGAGGGCGTCAGCCACGAGGCCGCGTCCCTGGCGGGCCACCTCGGGCTGGGCCGCCTCAACGTGGTCTACGACGACAACCACATCTCGATCGACGGTCCCACCGAGCTGGCGCTGGGCGACGACGCCGCCGGCCGCTTCCGCGCCTACGGCTGGCACGTGGTCGAGGCGGGTGAGATCGGCGAGGACCTCGACGCGCTCGAGGCGGCGCTGCGCGAGGCGGCCTCGGTCGACGACCGCCCCAGCATCGTCATCGTGCGCACCCACATCGGCTACCCGTCGCCGGACCACACGGACGACCCGGCCGCCCACGGCCTCGCCTTCTCGGCCGACGACATCGCTGCGACGAAGCGCATCATGGGGCTGCCCGAGCACGAGTCGTTCCGCATCCCGTCCGAGGTCGCCGAGGCCTACCGCGCCGCCGGCGCCGCCGGTCGCGCCGCCCGCCTCCAGTGGAGCGAGCGCCTCGACGGCGCGCTGGGCGATCGCGCCGTCGAGTGGAAGGCGGCGCTCGAGGGGACCGCCGTCGGCGACCTGGCCGCAGCGATGCCCACCTACGAGGTCGGGCAGAAGGTCGCCACCCGCGTGGCCGTCGGGGCGGCGCTCAACGCCGCGCTCCCCCTGGTGCCCGGCCTGGTCGCCGGTGGCGCCGACCTGACCGGCAACACCGGCACCGCGCTCAAGGGCGCCACGCCGCTCAGCGCCAAGGAGCCCGACGGACGCCAGGTCTACTTCGGCGTCCGTGAGCACGCGATGGGCTCCGTGATGAACGGCATGGCGCTGCACGGCGGACTGGTCCCGGCCGGCGGCACGTTCCTCGTGTTCAGCGACTACATGCGGCCCGCGGTGCGGCTGGCAGCGCTGATGGGCACGAAGGTCCTGTTCGTCTGGTCGCACGACTCCGTGGGCGTCGGCGAGGACGGCCCCACCCACCAGCCCGTGGAGCACGTGGCGGCGCTGCGGGCCATCCCGGACCTCCCCGTCGTCCGCCCCGCCGACGCGACGGAGACGGTTGCCGCCGTGGTCGCTGCGCTCGAGGGCGACGGGCCGATGGCGCTCATCGCGTCGAGGCAGAACCTCCCGGTGCTCGCCACGACGTCGGCCGAGGGCGTGCGCGCCGGCGGCTACGTGCTGGTCGACGCGCCGGACGCCGCCGTGTCGCTGGTCGCCACCGGTTCCGAGGTCAGCGTGGCGGTCGACGCCGCGGCACTCCTGGCCGACCGCGGCATCGCCGCACGCGTCGTGAGCCTCCCGTGCTGGGAGTGGTTCGCCGAACGACCGGCCGCAGAGCGCGAGGCGGTGCTCGGCGAGGGTCTGCCCCGTGTCGGCGTCGAGGCGCAGGTGAGCCTCGGCTGGCACCGGTGGGTCGACGACGTCGTGTCGATCGACCGCTTCGGGGCGTCCGCGCCCGGGGACGTCGTGATGCGCGAGCTCGGGATCACCCCCGAGGCCGTCGCCGACCGGGCTGCGGAACTGCTCGGCGGGGACACGGACAAGGGAGCCTGATGGGACGACTGCACGACCTCTACACCGAGCAGGGCCAGAGCCCCTGGCTCGACAACCTGAAGCGTGGATGGCTCCAGTCGGGTGAGATCCAGCGCTGGGTCGACCGAGGCGTCCGTGGCATCACGTCCAACCCGGCGATCTTCCAGAAGGCCATCGCCGACAGCGCCGAGTACGACGAGCAGTTCGGCGAGCTGATCGGAGCGAAGGCCTCGATCGAGGACGCGTACTGGACCCTCGTGGTGGACGACATCCAGGCCGCCCTCGCGGTCCTCCGCCCGGTGTACGACGAGTCCGACGGCGTGGACGGCTACGTGTCCGTCGAGGTCGCGCCGTCGCTCGCCCGCGACCGGGCCGGCACCGAGGCAGCCGCCCGGGTGCTGAGCGACCGCATCGCCGCCCCCAACCTGTACGTGAAGATCCCCGGCACCGCCGAGGGTGTCCCGGCGATCCGCACGATGATCGCCGAGGGCCGCAGCATCAACGTGACGCTGATCTTCACGCTGGAGCGCTACGCCGACGTCATCGAGGCCTACCTGGCCGGACTCGAGGCCTGCGAGGGCGACCTGTCGAAGGTCTCCAGCGTCGCCTCGTTCTTCATCAGCCGGGTGGATACCGAGGTCGACCGCCGTCTCGAGGCGATCGGCACCGAGGAGGCGCTCGCACTCCGGGGCACCGCCGCGATCACGCAGGGCCAGCTCGCCTACGCGCTGTTCCTGGAGCGCTTCAGCGGTGCCCGCTGGGACGCGCTCGCGGCCAGGGGCGCTCGCCCCCAGCGCCCGCTGTGGGCCTCCACCTCCACCAAGAACCCGGCCTATCCCGACACGGTCTACGTCGACGCGCTCATCGGCCCCGACTCGGTGAACACGATCCCCGACGCCACCCTGGAGGCGTTCGAGGACCACGGCACGGTCGCCCGCACGCTCGACGTCGACCTCGACGGCGCCCGGGCGCGCTGGGAGGCGCTCGGCCGCCTCGTCGACCTCGACGACGTCGGTCGGGTGCTCGAAGCCGAGGGTGTGTCGACCTTCGAGAAGAGCTTCGACGAGCTCCTCGGTGTGCTCGAGGCCAAAGCCGCAACGCTGTCCTCGGCGCCGCCCCTCTAGCGTTCTGTGTCGTGAGACGCGCCGAGATTGGCGCGTTCCACGACACAGAACGGGTGTGGAGTGTCGAGTTCGGAAGATGAACCCACTCGGTTCGGATCATGAACTAGCTTGCCGGCGTGTCCCGACACGCCGCTGCTGCCCGCCCGGTCGACGAACCGGACGACGACGCCACCGGGCATCCGGCGTGCTCGATCGAGCGTGCGCTCGGCACGATCGGTGACCGCTGGACGATCCTGATCCTGCGTGACGCCTTCCGGGGGATCCGGCGGTTCGACGACTTCCGCCGTGACCTCGACATCGCCCGCCCGGTCCTCTCCGATCGACTTCGCCGCCTCGTCGAGGCCGGCGTCATGTCGAAGGTCGCCTACCAGGACCGCCCGGTCCGGTACGAGTACCGGCTGACCCGGATGGGCATCGAGCTCTCCCCCGCCCTCGTCGCGCTGATGCGATGGGGCGACCGCTGGATGAGCGACGGCGCCCCGCCCACGGTCCTCGTCCACGAGCCGTGCGGTCACGCGCTCGAGCAGGGCTTCTGGTGCCAGAGCTGCCGCCAGACGTTCTCGCCCACCGACATCGCGAGCCGCCCGGGACCCGGCCGGGCCGACCACCACGCCGTCGACGCGCGCGCCGACCGCGACGACACCGACGGCGCCGCCGCGCCCCACGACCACCTCCCTCGCTGAGGACGGAGACCCGCGTGCACGACCTGCTCGACCTTCCCCTGCCCGAACTGCTGTCGAGGGCTGCCGCCGTGCGCGACGCCGCGCACGGCACCCGGATCACCTACTCCCCCAAGGTGTTCATCCCACTGACGATGCTCTGCCGCGACAAGTGCGGCTACTGCACGTTCGCCCAGCCGCCGGCCAGGCTGGAGGCGCCGTACCTCACCCCCGACGAGGTCCTCGCGATCGCTCGACGCGGTGCACGCGCCGGCTGCCACGAGGCCTTGTTCACCCTCGGCGAGCGTCCGGAGCTCCGCTACCCGGTGGCCGCCGAGTGGCTCGCCGACCACGGCTACGAATCGACGGTCGACTACCTGGCCGCCGTCAGCCGGATGGTCCTCGACGAGACGGGCCTGCTCCCGCACGCCAACGCCGGCGCCCTCCACCGCGACGAGCTGGCGCTCCTCCGGACCGTGTCCCCTTCGCAGGGGATGATGATCGAGTCGCTCAACGCCGAGCTTCCGGCGCACCGCGGCGCTCCCGACAAGACGCCCGAGCGGCGGCTCGCCACCCTCGAGGCCGCGGGTGAGCTGAGGATCCCCTTCACCACCGGGATCCTCGTCGGGATCGGCGAGTCCCGGGCGGACCGGGTCGACGCGCTCGTGGCCATCGCCGAGTCGCACCGTCGATGGGGCCACGTCCAGGAGGTGATCGTCCAGAACTTCCTGCCCAAGGACGGCACCGCGATGCACCTCTCGCCGGCGTGCCCGTCGGACGCGTACATGGAGGCGATCGCGCTCGCTCGCCTCATCCTGCCGCCCGAGGTCTCGCTCCAGGCCCCACCCAACCTGAGCGACGACTTCGGCGCGCTGCTCGGCGCCGGCATCGACGACTGGGGCGGCGTCTCGCCCGTCACGGCGGACCACGTCAACCCCGAGCGTCCCTGGCCGGACCTCGACCGACTCCGCGCCGTCACCGAGGCCGCCGGCTTCGGCCTGGCGCCCCGGCTCACGGTCCACCCCCGCCATGCCCTCGACCCTGCGACCTGGCTCGACCCGGGCCTCCACTTCGCCGTCCTCGACCGCGCCGACGCCGAGGGACTGGGACGCGACGACCCCGGCGCAGTGTGGCCGGAGCGGATCTCCGCCGCCGACACGGTGGGCGACGGCGCGGAGGTGGTCCTCGTCGGGCACCGCTCGACGCAGTGGTACTCCGGCGCCGACGTGGCACCGCCGCACCTCGTCCCGTCGACCGCAGGTGCCCGCGGTGCCGTCGCCGAGGTGATCGAGGGGCATCGCCGAGGCCAGGAGCCGGGCATCGACGAGATCGTCGCGCTCTTCGCCGCTCGGGGCCGCGAGGTCGCCGCCGTCGCCGAGTACGCCGACGAGCTGCGGCAGCGCGCCGTGGGCGACGTCGTGACCTGGGTGGCGAACCGCAACATCAACTACACGAACGTCTGCACCTTCAAGTGCCGGTTCTGCGGCTTCTCGAAGGGTCCGCTGTCGCTCAACCTGCGGGGCACCCCCTATCTCCTGACGCTCGAGGACATCGCCGAGCGCGCCGTCGAGGCGGCTCGCAACGGTGCGACGGAGGTCTGCCTGCAGGGCGGGATCCACCCGGACTTCGACGGCGACTTCTACATCGACGTGACGCGCGCGGTGATGGAGGCGGCGCCACAGCTGCACGTCCACGGGTTCACGGCCCTGGAGGTCACCGAGGGCGCCAAGCGGCTCGGCGAACCACTCGACCGATACCTCGTGCGGATGATGGATGCCGGGCTCAGGTCCCTTCCCGGGACGGCGGCGGAGATCCTCGACGACGACGTCCGGGCGGTCCTGTGCCCCGACAAGATCGACACCCAGGAGTGGCTGGACGCCCATCGCACGGCGCACGGGGTCGGGTTGGGTTCGAACGTGACGATCATGTTCGGCTCGATCGAGCAGCCCCGCAGCTGGGCGCAGCACCTCGTGCTGACGCGTGACCTGCAGAAGGAGACCGGGGGCTTCACCGAGTTCGTGCCGCTGCCCTTCGTCCACATGGCGTCGCCGATCTACCTCCAGCGCCGAGCGCGACGCGGCCCCACCTTCCGCGAGGTGGTCCTGATGCATGCCATCGGCCGGATCGTCTACGACGGCTGGATCCCGAACATCCAGGCGTCGTGGGTGAAGCTCGGCTTCGAGGGCGCGCGGCAGCTGCTGCAGGCCGGCGTCAACGACCTCGGCGGCACCCTCGTCAACGAGAACATCTCGCGGGCGGCCGGAGCGAGCCACGGCCAGGAGGTCGGGGAGGCGGACTTCCGCGCCCTCGTCGAGCCACTCGGTCGGCGTCTGGAGCAGCGCACGACCCGGTACGGTCGGGTGGAGGTCGCGCCGGCCTGAGCCGGGCCGCCGTGGCCACCGGCCCGTCGGCACACCACCTCGAGGAGCACGATGCCCAGTCCACGCCGCACCCGCCGCGACCCTCGCGGCCGCGTGGGCGTCCCGGAGGTCGACGACGCCATCGCCGCCTTCGTGGACGCCGCCGGCCCGCTGGAGAACCGGGACCTGTTCACCGAGATGAGCGTGACGATCGCCCGCCTGGCCCGGGACGGTGCGGACCGGGGTGACCTCAAGCTCCTCAACGGGGCGATCCGCGAGCTGCGGACGAGCTTCAAGCGGTTCGAAGCCGAGGCCGACCGTCCCAAGGCGTCGGTCTTCGGCTCGGCACGCACCCCGGTGACCGCACCCTCGTACACGCTCGCCCGGGAGCTGGGCGCCGAGCTCGCCGACGAGGGGTGGATGGTGATCAGCGGCGGCGGCCCCGGCATCATGACCGCCACCATCGAGGGAGCGGGCGGGAACAACAGCTTCGCGGTGACGATCCGCCTGCCGTTCGAGGGCAACCCCGCCTCCGCGCTGGTCGACGACGACCACCTGGTGCGCTTCCGCTACTTCTTCACCCGCAAGCTCGCCTTCATGAAGGAGGCCAGCGCCTACGTGATCCTCCCCGGCGGCTTCGGCACGATGGACGAGCTGTTCGAGCTGCTGACGCTCGTGCAGACCGGCAAGGAGATGCCCGCCCCGATCGTCCTGCTGGAGCCCGAGGGCGGCAGCTACTGGCGCACCTGGGTCGAGTTCGTGCAGACCGAGCTGATCGACTCCGGCTGGGTGTCCCCCAACGACCTCGACCTCGTCCACCTGTCGTCCTCGTCGAAGGACGCGGTCCGCTACATCGTGAACTTCTTCGCCGGCTACCACTCCCTCCGCTACGTCGACGGTCGCCTCGTCGTGCGCCTGCAGCGCGAGATCGGCGACGAGGCGCTGGCCACCCTCAACGACGAGTTCTCGGGCATGGTCGCCAGCGGCGTGATCGAGCGCACCGCCGCGCTCCCGGCCGAGATCGAGGACGACGACGTGCCCGAGCTCCCGCGGATCACGATGGACTTCGACAACCGGAGCTTCACGCGGCTGCACGCCATGGCGCGCCGCCTCGCCGACCTCGTCTGACCCCCCCCGAATCCGAGCGACCAGATCGGCCAGTCAGTCGTAGGGGGAGCTCGTGTCGTCCGCGAGAAGGTTGGCAGCCTTCTCGACCGCCCGACGGGCGCGGGTGATCCGGCGCTCGTCGACGGGCAGCTCGGTGCCGCCGGCGTCGATCGAGTCGCGCAATCGGGCGAGCGCCAGCTCGGCGAGCTCCTCCGAGATCGCCTCGAGCCGTGACCTGATGTCCTCGAACTCACCCGCCATCGTCCGACCTCCGTTCCGTCCTGAGCGCGGCGGCCATGATCTCGACGGGGTGCGACACTCGCAGGCCCGGTTCGCCGGCGAGGTGCATCGAGCATCCGGGGTTCGCGCTGGCGATCCAGGTCGCACCGGAGCGGCCGATCGCCGCCAGCTTCCGCTCCCGCAGCGCTGTCGCCTCCGCGGCGTGCGTCAGCTGGTAGGCACCGCCCGCGCCGCAGCACAGCCCCTCGTCGTCCAGATCCACCACGTCGACGACCCGCTCGAGCACCTGTCGGACCGCGCCGTGGACCTTCTGCACGTGGCGGAGGTGGCACGGGTCCTGGACCGCGACCACCGGGCGCACCCCGCGACGCAGCGGCAGGCGGTCGAGCCGGGTGGCGAGCAGCTCCACTGCGTCGACCACCCGTGCCGCGAACGTCTGCGCCTCGGGCGTGCCGAGGGTCTCGCCCAACTCCTTCAGGTGGGCGCCGCAGCCCGCGCTGTCGACGACGATCGGTGCGTTCCCGGGGAACGCCGCCATGACGCGGCGGGACTGCCACCGAGCCGCCTCCGCCTCGCCGGCGTGGTGGGCCAGCGCGCCGCAGCACCCTTCGTGACGTGCCGGGAGCCGGGGTGCGAACCCGGCTGCGACGAGGAGGTCCACGGTCGCCTGGTGGATGCCCCGGCCGACGGCGTCCATCACGCACCCCGTCAGCAGCCAGACCTCGTCGCCGCCTGCCGGTGGGATGCGGAGCGGCCGGCGCACGAGCGGCAGGCGGGTACGGACCGGGAGGCGTCGCCCGAGCACAGGGACCCGCTGCGCCGCGGCCGCCAGCGTGGCGCCGGCGAGGACGAGCCGGTGCCGTGCGATCAGCGAGGTCGTCGCCCGCCGGAGCCATCGGCGGCCTGCCGTGTCCTCCGCGGCGATCCGCTCCGTCGTCGTCGCGATCATCCGGCCGAACGGCACTCCGGACGGGCAAGCCGGCTCGCAGCCCCGGCACTGGATGCACGAGCCGAAGACCTCCACCGCGGCGTCGTCCAGGTCCACGCCGTCTCGCTGCACCAGCCGCATCGTCGCGATGCGGCCCCGCGGTGAGCGCTGCTCGTCCCCCGAGATCCGCCAGGTCGGGCAGTGCGGCAGGCACAAGCCGCACTGGACGCACGAGGCGAGGTCGTCGTCGTCGACGCCGAGGTTCACCGCTGCACCGGGTCCCGGCCGGGGTTGAGCCGTCGTCGTGGATCGAACTCGTCACGGAGCGCGTCCGCCAGCCCGCGGGCCACCGGATCGACCACGAGGCGGGGCGCCTCGACGGGCCGGTGGACCACCCCCACGCCGACCTCGGCGACGAACCGCTCGCCCCGGTCCGCCGGGTCGACGCGAAGGTCCCGGAGCTCCGACGGCCGCATCGACCAGCGGTGCGGCGGCAACGAGGGGGGCCCGTCGGCGGGCTCCTCGACACCCGCCGCGGCGGCGATCCGGCGTTGCTCGGCGACGAGCTCGGGACCACCCCGCAGGTGCACCCAGGTCCGCACGCCGTCCCACAG
>JAEZFI010000249.1 GCA_023437745.1 Actinomycetes bacterium
CCCCGCCCCCGCCCGCCGCCCCCCCCCCCCCCCCCCCCCCCCCCCGGTTCGGGTGGTTCGGCGGTGGGGTCAGGCCGGGAGCCAGTTCCCGTGGAAGCCGAACGGGACGCGCACGGGCAGCTCCACCGTCGCGACGGGGTCGGCCTCGATGTCGGCGGCGGCGAGGACGGCGAGCTCGCTGCGGTCGGCGGCCGCGTCGTAGACGACGGTGAGCACCCACCCGTCGTCCTCGGCGGCGTCCGGGCCGGCGGGCACGAACACCCCCTCCCCCGGCCGGCGTCCGGCACCGAACGAGTGCCGGAGCGTCGTCCCTGTCGAGTGGTCGCGTCGGAGGAGGTCGTCGGTGTCGAACCCCCCGGTGCCGGTGAGGCCCACCCCGTAGCTGAACCGGTGGGGCCGCGCCTCGAGCGTGGGGTTCACGCGGGGGAACTCCGAGGGGCGGTCGTCGACGACCGTCGAGGTGACCGTCCGGGCGTCGGGGTCGATCACCCAGCGCACCAGCGACCCGAGCTCCGGCTCGTGCGGCCCGACGGCGTTGGTGGCGAACATCTTCGGATAGCGGATCACGTCCATGACGATCTGCGGCCCGTCGTCGTAGGCGTTGACGACGTGGAACACGTAGCAGGGGTCGACGTCGATCCAGACGACGTCGTCGTCGGTGCCGAACCGGGGCAGCACGCCGAGGCGGGCGCCCGCGTCCGGGTCCCACGCGTACGGCATCATCCGGCCGGCGACCACTGCGTCGAGGCTGAAGAGGACCGGGAGATCCATGAGAACCGTGCGAGTGGCGGTGACGCCGACGTCGTGCATCATCGACGGGCGCACCTCGATGTCGACGGAGTGCACGAGCGCGCCGGTGGCGTCGGCCACGTGGTAGTGCATGCGCTCCCCGAAGTCGTAGCCGAAGAACACCAGCTCATCGCTGACCGGGTCGAGCTTGGGATGGGCGGTCATGTTCGAGTGGAGCAGCCGACCGTCGAAGCCGTACTCACCGATGGTGTCCAGCTCGGAGGTCACCTCCCACGGCAGCCCCACCTCGCCGAGGGCGAGGATGCGCCCCGCGTGCCCGATCACGTTGACGGCCGCCTTGCCCGGCATGGTCGTCCGAGCCGGAACTGTCGTGCCGGCGGCGAGATCGGAGTGCTCGGCGAGGGACTCGGTGCGGATCCAGCGGTTGCGGTACCACTCGGCCCGGCCGTCCCGGAGGCGAATCCCGTGCAGCATCCCGTCACCGAGGAACCAGTGGTGGTTCGCCGGCACGGCGCCGTACGGGTTGGGGCCGTTGCGCAGCAGGAGCCCGTCGAGCGCGGCGGGCAGCGCGCCCCGCACCTCGAGCGCGTCGGCCGTGGTCTCGGTGGTGACGGGTGCATAGTTGCCGACCAGGTACGGGTTGGTGGCGGTGGTCTCGGCGCTCATCGGGGCTCCCTGGTGCTCGGGTGGCAGCGATCTTGTCAGTGCCAAGTTCGCGCCACCTCGGTCGCTTGTCGATCGTCGGTTCGGGCCCGCGCGGCCCGTCATCTGGGCGACGCCGTGCTGCGGCTCTTCATCGAGGGGCTCGACCGCTCCTGACCCAGCCGACGAGCGCTTCGACCATCCCCGGGAGCGAGTGCTCGGGCGCCTCGATGGTCACCTCGATCCCGGCGTCGCGTGCCGACGCGGCGGTGATCGGGCCGATGGCCACGACGCACGGCGGCACGCAGTCCCGCCCGGCCACCTCGAGGAACCGGGTCACGGTGGAGCTGGCAGTGAACATGACGGCATCGGCGTGGGCGACACGTTCGAGCGTCGCGGCGTCCGGCGGCGGTGTGACCGTGCGGTAGGCCTCGACCACCTCCACCTCCCATCCCCTCGCCCGGAGACCGTCGGGGAGCACGTCCCGCGCCACCGCGGCGCGCGGCAGCAGCACCCGACCCGTCCGCCCCTCGGGCGGAGCGGGGAACACCTCGAGCATCGACTCGGCGACGTAGCTCGGCGGGACCAGGTCGGCGCGGAGGAACCGCTCCTCCAGCACGGCTGCGGTCCCCGGTCCGATCGCTGCGAGCCGGACGCCCGCCAGCCGTCGCCCGTCGCCGACGGCGTCGCAGAACCGGCGAGCCCCGTTGGCCGAGGTGAGCAGGACCCAGTCGAACCCGGTGACCCTCTCCACCGCGTCACGCAGTCCGGCGCCGCCGTCGGACGGCTCCTCGATGGCGATGGCCGCCATCTCGACGACCTGCGCGCCCGCGTCCGCCAGCAGTGCCGTGAGCTCGGAGGCCTGCTCGCGGGCCCGGGGGTTCACGATCGTGAGCCCGGACAGGGGGCGCCGTTCGAACCAGCCCAACGGAGCAGCAGCGACGTCGCCCACGACGATCGTCGACGGCGCGCTGAGCGGCTGGTCGGCGATCGTCCCGAGGGTGGCCACCGTCGTGTGCTGGTCGGCGGTGGTCCCCCACCGGACGGCGGCCACCGGCGTGTCGGGCGACAGCCCGCCCGCCATGAGCTCGGCGGCGATGTGCTCGATGTGGGCCACCCCCATGAGGATCACGATGGTCCCGCCGAGCGCCGCCACGGCCCGGTAGTCCACCTCGGGCAGGTCCTTCGTCGGATCCTCGTGGCCGGTGACCACGGTGAAGGACGTCGACGAGTAGCGCCGGGTCACAGGGATTCCGGCGTAGGCCGGCACGGCGATCGCCGCGGTCACCCCCGGCACGACCTCGTAGCGGACGCCGGCCGCCTCGAGGTGCTCCGCCTCCTCTCCCCCGCGGGCGAAGACGAAGGGGTCGCCGCCCTTCAGCCGCACCACGGTGGCGCCGGTGCGGCCGTGCTCCACGAGCAGCGCGTTGATGTCGTCCTGGGTCCTGCTGTCGCCGGGGCCCTTGCCCACGTCGATGCGCTGGGCGTCGGGCGGGGCCAGGTCGAGGAGGGCGCGCGCCGAGAGCCGGTCGTGGACCACCACGTCGGCCCGGGCGAGCACCTCGGCCCCCCGCACGGTGATGAGTCCGGGGTCGCCGGGGCCGGCTCCGACCAGGTAGACGGTCACGGCCTCACCCTACGCGGGGGCCCTGAGCTCCTCGGCCGCCGACCGACCGAGCGCCGGCCCGTCCCCGCCGGTCCGATCGAAGCGTCGCAGCCCGGCGTCGTCCGCCAGGAGCGCCCGCAGCCGGATGGAAGGGCGGCCGTCGACCTCCTCGATGGTGGCGTGCGCGCCCGCGGGCAGGTCGCAGTCGCCGCCGAGCTCGGCCAGGAACGCTCGCTCGGACTCGAGCGCGAGGCGGGAGACCGCGTCGTCCAGCGGGCCCAGCAGCTCGAGGGCGGACGGGTCGTCCGATCGGCACTCGACTGCCAGGCAGCCCTGCCCCACCTGCGGGATCAACTCGTCCTCGGTGAAGAGCTGTGCGACCAGGTCGGTGTGGCCCAACCGGACGAGCGCGGCGGCCGCGGCGACGACGGCGTGGTGGTCGGCGACCTTGGCCAGCCGCGTGTCCATGTTCCCGCGGAGGCCCACGATGCGGAGGTCCGGGCGGAGGGCCTGAAGCTGCACGGCACGCCGACGCGAGCCCGTGGCGATCTCACCCCCCTCGGGGATGTCGTCCAGCGCGAGGCCGACGAGCGCGTCCCGCGGGTCGACGCGGGGCGGAACGGCGGCGATCGTGATGCCCTCCGGGGTGACCGCCGGGAGGTCCTTGGCGGAGTGGACCGCGACGTCGGCGCGTCCGTCGAGGACGGCGGCCTGGACCTCCTTCACGAACACGCCCTTGCCGCCGAGCACCTCGAGCGGCACGTCACGCCGGCGATCGCCGACGGTGGACACGACGACCACCTCGCACGTCACGCCCGGGTTGGCGGCCTCGATGGCCGCCGCCACGTGATCGGTCTGCCAGCGAGCGAGGGGGCTGCCCCGGGTCGCCAGGCGCAGCGAGGTCACTCGATCTCGAAGAGATCGCGCACGCTGGTCGCCAGGCGCTCACCGCGGGGGGACCCGGCGGCGTCCTTGAGGCGGACCGTCGGCGTGTGCAGCATCTTCGCGACGATGCCCCGGGTGAGCGCCTCGACCGCCTCGCGCTCGGAGGGCGTCAACGTCGCCAGCTTGGCGGCGTAGCGCTCCATCTCGGCCTGGCGCACGACCTCGGAGCGCCGGTGGATCTCGCCGACGAGCGGCGCGACCTCGCGGCTGCTGACGAGCGACGCCCAGCGGGTCAGCTCCGCCTCGACGATCGCCTCGACCGCCGGGACCTCGCGCCGGCGCTCGGCGAGCCCGATGTCGCAGAAGGCCTGGAGGTCGCTCATGTCGAGCAGCTCGACGCCGTCGATCGCGGCCACGGAGGGGTCCACGTCGCGGGGCACGGCGATGTCGACGATCAGGAGGGCCCGGTCGGCGCGCCCCGCCATCACGGCGGTGATCTCGTCGGGGCCGAGGATCGCCTCGGTGGCACCCGTGGCGGTGAAGAGCACGTCGGCCTCCGCCAGCTCGGCGGCGAGGCCCGACAGCGGTGCGGAGCGCCCGTCGACCAGCGCGGCGACCTCGGCCGCCCGGGTTGCGTCGCGGTTCACCACGGTCAGCGAGGCGACGTCGACGTCGGCCAGCAGGTGGACCATGCCCCGACCCATGTCGCCGGCACCGAGCACGACGGCGCGCCGTCCGGCCAGCGTGCCCAACCGCTCGGCGGCCATCACCACCGCGGCCTGGCTGACCGAGGTGACCGAGCGCGAGATCGACGTCTCGGTGCGAGCTCGCTTGCCGCACTCGAGGGCGTGGCGGAAGAGGAGGTTGAGCGTGGGCCCCGCGGCACCCTGCTCGCGCGCCAGGTCCCACGCGGTGCGGACCTGGCCGAGGATCTCGTGCTCGCCGACGACCACCGAGTCGAGGCCGCTGGCCACCCGGAAAAGGTGCTGCACCGCGTCGGCGTCCCACGCTACGTCGAGGTGGTCGGTGAACTCGTCGGGCGGGAGGTACGTCAGGTCGCTGACGAGGTCGCGCACGTCGCGGTACGCACCGTGGAACTGCTCGGCGACGACGTAGATCTCGGTGCGGTTGCACGTGGAGACGATGACGGCCTCGGAGATGTGGTCACGGCCGCAGAGCGCGTCGAGGTACTTCGGCAGGCGGTCACCGTCGAGCGCCATCTTCTCGAGGAGCTCGAGGGGCGCAGTGCGGTGGTTTGCTCCGATGACGACGACCGACACGCCCGTCGACACTCCTTCGTCAGGGTGGCCGTGGCGCCACCCGCCCATGTTCCCAGTGAGGGGTCCGCCGTGCCAAACCAGACCGGCAGGTGTGACGGATGAGATCACGCTACGCCCCGAGCGGCGGTTCTGCCCGCCGGGCGGCGTCTCAGCCGGCGCTGCCGGAGGTCGCTCGGCGCTCGTTGTAGAAGGAGAGGATCTGCAGCTCGACCGCGAGGTCGACCTTGCGCACCGAGATGCCGTCCGGCACCGACAGCACGGTCGGCGCGAAGTTGAGGATCGAGGTGATGCCGGCGGCGACCATCCGGTCCGCGACCTCCTGGGCGCTCGCCGCCGGCGTGGCGATCACGCCGATGGTGACCTTGCGCTCGGCGACGATCCGGGCGAGGTCGTCGGGGTGCTCGACGAGGAGCCCGCAGATCTCGGTGCCCACCTTCGAGCGGTCGCTGTCGACCAGCGCCGCCACGACGAAGCCCCGGTCCTGGAACCCGCCGTAGTTGGCGAGGGCCTGGCCGAGGTTGCCCATCCCGGCGATGACCGTCGGCCAGTCGTGGGTCAGGCCCAGCACGCGGCGGATCTGGAAGAGGAGGAACTCGACGTCGTAGCCGACCCCACGGGTGCCGTAGCTCCCGAAGTAGGAGAGGTCCTTGCGGACCTTCGCCGCGTTGACGCCGGCCATCTCGGCCAGCCGCTCGGAGCTGATGGTCGACGCCTGCTCGGCGGAGATCTCCTGGAGCGCCCGGAGGTAGACGGGCAGCCGGGCGACCGTCGCCTCGGGGATCTGGCGCGTCTCAGGTGTGGACCCCATCGAGGTCACGGTAGGACTTCGTGCGAATGTTCACAAAGTCACGAACGCCGTTCGGGACCGCGGCGCGAGGGCATCCGTCCGTCAGCGCAGCGCTCGGCGGAGCACCTTCCCGCCCATCCCCTGGGGGACCTCGTCCACGAACCAGATCTTCTCGGGGCACTTGTAGCGGGCGAGCCGGGAGGCGCAGAACCTGACGATGTCGTCCTCTTCGACCGACTGGCCCTTCACCGACACGACGTAGGCCTTGACCGCCTCACCGGAGTACGGGTGGGGCACGCCCACCACGGCGCAGGCGTCGATGCCGGGGTGCTGCATGAGCACCTCCTCGACCTCGGCCGGGTAGACGTTGAAACCGGAGACGATGATCAGGTCCTTCACCCGGTCGACGAGGTAGAGGTAGCCGTCGTCGTCCACCGTGGCGACGTCGCCGGTGTGCAGCCAGCCGTCGGCGTCGATCGTGTGGGCCGTCGCCTCGGGGTCGTTCCAGTAGCCGGCGAACACGTTCGGGCCCCGCACCAGCATCTCGCCGGCGTCGCCGATCAGCACGTCCTCGCCGTCCTCGTCCACGAGCCGCACCTCGAGGCCCGGAACGGGGATCCCGATCGAGCCGGACGGTGCGTCGGTGTCGACCGAGGAGGTGACGACGGGGGACGCCTCGGTCAGGCCGTAGCCCTCGCGGAGCTCCAGGCCGTACCGGCGGGAGATCGTCCGTGCCGTCTCCTCGGGGAGCCGGGCTGCGCCCGAGATCGCGAGGCGCACCGAGTCGAAGGCGCCGTCGGGCGCCTCGGGCAGACCCGCCCAGGCCGCCCACATGGTCGGCGGTCCCGAGACGATCGTGGCGTGGTGCTTCTGGATGGACTCGATCGCCGAGATCGGGTCGAACCGCTCGACGAGGAGCACCTTCCCGCCGACTGCCAGCGCGGAGCCGAGCACCACGTTGAGCCCGAAGATGTGGAACAGCGGCAGCACGGCGAACGACACGTCGTCGGGCGTCTGCGACGCGCCCGGCGCGGAGAGCATCTGGGCGATGTTCGTGCGGAGGTTGCCGTGGGTGAGCATCGCCGCCTTGGGCGAGCCGGCGGTGCCCGACGTGAAGACGAGCACGGCGACGTCGTCGTCCTCGCGCTCCACCAGCTCGGCCGGCTCCGACGTGACCAGCACCTCGAGGTCCGAGCCGCCGTCGGGCGTGAAGCCGCAGCCGATCCAGTGCTCGACGGTCGGGATGGCGGAGCGGTCGATCGCCTCGAGGATCGGGCGCGCCGTCGGCCCGGCGATCACCGCACGGGCACCGACGTTGCGGAGCTGGCTCTCGAGCTCGGCGGGCGGGCTGGTCGGGTTGAGCGGCACGGCGATCAAGCCGGCGCCGAGGACCGCGACGTACGACGTCGCGAAGTACCAGTTGTTGCCGCACACGATGCCGACCCGGTCGCCGGGTTCGAGTCCCAGGCCCTTCAGGCCGCCCCTGAACCGGGCGGCCGTGTCCTTGAGCTGGCCGTAGGTCGTGAACTTCCCCCTGCTGATGAGCGCGACCCGATCCTCGGGATGTCGGTCGAACAGGGCGGCCAGGTTCACGTTGCCTCCGATGCCGGGTGATCTTCACCCGGCGGGCCGTACGCTAATGGTTCGGCACGTCGTCGGCTGGCCCAGTGCGGGTGGCCCACGGGAGCCCGCCCCCTCATGCCCCACCACGCCATCGCCTGCCACGATCTCGCCCGGAGCTTCGACGGCCGCGTGGCGGTGGACCACCTCGACCTGGAGGTGGAGGCCGGGACGGTGCTCGCGCTCCTCGGGCCGAACGGGGCCGGCAAGACCACGACCATCCGCCTGCTGAACGGGGTGCTCCTCCCGGACGCGGGGTGGAGCCGGGTCCTCGGGATGGACCCGGCCACCGAGGGCGACGAGCTCCGGCGGCACACCGGCGTGCTCACCGAGAACGCCGGTCTCGACGATCGCCTCACCGCACGGGAGAACCTCGTGGCGGTCGCCCGGATGCGCGGCATGCCGCGCCCCGCGGCGGACCAGCGGGTCATGGAGCTGCTCGAGCGGTTCGGCATGTCCGCCCACGCCGACACCCGCTGCCAGGGCTTCTCGACCGGGCAGCGCCGGCGGGTCGCGCTCGCCCGGGCGTTCGTGGCCGACCCCCAGGTGCTGTTCCTCGACGAGCCCACGAGCGGGCTCGACCCCGCGGCGACCGACGACGTCGTGACGCTCATCGACCAGATGGCCAGGGAGCACGGCCGGACCGTGGTCCTGTGCACGCACTTCCTCGAGGAGGCGGCGCAGGTGGCCGACCAGCTCGCCATCCTCCAGTCGGGACGGCTGCTCGTGTCGGGCAGTCCCGACGCGCTCGCCGCCGAGTTCTGGCCCGCCCGCCAGGTGGACGTCGACCTCGGCCAGCCGGCGGGTCCGCTGTTGGTCGAGCTGACCCGCACCCTGCCGGGCGTCGACGCAGTCGCGGCCACCGACACCGGCGCCCGCTTCGACATCGCAGACGCCGACGTGGTGCCGCGGCTGGTCCGAGCGCTCGTCGAGGCCGGCGCCGCGATCCACGGGGTCGGTGCGGTGCGCCGGGACCTGGGCGACATCTACTTCGCCGTGCTCGACCGCTTCGGGCTCGGCCACCTCGGCCTCCGAGCCGCTGACGGCGCGGACGGGGCCGCCACCGCGCCGGGTCACCCGACCCCGCCCGCTCCCCCGGCTCCTCCCGCTCCTCCGCCCGCCGCACCACCGGAACTGGTCTCGTGACCGCGACGGCCGAGCCCGTCGGGCGGATGGACGTCGACGCGCGTGCCGGGCGCAGGGCTCGGCGCGGCTACGACCTCGGGGTGGTCCGGGCGATCGTGGCCAAGGACCTGGCCGCCATCCGGCGCTCCAAGGCGATCATGGTGCCGATGCTGCTGGTGCCGGGGATCCTCCTCCTCGGTCTGCCCGCCGCCATCGCACTGGCCGCCCGGGGTGGCAGCGGCGCCGACCTCTCCGGACTGCTGGGCCGGCTGCCCACCGAGATGGTCGCACCGATCCTCGACCGGCCACCCGCCGAGCACCTGCTCCTCCTCGTGAACGGGTACCTGCTGCTGCCGCTGTTCCTCGTCGTGCCGCTCATGGTGTCGGCGGTGCTCGCGGCAGACGCCTTCGCCGGCGAGAAGGAGCGGCGGACGCTGGAGACGCTGCTGCACCTGCCGGTCCGCGAGCGCGACCTCTACGTCGCCAAGCTGGCGGTCGCCTACCTGCCCACGATGGCGCTGAGCTGGAGCGCGTTCGTCGTGTTCTGCGCCATCAGCAACATCATCGGCTGGCCGGTGATGGGTCGGATCTTCCTGCCGACCGTCGAGTGGCTGATCGTGATCGGCTGGGTCGCTCCCGCGGTGGCGGCCCTGGGGCTCGGGATCATGGTCCGCATCTCGGCCCGAGCGAACACCACGCAGGAGGCCAACCAGCTCGGTGGCGCCGTGATCATGCCGCTCATCATCGGCACGATCGGGCAGGCCAGCGGGCTGCTGCTCCTCGATCCCCTGCTGATCGGCGCGATCGGGCTGGTCGTGTGGGTCATCGCGCTGTGGCTGATCCGCGGCGGCATGCGCCGGTTCTCCCGCGACCGCATCGCCACCCGGCTGTAGCTGCCGCCGGGAACCCCCGTCCGGGAGGGTGCGCGCCCGTCAGCCCTGGTTGACGGAGAGCGCGAGCTGCAGCGCGGCGGCGCCGAGCAGCAGGATCAGCAGGACGACGATCGCGATCGTGGTGCCGCGCCTCATCCCGCCACCTCCTGATCCCTCCGCCCGAGGGCGACGGGCGTGCGGATCGGATCGATGGCGGTCTCGCCGACCGGCAGCAGGTGGACGGCGTCGCCCGCCCCGATGCCGAGCTCCTCGGCGGCCGACGTGCGATCCGCGGCCAGCACCACCAGCCCGCACGAGTCGACGATGAGCCCCAGCTCCCCGACGCCGACGTCGGCGAAGGTCACGACGATCGAGGCGATCCGGGTCCGGCCGCCGAGCGACAGCTGGGCCCGCTCGCCGAAGGGCTCGAGGTCGCCGGCGTCCAGGTTGAGCTGGGCGTTGCCGAAGCGGTCCACCCACAGCACCTCCGCGACGAGGGCGCCGTCCTCGTGGCGGGCCACGGGCAGCAGCCCGGGGCGGAGCGAGTGCGCCTCGATCACCGTCCCCATCTCGACGAGCGGGACCCCGTTGCAGAGGTGTGCGGCGACCGGCGCGAAGACGTCGCGGGCGGCGAACGTCGGCCCGGCACCCTCGAGGTGGCGGCTGGTGTCGTCGAGCTCCACGACCACCTCCGCCCCGCCGACCATGGCCACGGCGGCGGCGAGCAGGCCGTTGTCGGGGCCGATCAGCACGGCGCGCCCGCCCGCGACCGAGACGGCCACGGCGCGCCCGTCGGTCGGGGCACTGGGGTCGACGGCAGCGATGATCACGCCCGGGCTCACGTACTGGACGCTGCGGGCGAGCGCGATCGAGGCCGCGCGCACGTCGAGCGGCGGGAGGTCGTGGGCGAGATCCACGACGCGCACGGCCGGGGCCATCTGGGCGAGCACCGAGTGGACGACGCCGACCGACTCGTCGGTGGTGCCGAGGTCCGAGAGGAAGGTGACGGTGTCGTACGTCGTGGCGCCGACCGCGTCGACCTCGGTGCTCATCGGCCCATCTCCCGTGAACGATCACGGGCCGCGCACACGGCGTCGACCAGCGCGGCGCGGAGGCCGCGCTGCTCCAGCACCTGGACCGCAGCAGCCGTGGTGCCGCCCGGCGACGTGACCGCCGCGCGCAGCTCGGCCGCGCTCTGCCCGCTCTCGAGCAGCATGTGGCCCGCGCCGACCAGCGTCTGGTGGGCGAGCGCCTCGGCCATCGGGCGGGGCAGCCCGACCAGCACGCCGGCGTCGACCAGCGCCTCGGCCACGAGGAAGACGTAGGCCGGTCCGGAACCGGAGAGGCCGGTCACGGCGTCGATGGCCGCCTCGTCCACCCGGACCACGAGTCCGACCGCCGACAGGAGCTCCTCCGCCCAGTCGAGGTCCTCGGGCCCCGCGTGGGTGCCACCGGTGATCGCCGCGGCGCCGCGTCCGACCAGCGACGGCGTGTTCGGCATCGCCCGGATGACGGGCACCGGCGCACCCGCTGCGTCCTCCAGGGCCGCCAGCGAGACCCCGGCGGCGATGGACAGGAGGCGGCCCTTGCCGGCGGCGACGGCCTCGCGCACCACGTCCGGGACGCCCGCCGGCTTGGTGGCGACGATGGTGCCGTCGGCGCTGCCGATCCGGTCGGTCACGGCGATGCCCGGGAACTGCGCGCTCAGCTCGGCCCGCCGGGCCTCGACGGCCTCGACGACGACCACGTCGCCCGGAGCGCACCACTCGGCGGCCAGGATCCCGGCGAGGAGCGCTTCGCCCATCCGACCGCCACCGACGAGTTGCAGACGTGTCACGGCGCCACCCTACCGCCGGGCCGCGCGCCGCTCGCCGGGCCGGCCGTGGCCGATGCCCTCCGGAGCGGGCGGGGAGGTCGCTTCCCCGAGCCGTCCCCGCCCGTCCCGGGGGGCACGGATGAACCTACGTGAGAGGACACGACACGTCACCGGTAGCCCTTCCCTTGCGCGCCCGGCCTCGCCGTGCCACCCGGTGCCGCGGGACGGTCAGCCCTTGAACTTCGAGGCGAAGCCGATCCGCATCGCGGGGCGGAAGCACAGCTCCATGTACTCGTAGACCGACCCGAGCATCCGATCGAGCTCGGCCTCGGTCACCGTCGCGTTGGGGATCTCGCCCATCAGGAAGATGCCGTCCTCGTCGCCGATGGCGAAGCGGTAGCCGTGGAGCTTGGCGTTCCGCCGCAGCAGGTGCTCGTACAGCTCGCCCTCCTGCTCCTCGGGCGCCGGCATCATGTAGCTCTCGAAGTGCAGGTTGCGCTGCCGCAGCACCACCCACACCGAGAACACCGACTTCTGCTCGCCCAGCATCCGGACGAACCACCGGCGTTCGTCGGTCTGGGTGTCCCGCACCACCTCCTCGATGGCGGGGTTCTCGTCGAGGTGCACCCGGAGCCAGCCGTCGATCTGCGCCTCGAGCCGGTCGAGCTCGTCGGGGGTGGAGGGTTCGGTGAACATCGTCGACTCCGTCAGGCTCCGCACGAGACGAGGGATCGCTCGGCGAGGTCGGCATAGCACCGCCGCAGGCGGCCGGCAGCGGCGGACCAGGTGTAGAGCTGCGCGCGTTCGGCGGCGCGGGCACCCATGTGGGCTGCGAGCTCCGGGTCGGAGAGCACCTGGTCGATGGCCGACGCGAAGGCGCCCGAGGAGCGTCGGGGGACGAGGAGCCCGGTGTCGCCGTCGACCACGAGTCGCGACAGGCCGCCCACGGCCGACGCCACGACGGGGATGCCGCACGCTGCCGCTTCGAGCGCCACCAGGCCGAACGACTCGCTGCGGCTGGGGACGACCACGACGTCGGCGGCCCGGTAGTAGGAGGAGAGGAGGTGATGGGGCTGCGGCTCGACCCACGTGATCCGGTCGGCCACCCCGAGGTCCGTCGCCAGGGCCTCCACCCGGGCCAGCTCCGCGGCACCACCTGCGCCGCTGACCCCGCCGACCACGACGAGGCGCGCGCCCGGCGTGGCGAGCTCCGCCAGCGCCGCCACGGCCAGGTCCAGGCCCTTGAGCGGCTGGATCCTCCCGACGAACAGGAGCGTGGGGGCATCGGGCAGGGCGGCCGCCCAGCGGGCGCCGGCTCTGTCGCCGGGCGAGAAGAACGCCCGGTCGACGCCGGGCGCCACCAGCTCGATGCGGTCGGCCCGGGCGCCGTACAGCTCCACGAGCTGCATCGCCTCGAGCGGCGTTGCGGCGGTCACGGCGTCCGAGCAGCCGATGATCTCGGTCTCGGCGACCGCACGCGCCTCGGGCTCGTGGTCGCCGCCCTCGGTCTTGACGCGGGCGAGGGTGTGGAACGTGGAGACGAGCGGCAGCGACAGCTCGTGCTTGATGCGGTGCGCCGCCATGCCGGACAGCCAGTAGTTGGCGTGGATGGCGGTGACGTCGCCCTGCTCCGCGATGTCGTTGCCGACCCATTCGCCGAACGCGGACACGAGGGACTGGAGGTCCTCCTTGGCGACCGTCGCCGGCCCGACGGGGACGTGCACGACGTCGAACCCGGGCTCGACGGCGACCAGCGGGTCCGCTGCCTCGTCCTCCCGGCGCACGTAGCAGCGCACGGGCACGCCGGCGCGGGCGAGCGCACCGCCCAGCTCCCGGACGAAGACGTTCATCCCGCCGCCGTCGCCGTGCCCGGGCTGGGCCAGCGGCGAGGTGTGCATCGACACCATGGCGACGGTTCCCACGAGCGGGTCCAACCTCCGCTCCCCCGGCCTGATTCCTTCGCCGGTCACGAACGCAGCGAGGGCAGGTTCACGACGCCGCGGACTCGGCGTCGTTCTCCTTGCGGAACGACTCGTAGATCCGGACGAGCGACTTCTTCTGATCCTCGTTGATGCTGGGGTCGCGGCGGATCTCGCCGATCACGTCGACGCCCTCGGTGGGCTCGTCGAGGATGCCGGCCCGCACGTAGAGGGTCTCGGAGGAGATCTCGAGGGCGCGGGCGATCTGCTGGAGGATCTCGGCCGACGGCTTGCGGAGACCGCGCTCGATCTGGCTGAGGTAGGGGTTCGACACACCGGCGAGCTCGCTGAGCTTGCGCAGCGAGAGCTGGCCCACGTTGCGCTGCTCCCGGATGAACTCACCCAGGTCGTGCCACCGCTTGTCGATCTCGTCCTTCATCGCACGTCTCCTCGACGGTCAGCGTACCGGACGTCGTGCAGATGCTCGCGAACGCGAACGCGCCGGATCGGGATCCCGGAGCGGCGACGGTCGGAGCCGCTCGGAGCCGGAGCGTCAGCGCAGGAGGTCGTCGACCGACGCGGCGCCGGTGCGGTACCTCGACACGATCTCCTCCTGGAGCTCGTCGATGACCCGGTGCAGCTCGTGCCGCTTGGCCGACACCTGGCGTTCGAACCGCTCGAGGGCACCGGCGATCTCGGCGAGGCGCGCGTCGGTCGTGGCCTCGAGCTCGGCGAACTCGCTCGGCGCCACGATCTCGTCGAGCATCGACGAGAGGTCGTCGGCGAAGGCCGGCAGGTCGGTCTCCCGCGTGGGACGCGGCGTCCCGCCGCCCCGCGTGTGCTGCGCGAGGACCTCGGGCAGGCGGGCGAGGAGCTGCTCGGACGACGCCTCGGTGCCGTCGGCGCGGCGCTCGCTCTCGAGCATCACGATGTCGAGCCGCCCCTGCACCATCCGGCGGCCGTAGCTCAGCCCCGACTCGATCGCCTGGCAACGGTCACGGACGTCGCGCAGCGCCACGATGTCGAGCTGTGAGACCACCCCGGGGTCGATGTCGTCGAGGAGGTGGTTCAAGAGATCGGTCACGTCAGGCTCCTGGGACTGTCGCCGCCCGGCCTCCGGACGCTCGCCCGTGGTTTCCATCGGCGCATTCTCCCAGGAGTTGAGGTGATGTGGGGGACCCCCGCCGAGGGTCGCTCAGGAAGCCCAGGCCACGAGGAGCCAGAAGACCGGTGCGGCCAGGAACCAGGCATCCAGGCGGCGGATGCCGGGCGCCTCGGACATCGCCGACGGGAGGAGCCACGAGCCCAGCCACTGACCCAACGGGCAGAGCAGGGCGATGACGATGCCGGTCAGCCACACACCCGCACCCTCGAGGGGATCGGGTCCGATGACCGCCATCGACGCCGTCACCACCATGACGCCCACCATCCCCGACACCGGACCGACCAGCTTCGACGCGTAGCCGGCGCTGCACAGGTGGTCGCCGGCGTCGTAGGTGCACACCGCCGCACCGAGGAAGGCCAGCGCCACGCCGTCGATGCGGTTGACCTGCACGACCGAGGCGGCGGCCAGCCCGGGGACGAACCCGGCGGCCACGGTGATCCAGGCGTCGGAGATCCCGGCCGTGACGTCGAACGCAGGCTTGCCGTCCTCGTTCTTGGGGATGGGCCCGAAGCCCCGGCTGAAGAGCACGGCGAGCGCGCAGTAGACGAGGATCACGGCGCCGAGGACGCGATTGCCGAAGTAGGCAGATCCGCCGATCGCCAGCGCGCCGACCCCGGCGAGGATCGAGTTGGCCGGGCGGCGGTGCTCGATCCAGCGGGCCGTCATCTGCAGCGCCGCCACCGCGGCGTTGACGGCGAAGAACAGCGCGAGCCCGCCGTCCCCGATGAAGTAGACGACCATGAAGATCCCGAACCACACGGTCGCGAGCAGCAGGCGCGCGCTCCGCGGCTGGTGCACGACGGCGTACCGCTCGACCAATTCGTCGGGGATCAGAGGCATGGTGGGCTCAGCCGGCTCCGCCCGACACGGGCGGCAGCACCGCGACCTCGTCGCCCTCCGCCACCGGCGCGTCGGCCGAGGCCGGCTCGCCGTTGACCCACACCCGTGCCGTCGCGACGACGGCACCGAACGCCTCGCCGTAGCGGCGGACGGCCCCGTCCACGATCTCGCCGACGGTCGACCCGTCGATGTGGTCGGTGCTGCGACCCGCCGCGTCCCGCGCTTGGGCGAACAACCTCAGAGTGGCCACGCCGCGCAGCGTAGTGCGACCCCTACCGAGGGTCCCTCCTCGGCCCGACGGTCGGCGGCCACGACGGTGTGCCTTGCGGGCGCTGCGAGCGGGGCACCTACCGTGTCGCCCATGACCCGAGTCCTCCTGGTGCGACACGGCCAGTCCGAGTGGAACGCCGACGGACGGTGGCAGGGGCAGGCCAACCCGCCCCTGACCGAGCTGGGTCTCCGCCAGGCCGCCGATGCCTCGCGGTCCATCGGGACGGTCGACGCGATCGTCGCGTCGCCCCTCGATCGCGCCCGGCGCACCGCGGAGATCATCGCCGGCGCGCTCGGCATCGAACCGGTGCTCGTCGTGGACGGCCTGATGGAGCGGTCGGCCGGCGAGTGGGAGGGGCTCACGCGCATCGAGATCGAGGCCCGCTACCCCGGCTACCTCGACGACGGTCGGCGTCCGCCGGGGTGGGAGGACGACGAAGCGCTACTGGACCGGGTGCTCGGTGCCCTGGACGCCGTCCACCAGATCTGTCCCGGCGGAGAGGTCGTGGCCGTCACCCACGGGGGCGTCATCATGAACCTCGAGCGCCACCTCGGCGACGGGCGGGGCCGCATCGCCAACGTCGGCGGTCGATGGATCGAGCGTCGCGACGACGACTGGGTCCTCGGCGACCGGCTCGACC
>JAEZFI010000077.1 GCA_023437745.1 Actinomycetes bacterium
CCCGGACGCACACCGGCCGCTCCGGCAGCGACGTCCCGCCCCGCCGTCCGATGCTGCACCGCGATCACGCCGACCACGAGGGCGGCCTGGCCCAGTGCCAGCAGGGTCGCCACGTCCAGCCGCAGGCGCCGGACCGCCTCGATCCAGATCTCGACCTCGATCGTCGCCACGCCGCGGCCGCGCAGGACCATCACGACGCCGAACGAGGTGAACGAGAACAGGAACACGACCAGCGCCGAGCCCAGCACGGCCGAGCGGGCCAGGCGGAGGTCGACCTCGCGAACCGCCGACCACCGCGACCGTCCGAGCGTGCGCGCCGCAGCGCCCAGCGCGGGGTCCACGGCGGCGAGCCGCGCCGACACCGTGCGCATGACCACCACCACGTTCATGGCGACGTGCGTGGCGATGACGACGCCCCACGACCCCTCGAAGCCCAGCGCCGTGACACCGGCCGCCGTCACCACCGCCGGGAGCACGAACGGCGCGGCGCTGAGGGCCCAGAGCGCCCGCCGCCCGGGGAAGTCGAGGCGGGCGTGGCACCATGCCGCGGCGGTGCCGACGAGCACAGCGAGCACGGCCGAGACCGCCGCCTGCCCGAAGGTCACCCCCAGCAGGCGGGCCGTCCGCGCCGTGGCCAGCACCTCGACGGCCCGACCAGTGCGGAGCGCTCCCACCGACCGACGGACCAACGCGAGCTGCGGGCCCACGGCCACGAGGGCCACGAAGCCGAGGCTGACGGCGGTCGCTGCCACGAACGGGGCACCCGCCCGCCGGGCGCGCGGCGTCACTCCATCACGTCGCGCCACCCGTCCAGCCATTCGTCGCGGTGACGTCCCACCTCGACGGGGTCCAGCTCGATCGGGTCCGCGGGTCGGACGGCGAACCGTGCGAACGCCGGAGGGAGCTCGACGTCGGGGCGCACCGGGAAGACGTAGTTCGACGCGGGGAGCGCCGCCTGCCAGTCCTCGGACTGCATCGCGGCCAGCAGCTCGCGCGCGCCGTCCGGGTTCGCCGCACCGTCGAGCACACCGGCGTACTCGACCTGGCGGGTGCAGGTGTCCTCGAGCACGACGCTCTTGGGCTGGGCCGCCGGGTCGTCCGAGTCCATCACCTCGGCGGGCGGGCTCGAGGCGTACGACACGACGAGCGGTCGGTCGCCGCCGTTCACCGTGTAGCTGGAGAAGTACGCGTCGCTCCACCCTCCGGCGATCTCGACGTCGTTGTCGAGGAGGCGCTGCCAGAACGCCGGCGCGCCGTCGCCGAACTTCGCGACCGTGGCCGAGAGGAAGACGAGTCCGGGCGACGACGCTGCCGGGTCCTCGGCCACCAGCAGCCCGGCGAACGACGGGTCCGCCAGCTGCTCGAACGTCGTCGGTGGGGTCCTGCCGTTCGCTTCGAACCAGGACCTGTCGACGTTGACGCACACGGTGGACTCGTCGATGGGCACCAGCGTGCCCGACGGGTCCGCCACGCCCGCGGGCAGCGCGTCGAGCACGGGTTCGGTGCGGGTGAACGCCCCGGAGTCCGTCGCCTGGGTGAGGAAGGTGGTGTCCACCCCGAAGAACAGGTCCCCCTCCGGGTCGCCGGCGGCGAGGATCGCTCGTCCGAGAGCGGCGCCGGCGTCGTCGGTGGCGACCACCTCGATCTTCAGGCCGGTCCGCTCGGTGAACGCGGCGGCGGCCTTCTCCGGCAGCACGTAGCCGGAGTACGTGACCAGCACCACGCTGTCCGACGCCCGGTCCACCGAACCGCCGTCGTCACCGCACCCGGCGACCACGACCGCCATCGAGACGACTGCGGCGACGAGGCGGAGGGCGGCACGACGACGGGCCGCGACCTCCGGGCGTCGCCGAGCGACCCCAAGCGGCCTCATCGCTCGTCACCCGCGCCCGGCCAGAGCGCGTCGGGGAGGTCGTGCGTGATGACGGTCACGGTGCCTCGGATCAGCGAGACGGTCGCCTCGTCGCCGACGAACCGGTTCGAGGTGCCCCAGCCGGATCCGGCCGGCACGGTCGTCCGGCGGAGCGACCACTCGAGACCCGCCGTGGTCACCCCCTCGGCGTCGCCGTGCCAGGCGAGGATCGAGGCCTGCAATCCCGGCTGCCCGGTCAACCGACGCGACGAGCGGATCACGTCGACCCGGGAGGTCCCGATCCAGCCCGTGATCTCGAAGTGCCGCCAGCGCGGCCCCGTCATCACCGCCAGGTTGCCCACGAGGTGGTCGAGCCGGCCACCTGCGCCGCCGACCACCCACAGCGGGGTGCCGGAGCGGCCCCGCAGGTGCTCCCACGCGGCGCCGAGCGCGAGCTCCAGGTCGGTCTCGTCCTTGTCCTCCGGGGCCGTCCTGATCTCGACGCCTGCGTCGCGAGCCCGGGCGAGGGCGCCCGGCGTGACGGAGTCCAGGTCCCCGACGACGAGGTCGGGGGTGACGCCCAGCCGTTCGGCGAGGTCGAGCCCCGAGTCGGCGGCGATGATGCGGGCGGACCCGAACGCCGGCTGCGCCTGTGGCACCTCGTCGCCGCCGATGAGCACGACGACGCCGGGTGCAGGGGTGGTTCCCCGTGTGTCCACGATCTGTCCCTCCGCTGGCATTACCCAGATCAGGTGAGCGGGTCGACGACGCAAGCGGTCGTCCTCTCAGCCCGGCTGACCCGAGCTCCCCGTATGACGGCATCGACCCTATCGGAACGGCACCGGCGCTCCACCACCCCCCGGCCGAACGGGAGGGGTTCAGTCCACCGCGTAGCCGTCCATGCGGGCGAGGGTGCGGAGCATCACCTCGTCCGCGCCGCCGCCGATCGACCAGAGCCGGGTGTCGCGGAAGAACCGGGCCGTCCAGGTCTCCTCCATGTAGCCGATGCCACCGTGGAACTGCAGGCAGATGTCGGCGACACGCCGCGCCAGGCGACCCGACCGCAGCTTCGCGATCGTGGCGAAGCGGGTGATGTCCTCGCCCGCCGTCGAGGCCGCCGCAGCGGCGTAGTTGTAGTGCTTGAGCACCTCGACCTCGCTGGCCAGCTCCGCCAGCTCGTAGCTCAGGTACTGGTTCGCGAGGAGGGGCTTGCCGAAGGCCAGGCGCTCGGTGAGGTATCCCTTCGTCTTCTCCAGCGCGGCCTCCATCGCACCCACCATCTGGTACGACGCGATCATCCGCTCGTCCTGGAACTGCTGCATCTGCTGCTGGAAGCCGCGGCCGACCTCGCCGATCGTGTTCGAGACCGGCACCCGCACGTCCTCGAAGCTCAGCTCCGCGGTGTCGCTCGACCGCATGCCGAGCTTGTCGAGCTTCCGGCTCACCGAGAAGCCGGCCACGTCGGTCGGCACGACGATCTGCGAGATGCCACGGGACCCGCCCTCGTCCGAGGTCCGGGCGAGCACGCACATCCAGTCGGCCTGCGTGCCGCTGGTGATGTACGTCTTCTGCCCGTTGATCACCCACTCGTCGCCGTCACGCACCGCCTTCGTGCGGAGCCCCGCGACGTCGGACCCGGCATCGGGCTCGGTCACGGCGATCGCCGCGACCATCTGCCCCTCGATCGCCGGCCGCAGGTAGCGGTCCTTCAGCTCGGCGGTGCCGAAGCGGTGCAGCGACGGGGTCGCCATGTCGCTCTGCACGCTGATCGCCATCGCCACGCCGAGGCACGGCATTCGACCCAGCTCCTCCCCCAGGATCGCCGAGTAGAGCGTGTCGCCACCTCCCCCGCCGTACTCCGGGTCGTAGGTCACGCCCAGCAGGCCGAGGGCGCCCATCTTCCCGAACAGCTCCCGGGCCGGGAACACGCCGGTGCGCTCCCACTCCTCTGCGTTCGGCGTGATCTCGCGCTCGACGAACTCACGAACCGTCTTGCGGAACATCGCATGTTCCTCGGTGAACCCTGCGATCGTCACGACGTCTCCCCGTGTGCTCAAGCGTCGAGGAGCGCCGCAGGGCGTGGTGGCGACCAGCGCCCGACGGGGCGCTCCGGCGACTCGTCAGGGCTTCAGCGTACGGGGTGCGGCACGTCGATGACCAAGGCGCGGTCGTCCACCCGCAGGTCCAGCGGGTCCGCCGCGGGCAGGGACGCCAGGTCCAGCGGGCGCTCCCCGGGGACGATGCCGTCGGCGACGACCGCCAGGTGGCATCCCACCAGCTGCACCGCGTCGACGTCCTCGGCGCCCAGCGGGCCCTGAGCCACGACCAGCTGCCCGACGGCGTCGGCGATGCGGACCAGTCCGTCCACCATCGCCATCTGCGCGCTGTTCCGGGCGACACCCCGGCACAGCGACGAGGCGAGGTGCACCTCGTCGATCTGGGCTGCCGAGAACAACGTGAGCGACGACTGCCCGAGGCCGAAGTCGCGCAGTGCGATCGCCGCTCCGAGGTCGCCGAGGCGGTCGATCTGGGCCAGCACGACGTCGGTGTCGGCGAACTCCGACTCGCCGAACGTCAGGACGAGGCGCGACGGGTCCACGCCGTGGTGGTCGCATCGGCCCGCGAACCACTCGGGGAACGAGATCTGCGGGAGCAGCCCGGCGGGGAGCTCCACCCACCAGCGCCCCGGGAACAGGACCTCCAGGCTCTCCTGTGCCGCGAGGTCCAGCACGCGGTCCAGCAGCATCCGGCCGAGGTCGGGCCCCACGCCGTGCTCCGCTGCCAACGTCGCCAGGCAGTCGTGCTCGTCGTCCGAACGGTCGAGGAGACGGCGGGTGTCCGCCGGAGGTGTCCACGCGGCGCGCACCCGGCGCCCGGTCCGTCGCATCATCCGGAGGTCCCAGACCTCCTCCAGGTCGAGCTCGAACGCTCCCCGCTGCACCGTCGCCGTCACGGCTTCGGCGAGGTCCTGGCGAACGGACGCCCACTCCCGGAGGTCGTCGTCGAACACGACGACCCGGTTCCGACCGTGGTGCTTCGCCCGGTACAGGGCGGCGTCGGCGTGCTCGAGCAGCGTCTCTGCCGACTCGCCGTCGTTGCGCAACGCCAGGCCGATGGACCCGAAGACGCTGAACGGCTGGCCCTCCACCACGAACGGGTCGCCGAACGCAGCGAGCGCTCGCAGTGCGATCCGGTGCGCCAGGTCGGCGATGCGATGGCCCTCGATGAGGATCACGAACTCGTCGCCACCGAAGCGGGCGACCGGATCGTCGGTGCGGACCACGGCACGGAGGCGGTCGGCCACCATGCGCAGGAGCTCGTCGCCGGCGGCATGGCCGAGCGTGTCGTTCACGAGCTTGAAGCGGTCGAGGTCGATGAAGAGCAGGGCCACCTCCCAGTCGCCCGGTTCGTCGGCGTGCTCGAGCGCACGCTCGAGGCGTTGGAGCATCCAGGACCGGGACCCGAGCCCCGTGACGGGATCGCTGTACGCGGTCTGCAGCGCTTCGACCTCGGCGTGCTTGCGGGTCAGCGCCGTCTGGAGGCTGCGGTGGAGCCGCGTCCCCGTCGCCTCGTGCAGGGACAGGACGTCCTGGGCGCCGGTGACGACGGCGTCGAGGCCGCCGCCCGGGTCGGAACCGTGGTGGATGACCACGACCGGCAGTTCGACCGACGCGGAGCGCAGGCGCCCGAGTCGCTCGAGGCCGTCGAGGTCGTCGGCATGCACGCCGATGATGACGAGGTCCACCTCGCCGTCGTCGATCAGGCGGAGCGCCTCGTCGGTCGTCGTGGCGTGGTGGAAGCGGTAGTCCCGGGGCGCGACGCGGCGGATCCGGCGACGGATCGTCTCGAACGCGGACACGTCGCCATCCACCACGACCACCCCGACGAGATCCCGGTCGACGAAGAGGCGAAGCTGCTTCATGCGCTTCCCATCGGCGTGCCCGGCGGCGAGTTGAGGTTTTTCTGGGTCTTTTGGCCCATCCGATCTAGGCCCTTTGGCTCACTTCTCGATGGGCCGGGCCAGCTCCGCCTCAGGCTCGGCCTCGTTCCTCGGCCTTCTTCGGCTGCGCTCCCCGTCCTGCTCCACGGGCCCGGCCACGGCCGTTGCGGCGCCGCGCTCGCGGCGTGCGAGCATGGTCGCCATGGAGCGCACCCTCTTCGACGACGAGCACGAGCTGTTCCGGAGCGCCTTCCGGGCCTTCCTCGACAAGGAGATGGTGCCGCGAGCCGAGGAGTGGGACCAGGCCGGCATCGTCAGCCGCGACGTGTGGGAGACCGCAGGGTCGAACGGGTTCCTGGCCTTCGGGGTGCCGGAGGAGCACAGGGGCCCCGGCGTGGACGACTACCGGTACAACCAGGTGGTCGTCGAGGAGATCTGCGCGGCCAACGTCTTCGCCGCCGCTACCGGGTTCACGCTCCACAACGACGTGACGCTCCCCTACTTCCTCCACTACACGAACGACGAGCAGAAGGCCCGCTGGCTGCCCGGCATCGCCGACGGCACGCTGATCACGGCGGTCGCCATGACCGAGCCCGCCATGGGCTCGGATCTCGCCGCCATGACGACGACCGCCGTCCGCGACGGGGACGACTACGTGGTCAACGGCTCCAAGACGTTCATCACGAACGGCATCAACGCCGACCTCGTCATCGTGGCGGTCAAGACCGACCCGACCGCCAAGCACCGGGGGATGTCCCTCCTGGTCGTCGAACGGGACATGCCCGGCTTCGAGCGCGGCCGCAACCTCGACAAGATCGGCATGCACGCGCAGGACACGGCGGAGCTCTTCTTCACGGACGTCAGGGTCCCCGCAGCCAACCTCCTCGGCGACGCCGAGGGGCAGGGCTTCCTGCAGCTCGTCGGCAACCTGCCCCAGGAGCGCCTCGGCATCGCCGTCGCGGCGATCGCCCACGCCCGCACCTCCCTCGGCTGGACGATCGACTACTGCAAGGAGCGCACCGCGTTCGGCCAGCCGATCGCCGCGTTCCAGAACACGAAGTTCCGCCTCGCCGAGATGCACACGGAGATCGAGATCGGGCAGACGTTCGTCGACCGGTGCGTCGAGGCCCTGAACGCCGGATCGCTGACCGCCGAGGAGGCCGCCATGGCCAAGTGGTGGTGCACCGAGCTCCAGAAGCGGGTGTCGGACACCTGCCTCCAGCTCCACGGTGGCTACGGCTACATGCTCGAGTACCCGATCGCGCGGGCGTTCCAGGACGGGCGCATCTCCACCATCT
>JAEZFI010000098.1 GCA_023437745.1 Actinomycetes bacterium
CCCGGCTCGAGTTCGCGACCGGGCAGGACAGCTACCTGAACCAGGACAGCGAGGTCTACCAGGACAACGTCGCGTACCAGGAGCTCTTCGGCGGGCAGACCATGCTGTCGCTCATCGAGATGACCGACGGGGGGACGGTCGCCGACCTGTTCACCGCGGAGGGCATCGAGACGATGCGCAGCGTCGCGCAGCGCATCGAGGACTCCGGTCACGCGGCGGGCGTGGTCACGCCCCTCACCGCGCTGGAGTTCTCGGACCGCCTGGTGAAGTCGGAGACGGGCAACCCCGCGGACTCCGTCGCCGGGCGGGCGCTCCTGCGCGCCAACGAGGTGGAGACGGACCCGGAGGCCAAGGCGGCCCGTCTGGAGGACGCGGGGGTCACTCTCCGGCGCACCACCGAGGTGCTGCCCGAGGACCAGCGGTTGGACAACCCGAAGTGGGTGGACTTCCTGCTCCACGACAACCAGGGAGAGATCCGCGCCGCGCTGCGCTCGGTCTTCCTGGACGACACCCATGCGCAGATGGTGACGAGGTTGCCGGGCAACATGTCGATCGAGGACGAGGGCGCGGCGTCCGACGCCATCGTGGAGATCGCGGAGGACTTCCGCTTCGACGGCGCCGAGGTCACCACGACCGGCTCGCCGGTGCTGCTGAAGGGGATCAACGACTACCTGCAGGGCGGCATGTTGACCCTGGGCGGCATCGCGGTGGCGGCGATGATCGTCATCCTCATGCTCTTCTTCGACGTCCGGTGGCGCCTGCTGCCGCTCGCCGTGGTGCTCGTCGGCATCGTCTGGGCGTTCGGCCTCGCCGGCTACATCGGCATCCCGCTGACACTGGTGACGATCGCCGGCCTGCCGGTGATGTTGGGCATCGGCATCGACTACGCGATCCAGATGCACTCGCGGATCGAGGAGGAGGTGATCGTCGATCGCGAGACGCACCCCATCCAGGCCGCGGCGAGAGGGCTCGGTCCGGCCCTGCTCGTGGTCACCTTCGACGCGGTGTTCGCGTTCCTCGCGATCCAGATCTCGAAGGTCCCGATGATCCGGGACTTCGGGTGGCTGTTGACCGTCGGCATCGTCGCCATCTGCATCTCGTCGATCATCAACCCGCTGGCCGCCCTCGGCATCCGTGAGTACAAGTCCCCGACGAAGGGGCGCGACTTCCGCGAGGGTCCCCTCGGGCGCTTCGTCGTCTGGCTCGGCCACGTCCCGGCCGCCCTGGCGGTCCCGCTCATCGTGATCGCGGTGGGCGTGTTCGCGCTGGGCAGCTACCTCGAGCCGAAGCTCAAGATGGAGACCGACCCGATCAACTGGGTCGACCCGGACTCACAGGTCGTGAAGGACATCCGCCACATCGAGGACGAGATCGGCGGGGCGTCGGACCTCGGCGTGTTCATCCAGGCGCAGGGGCAGGACGGCGAGGGCAGCGGCCAAGCCGCACCCACCGTCTTCACCGACGACACCGTCCGGTACGTCAGCGAGCTCAAGGCCGAGGTCCTCGAGGAGTTCCCCGAGGACCTGATCGTCGACAGCAGCATCATCGGCACCGTGCAGAAGTTGACCGACGTGCCGGGCACGCCGTCGATCGTGCCCTCCGCCGAGCTGGTGAGGGACGCCTGGGAGATCGCACCGGAGGGCATCCAGGTGTCCACGGCGTCGGCGTCGGGCGACGCGTTCAACCTGATCTTCCTGGTCGCCGAGGGGTCGCTCGAGCGCCGTGCCGAGGTCGTCGACTACGTCCGTGAGCGGACCGAGTCCGCACCCGAGGGCCTGCTCGTCACGCCCTCCGGGCTCGCCGTGGTCGGCGTGGGGCTCCTCGAGAACCTCGAGGCGAACCTGGTCGAGCTGACCTGGCTGGCGATCGCCCTGGTGTTCGCCTTCCTCGTCGTCCGGCTCCGCTCGTTCGTCCGGGCCCTGCTGTCGCTGGTGCCGGTGCTCATCGCCTCCGGGCTGGCGAACGTCGCGATCTACCTGCTCGACATCGAGCTCAGCCCGATGACCGCGGTGGGCGGTCCACTTGTGGTGGCGACCTGCACCGAGTTCACCTCGCTGATCCTCCTGCGGTACATCGAGGAGCGGCGACGCGGGCTGGACCCACAGCCCGCGATGGACGCGACCGCTGCCCGCACCGGCCGGGCCTTCATCGTGTCGGCCCTGACGGCCATCGCCGGTGTCGCAGTCATCTCCTTCTCGTCACTGCCGCTGCTGTCGAACTTCGGCCAGTTCGTCGCCCTGAAGGTGGCGATCGCACTGCTCGCCGCGCTCACCGTGCTGCCGCCGATGATCATCTGGGCCGACCGCCGGAACTGGGTGTCCAGGGGCATGCTCGACCACGTCGAGGCGCCCTACATCGAGGTGCCCGATCGGCCCCGCGCGAGCGAGCCCGCCGGTCAGGCCTGAGCGCGATCAGCGGGTGCCGGCGGCGAAGGCGGCGTCCAGCTGCGCCGGCGACGTCGCCGGCGCCCCGCACACCAGGTCGCGGCAGACGTACGCGCGGCCATCGGGTCCGGTCTCGTCACGCCCTTCCCAGAGCGGGCCGCTGCCGCGCTCGCCCCAGGCCAGCACCGTGTGTGGCCGGTAGCTGCGCTGGACGACCTCGACCAGGTCGGGCCGCTCGCCGGTGACGACCACCTCGGTGACCCCGAGCGCCTGCAGGCCCACGGCCCAGAGCAGGTTGCCGAAGGCCAGCGGGTGCCTGGCAGCGAGCGGGCCGAGGCGGCGCAGGATCTGGCGTGCGTGCTCGCCGTAGCGGTGCTCGCCGGTGTGGGCCTCGAGCCGCAGGAGCCCGGTCGCCGCCGTGCTGTTCGCCGAAGGGGTGGCGTCGTCGGACAGGTCCCTCGGACGGGTGACCAGCTGCTCGGCGTCCTCGCCGGTGGTCCACACGCCGCCGTCGGGGTCCCAGAACAGCTCGAGCAGCGACTCCGCGGTGGCCCGTGCATCGTCCAGCCACCGGCGGCGACCCGTCGCCTCGTACAGGCAGAGGAACCCGTCGATGAGCGCCCCGTGGTCCGCGGCGTAGCCGAGGTGCTGCGCGCCGCCGTCGGCCTGCCACGACCTCATCCACCTGCCGTCGTCGCGGCGCAGGTGATCGCACAGGAAGACCCCGGTGGCCTCGGCGTGTGCCAGCCAGTTCGCGCGGCCCGTCGCTGCCGCCGCCTCGGCCATCGCGGCCAGCCACAACCCGTTCCACTCGGTGAGGACCTTGTCGTCCAGGCCGGGACGGGGGCGCCCGGCGCGCGCCGCCAGCAGCACGGCGCGAGCCGCCTCGATCTGCTCGGGCCGCTCGATGCGACCGGCGGCGTGCAGGCGGTTCGGGATGGAGGCACCCTCGAAGTTGCCGCCCGGGCGGATCCCGTACCACTCGAGCGTCGCGTCGACCGCGTCGCCGAGGCCCGCCGACCCGAGCGCGTCGGCGACCTGGTCGGGGGTCCACACGTAGAACGCGCCCTCCTCGGGGTGAGCGCCCGGACCCGAACTGACGGGCAGGCTGTCGGCGTCCTCGGCGGAGTACCGCCCACCGTCGGGGTGCGACAGCTCCGTGAGCACGTAGCCGATCGTCTCGGCGACCACCTGCAGGTGGCGGGGCTCGCGGGTGACCTGCCAGCCGTGCAGGTAGGTCCGCACCAGCAGCGCGTTGTCGTAGAGCATCTTCTCGAAGTGGGGGACCAGCCAGTGCTCGTCCACCGAGTACCGGGAGAACCCGCCGCCGAGGTGGTCGTAGATCCCGCCGGCGGCCATGGCGTCGAGCGACCCGGTCGCCGCGGCCAGCGCAGTTGCGGAGCCGGTCCGGGCGTGGTGTCGCAGCAGGTGGTCCAGGCTCATCGCCTGCGGGAACTTCGGCGCTCGGCCGAAGCCACCGCGAGCCCCGTCGTGGGCGGCGAGCATCCCCATCGTCGCCTCGTCGAGCACGTCGACCCCGGGGAGGTCGCCGCCGGCGTCCGCCGCGGCGGGACGGCGCAGCGCGTCGACGAGGCGTCCCGCCTGCTCCATGACCTGCTCGCGCTCGGAGGTCCATGCCTCGTGGATCGCGCCGAGCAGCTGGGTGAAGGTCGGGCCAGCGCCGCGGGCCTCGGCGGGGAAGTAGGTGCCGCAGTAGAACGGCTCGCCCTCGGGGGTCATGAACACGGTCATCGGCCAGCCGCCCTGGCCGGTCATGGCCTGGGTCGCCTCCATGTAGACCGCGTCGACGTCGGGGCGCTCCTCACGGTCGACCTTCACGTTGACGAAGTCGCGGTTCATCACCTCGGCGGTGGCGGGGTCCTCGAAGGACTCGTGCGCCATCACGTGGCACCAGTGGCACGACGAGTAGCCGACGCTCAGCAGGATCGGCACGTCGCGCTCACGTGCCGCTGCGAACGCCTCGTCGCCCCACGGGTACCAGTCCACGGGGTTGTCCGCGTGCTGGCGCAGGTAGGGGCTGGTCTCGGACGCGAGCCGGTTCGTCATGCCCGCAGTTCCTACCCTCCCGCACCGCCGCCCGCCCCGAACCGCCGCCCGCCCCGAACCGCCGCCCGAACCGCCCTCGCCACGTCCCGTTCTGTACTGCCGAACTCAGTCCACCGTGAGAACTGCAGAACGGAACGGGAGGAAGGGCCAGGAGGAGGGGTCAGGCGGTGGGGGTGGTCTCGCCGGCTTCGATCACCATGCGGACCAGGTCCCGCACGTCGGGGGACGCCTTCCACGGCGCGCCCGAGTCGAACGGCGGCTGCGGGTCGTACTCGATGCCGAGCTGGATGGCCTGGGCCACCTCGGGGCCCATCAACCGGTCGGCGAGCGTCAGGGCCATGTCGATGCCTGCCGAGACGCCGGCCGCGGTGATCACCTTGCCCCGGACGACCACCCGGTCCTGCACCGGCGTCGCGCCCTGGGCCTCGATCAGCTCCGTGTAGGCCCAGTGGGTCGTCGCGTCGAGCCCGTCGAGCAGCCCGGCGGCGCCGAGCAGCAGCGCGCCGGTGC
>JAEZFI010000250.1 GCA_023437745.1 Actinomycetes bacterium
CTGTCAGCCACAGGTCGCGGAAACGGGCCACGTCGCCGTCCATCGCCTCCACGAGCAGCTCCGAGCCGTCGACCCGGACCTGGTCCCCCACCTCGGGCACCCGGCCGAGGATCGAGAACACGAGCCCGCCGAGCGAGTCCCAGTCGCCCTCGGGCAGGTGCAGGTCGTGGGCGTCGTTCAGGTCGTCGACGTTGATCGACGGGTCGTGCACCACGATGGACCCGTCGGCGTCCACCTCGACGGACCGGGCGATCGGGTCGAACTCGTCGACGATCTCGCCGACGAGCTCCTCGAGGAGGTCCTCCATCGTGACCAGCCCCGCCGTCCCGCCGTACTCGTCGATGACCACGGCGATGTGCGTCGACCGGCTCTGCATCTCACGCAGGAGGTGCGAGACCAGCTTGGTCTCCGGCACGAACAGCACCTCGCGCATCAGCGCCGAGACCGGGTCCTGCCCGCGGCCGTCGCGCTCGGCCCGCATCAGATCCTTCGCGTAGACGACGCCCACGACGTCGTCGACGTTCTCGCCGTACGCCGGGAACCGGCTGAGGCCGTTGAGGATCGCCACCTCGACCATGTCGGTGATGAGGTCCTCGGCCTGCATCGCCACCATGTCCGTGCGGGGCACCATGATCTCGCGGGCGACCGTGTCGCCGAAGTCGATGATCGACTCGATGAGGTCACGCTCGGACTCGTCGATCCCGCCGCCCTCCGCTGCCTCGCCGGCGAGGGCGATGATCTCCTCCTCCGTGACGAACGGACCCTGCTTCAGGCCCTTGCCGGGGAGGATGACGTTGGTGATGGAGATGAGCGCCCGGGCGATGAAGCGCAGCAGCCGGCCGACGAGCCGCACCGACGGCGCGGCGAGGAGTGCCGCACGCTCGGGATGCTGCAGCGCCCACGTCTTCGGCCCCGCCTCGCCGACGACGAACACGATCACCACGTTGACGAACGTGCCGACGACGACCCCCCACCCGCCGAAGACCTGGATGGCGACGACACCGGTGAGCGACGCCTGCACGGTCTGCAGGATCAGGACGGCGAGGAAGAGGGCGTTGAGGTCGCGCTCGAGGTTCTCGACCACGGCTCGCAGCGTGTCGGCGCCGCGTCGCCCTTGGTCGGCCAGCGCCTGGGCCTTCGAACGGCTGATGCGGGTGATGCCCGTCTCGGCCATGGCGAACCATCCGGAGACCGCGATCAGCAGGACGATGAGCACGATCATCCAGACGGTCGTCACGGAGAACTCGCTGCGGGCGAGGACGGCGGCGCTCATGCCGACCCCCACGGGTCACGGGCGAGCGGGCCCCAGAGGTCGGCGAGGAGCTCTCGCTCGCGTGCCCACATCCCGTCGCGCTCCTCGTCGGTCGCGTGGTCGTGCCCCAGGAGGTGCAGCGTGCCGTGGACGAGCAGCAGGGCGAGCTCGTCGTCGAGCGTGCCGGCGTGCTCCGGCGCGTTCGCCTGGGCCACCTTGGGGCAGATCACGATGTCGCCGACCAGACGGTGGTCGATGCCGGCGGTGATGTCACCCGCGTCGATCGGGAACGAGAGCACGTCGGTGGGACCGGTGCCCCCCATGTGCAGCTTGTTGAGCGCGGCCATCGAGTCCTCGTCCACGAACACCACGGTCGCCTCGCCCGGTCCGAACACGAACTCGGCGGCGAGCGCGCCGCTCACGAGGGTGCGCCATCGGTCGGGGTCGACCTCGACGTCGGTCTGGTCGTCCTGCACGTGGACCTCGATGTCGGTGGTCCCGCCCGGTCGGGGCGGCTGGTCGAGACGGGACACCGTGTCGACCGGACCACCGGGGGCTAGGCCTGCCGCGGAACGGCGGCGGCGGCGCAGCACCTCAGGCCCGTTCCGGTGAGGAGCGGTCGTAGGCGTCGACGATGTCGGCCACGATCCGGTGCCGGACCACGTCGCGGCCCGTGAGGCGCACGAACTCGAGGCCCTCGATGTTGCTGAGCGTGGCTTCGAGGCCGGTGAGGCCCGACCGCCCGCCGTCGAGGTCGACCTGGGTGATGTCGCCCGTGACCACGACCTTGGAGCCGAAGCCGATGCGGGTGAGGAACATCTTCATCTGCTCGGGGCTGGTGTTCTGCGCCTCGTCGAGGATGATGAAGCTGCGGTTGAGGGTGCGGCCCCGCATGAAGGCGAGCGGCGCCACCTCGACGAGTCCTCGCTCCAGGAGCTTCTGGGCGCCCTCGGGCTCGACCATGTCGTAGAGGGCGTCGTACAGCGGACGCAGGTAGGGGTCGACCTTCGCCATGAGGTCGCCGGGGAGGAACCCGAGGCGCTCGCCGGCCTCGACCGCGGGGCGGGTGAGGACGATGCGGTCGACCTCGCGGGCCTGGAGCGACTGCACGGCCATCGCGACGGCCAGCCAGCTCTTGCCGGTGCCGGCCGGTCCGATGCCGAAGGTGATGATGTTCCGGGCGATCGCCTCGACGTACCGCTTCTGCCCGAGCGTCTTGGGCTTGACCGAGCCGCCCTTCGCGAGGCGGGTGATCTCGCTGGTCAGCACCTCGCTGGGGTGCTCGTCGGCGCGCACCATGTCGATGACGCGCAGGACCCCGGCCCGGTCCAGGGGGTGGCCGCGCTCGACCATCACCACCAGCTCCTCGACGACACGTCCGACGGTGGCGGCGTCCGCGCCGGTCACGCTGATCTCGTTGCCGCGGGCGGTCACGAGCGCCGCGGGGAAGGCGTCCTCGATGGTGTCGAGGTGCTCGTCGCGGGGACCCAGCAGCTGGGTCATCAGGTGGTTGCCCGGGACGAGCACTCGTGTGGTGGGGGGTCCGGTGCGACCGTCCTGGGTCGCTCGGAGCGGGGACGGCTCAGTCGCACTCATGGTCAACCGACAGGATAGCGATGGAGCCCGAAGACCGAGAAGCGGTGCTCGCCTCGTGGCGAGTCGACGAGGCCGTCGACCGGCGCCGCCACGCCGCCCGCGAGCGCGAGCTGCTGGCGGCCGAGCTCCACCTGGACGACCTGTGGTCCACGTGGGCGGCCACCGGCGTCGAGGTCGTCGTCCACACCGAGGCCGGGCGCGAGCACCACGGTCGCGTCGTGGGCGTGGGCGCCGACTTCGTGGCCCTCGAGCCCGTGGTGGGGCCGGTGGTGGCGGTCCGCACGACGGCGGTCACCTCGATCTCGACGACGGAGCTGGCGCTGGCGGGCGCGGCGGTCGCGGGTTCAGCGACCACGATGGGCGAGCTCGCCCGGGAGCTGGCCGACCGTCAGGCCGAGGCCTCGCTCGTGTCGTCGACCGGGCTGGTGATCCGGGGCCGGATCGAGGCGGTCGGGTCCGATGCCGTCGTGGTGCGCGACACCGGAGGGCGTCGGACCTACCTCCGGGTGGAGGCGCTCAGCGAGCTGTCCTCGATGTCGATGACCTCGTCCTCGTGGTAGGCGGAGTCGAGCGTCCCGGGCTGGATGCGGCAGTCGTCGATGAACTGCTCCACCTCGGTCTCCTTGAGCCGGATGACCCGGCCGAAGCGGTACGCGGGCAGCTGGCCGTCGTCGATGAAGCGGTACAGCGTGCGCGGCGTGACCCCGAGCCGACGTGCGGTCTCGGCGGTGTTGAGCCAGACGATTCCCGATGACGTGCTCATGCGATCAACCTATCCCCTGCTTCATCCCGATCGGGGGATGCTCGGTGCGTTCCAACCCATCTCGCCCGCGGCCGCTGCGTGGGTCCGTGGACCCGGCAGTGTCGCGCACGAGAAACCTCAGAATAACAGAAGAACCGTCCAGAGGAATCCCCTGATCTCGCTCAACGTGGTGGTTTCACCACATCCCGTGGCATCCTTGTGGAGGAATGGACACGCGCCGAGCCCGTCTCCGCGGGACCTCATGGATGATCCGGCGACCGACGGCACCGAGTGCCGACCGCACCCTGCCATGAAGGAGGTACCGGCGCCATGGACGTGATGCCGCGCACAGCGACGAGCCCGGTGGTGACGATCGAGGACCCCTTCTGGACGCCGCGGCTCGAGCAGCTGCGCCAGCACACCCTCGGGGTGCTGGGCAGCCGGCTGGAGCACCACGGCGTGATGGAGGCGGTCACCCGCCTGTCGCTCCCCGCCAGCCGCCGGCCGGCCCGACGGGGGCTGCCCTCCAGCGACGTGGACCTGTTCCGCTGGGTCGAGGCCTGCTGCCTCGCCGGCACCCCGCACCGCGTCGAGCCCTACGTCGATGCGATCGTCGCGGCCCAGCAGGTCGACGGCTACTTCAACTCGGCGCACGGGGTCGAGGCACACGGGCCGGGCCGGTACGTCGACCTCGGCGAGAGTCGCGAGTGGGCCGTCGGTGGTGCGCTCGTCGAGGCGGCCATCGCCCACCACCAGGCGACCGGCGACCTGCGCCTCCTCAACGCCGCCGTCCGCTGGGCGAACCACCTGCTCGTGACCTTCGGCCCCGGGCTCGACACCCGCGTCGACGCGCACCCCGGCGTCGAGCTGGCGCTGGTCCGGCTCGCCGGCGTGACCGGCACCGAGCGCTACGTCGACCAGGCCCGCTGGATCGTGGAGCGAACCCTCGAGCAGGTGGGCACCGACCTCGAGCGGGTGGACCTCGCCGGACCGGCGCCCCGTGCGCTCCGCCTCGCCTCCGCGATCGCCGAGGTCGCGATCGTCACGAGGGACCTGCGATGGCGGGCGGCCGCCGAGCGGCTGTTCCTCTCGCTGGTGAGCGAGCGCTCCTACCCCACCGGGGCCGTCGGCGGGCGCTGGCTCGACGGGGCCGTCGGCCGGCCGTTCGAGCTGCCCGACGACGGCGCGCACGCGGAGAGCTGTGCGGCGGTCGCCGCACTGCAGTTCTCGTGGCAAGTCTGGCGACTGAGCCGGCTGCCCGAGGCGCTCGACCATGCGGAGCTGCTGCTCTACAACGCGATCGCCGCCGGGGTGGGCTCCGACGGCGAGAGCTGGTTCCGCAGCCAGCCCCACGCCTGCAGCGGCGACGGCGAGGGCCATCCCTGGGCGTCGCCCTCGGTCGACGGGAGCGCCATCGAGGACCAGTTCCCGGTGCGTCGCCACTCCTGGTTCGCCGAGCCGTGCTGCCCCACCGAGCTGGCCCGTGCCATGGCCGGGCTGCCGCAAATGGTGGCGGAGGTCGACGCCGAGGGACACCTCCGCATCCACCTCCCCCTCGCCTGCCGCATCGAGGGTGGCGGGTGGCAGGTCGAGGTGCGCTCGGCCTACCCGTGGGACGGCGCCGTGGAGGTGGAGACCATCCAGGCCCCCCGGGGCCGCGTGGCGCTCCGCGTGCCGGGCTGGGCCGGCGGCAAGGGGCACCGCGACATCACCGCCTCCCCCCGATTGGAGCTGGACGTCCGCACCGAGTGGTGGGAGGCGGACCCCCGGGTCAGCGGCGCACGCGGCACCGCATACCTGCGACGCGGGCCGATCGTCTACTGCGTCGAGGCGCCCGAGGACGCGGGGTACGACCTGCGGGCCGTCACCGTCGAGCCCGGTCGGCCGCTCGACGAGCGCGACGCCCCGATGCTGGCCGGCGGCGTGCGCGTCGTCGGGTTGCACGGCCGCGTGCTCCCGACCGCCGGAGCGCTCTACCACCGGCTGGGCGAGCGGGGCGGGGCCACGGGCGACGTCGAGCTGACCGCCATCCCCTACGCCGCTCGCACCAACCGCGGGCTGGGGCAGATGACGATCCTCCTCCGGCGTTAGCAGGCGCCGACCCGGAACCGGAGCGGTTGTGGCAGGGTGAGAGCCCTGCTCGACCGCGCCACCAGCCCCGACGCCGGGGCCGACGATCGATCACCGAGGACGCCGACTCGGCCGAGGTGGTGGTCCGGGCTGCGCGCCCGATCGACCCTGTCCCTCGCTGCAGGGGCGCTGCTCGTCGCCGCGCTGATGGGCGTGCTGACGTTCTTCATCGGGCGCTCGTACCTCGTCGACCAGCGCGAGCGAGCGGCGGTGCGGCAGAGCTTCGTCAACGCCCGCCTGGTGCAGAGCGTGCTCGGGCGGCAGAACGCCGACCTGGGTGACCTGCTGACGAGCCTCCGCCCCGACGAGCGCTCCGAGGTCATCGTCCACGACGCCGAGCAGTGGTTCGCCACGTCCCTGGCGCTCGACCAGGAGATCGTCCCCCCGGCGCTCGAGGCGATCGTGAGCGGCGGCGACGCCGGCTGGCAGCGGATCGAGGTCGACGGGGGCACGGCGCTGATCGTCGGCGTGCCGATGCGCGGTGGCGCCGCCGAGTACTACGAGGTCTTCCCGCTGGTCGAGCTCCGGCGCACGCTGCGCACCCTCGTCACCGCGCTGGCGCTCTCGGCGGCAATCGCCAGCCTCGCCGGGGGGATCGTCGGCTTCCTGGCCAGCCGGCGGATCCTCAAGCCGTTGCGTGACGTCGCCTCCGTGGCCGGCGACATCGCCTCGGGCTCGCTCGACCGCCGGCTGGAGGTGACCGACGACGCAGACCTGGGACCGCTGGCCGACGCGTTCAACTCCATGGTCACCGCGCTCGGCGAGCGCATCGAGCGCGAGGCGCGGTTCTCCTCGGACGTGAGCCACGAGCTGCGGACGCCCCTCGCGGCGATGGCCGCTGCGGTGTCGATCGTCGACCGGCGCAGGGAGTCGATGCCGCCGGCGCTCGTCGAGCCGTTCGACCTGCTCCGCTCGCAGGTCGACGACTTCCAGGAGCTCACGCTCGACCTCCTCGAGATCTCCCGCCTCGACGCCGGGACGGTGCAGCTCGACCTCGAGCCGCTCGACGCCGCCACGCTCGCGACGGCGATCGTGGACTCGCTGGGCGACGCCGGTGTGCAGGTGCACGCGCCGGCCACCGCCTGGGTGGAGGGCGACAAGCGCCGCCTGCGCCAGGTGTTCGCCAACCTCGTGACGAATGCCGAGCGGTACGGCGGCGGCGCTGACCAGCTCGCGGTCGAGGTGGACGAGGACGCCGGCTGCGTCCGCTTCTGCGTCGAGGACCGCGGCGACGGCGTGCCGGCCCACGAGCGGGACCGGATCTTCGGCCGCTTCGCCCGCGGGACGAGTGCGACCATCCACCCCGAGGTCCGGGGCAGCGGGCTGGGGCTTTCGCTGGCCCGTGAGCACGTGCTCCTCCACGGCGGGCGGATCTGGGTGGAGGACCGTCCCGGCGGGGGCGCCCGGTTCGTCGTGGAGCTGCCGACCCGCCCGGCGCCCGTCACTCCACAGGGAGACGTCGCGTGATGACCCCCGAACTCGGCCCGCTTTCGGGGGCCCGCCCCCCCCCGACCGGCCGGG
>JAEZFI010000286.1 GCA_023437745.1 Actinomycetes bacterium
CCCGCGCGGGCCGGGCGCCGGCGCGGGGGGGCCCGCCGCCGCCCGGGAGCAGCGCCTCGAAGGGGTGATGGCGAAGCGCCTCGACGGCATCTACGAGCCGGGACGCCGGTCCGCATCCTGGCGGAAGGTGAAGCTCCGCCACGAGCAGGAGTTCGTGGTGTGCGGGTGGACGGCCGGATCGGGTCGGCGGGCCGACGCGCTCGGCGCACTGGTGCTCGGGTGCCACGACGCCGACGGGCTCCGGTGGGTGGGCAACGTCGGGACGGGGTTCACCGACGCCGACCTGCGCTGGTGGCGTGACGAGCTGCTGGCGACGGAGCGGCCCGAACCCCCCTTCCCCCGGCCGCCGGGCCCTGCGCTGCGCCTCGCCCGCTGGTGCGAGCCGCGCCAGGTCGTCCAGGTCGCCTACACCGAGTGGACCACCGACGGCCGCCTGCGGCACCCCGCCATGCTGGGCCGCCGGATCGACGTCGATCCCGCGACGGTCCGCTGCGAGGAGTGACGGGGAGCTCAGCCTGCTTGCAGGCGCTGCTCAGCCCGCTGGCAGGAAGGCGCAGACCAACGCGATGTCGTCACGCTGGCTGCCGGGATCGGCCAGGTCGGCGAGCAGCGAGTCGGCGACGTCGGCGGAGCTCGGTGCGCCGGCCTCGCCGACTGCGCCGATGGCCCGGGCGATGCCGTCCTCGATGGTCTCACCGCGACGCTCGACCAGCCCGTCCGTGTACATGCACAGCACCGACCGCCCGGCCGGGAGCGCGACGCTGGCCTCGCCCCGGGGCTCGCGAGCCAGGCCGAGGGGCGGTCCCGACGCGGTCTGCAGCCGGTCGACCGTGCCGTCCGCGTGGCGGAGCAGCGGGTGCGGGTGGCCGGCGATGCCGTACGTGAGCTGCTGGGTGCCCGGGTCGACGCTCACGATCGCGACGGTCGCCATCCAGCACGCCGGCATCATCCCGACGCCGCGGTCGAGCGCGTCGAGCACCCGCGCGGGGGAGACCGTCGTGGCGGCGAGCGTCCGGATCGCGCTGCGGAGCTGGCCCATCGCCGTCGCCGCCGTCAGACCGTGTCCCACGATGTCGCCGATGACGAGCATCACCACGCCGTCGGGTGTCGTGATCACGTCGTAGAGGTCGCCACCCACCTCCAGGTGCGACTCGGCCGGGATGTAGCGGCAGGAGACGTCGAGCCCGCTGCCGCTCGACTCGACGGGCTCGAGCAGCGAGCGCTGGAGCTCCAGGGCGATGTCGTGCTCGATCCGGCGGCGCAGCGACCGGTCCAGGGCCTGCGCGACCTGCGCGGCGAAGCCTCGGAGCATCACCAACCGCCCGGAGGGCAGCGACTCCTCGGCCGGGAAGCGGAGCGCCAGCACGGCGGCGAGGCGCCCGGCGGACTGGAGGGGGACCACCGACCACTCGTGGTCGTCGTTGCGCCGGGTCTCGAGCATCCCGGTCCGAGCTGACGACGTCGCGAGCGCGTGGGCGGGGTGGGTGCCGTCGGACCAGCTGGACTCGTTCGCGCTGGCGGCGAGCACCGACAGGGAGACGGAGTGGACGGACTCGAGGCCGGGGTTCTCGACCAGCAGCAGCGCGGCTTCGTCGGCGCCGAGCGAGGCCGCGCCCTCGTGCACCACGAGCGCCCCGATCTGCTCGGGCCACTCAGCGGCGGCGAGCGCGGCGAGCGTCGCGGCGGTCTCGCGGGCCTGGCGCTCGGCGGACCGCAGGTCGGTGACGTCGTCGAAGACCGCGGTCGCTGCCTCGATGCGGCTGCCGTTCACCACAGGCGCAGCGCTCACCCGGAGGATCCGCTCGTCGTCGCCGGTGCCCAGGCTGACGTCGACGCCTCGCACCGCCGTGCCGTCGTGGAGGGCGTCGCGCAGGGGACCGAGGGCCTCGACGGCGCCGGCCGACCCGTTGGGGATGCCCAGCGACGCCAGCACGGTCTCGGCCTGCGGGTTGGCCATCTGGGATCGGCGGTCGGGGTCGACCACGACCACGGCGGCCGGCAGCTGTTCGATGACCGTGCGGAGGAGTGCCTGGCCCTTGACGAACTCGACGTGCGACCGGTTCAGCCAGCGGCTGGCCCAGAGGCCGCCGAGGAGGGCGGCCGCGACGATGACGGCCAGCACCACCGACGAGTTCACGAACTGCCGGTAGGCCGCCCCGTAGACCTCCTCGTCGGAGCGCTCCACGAGGATCAGCCACCCGGCGGACGGCACCGCCGTCCACGCCACGACCGAGCCGTCCCCGGCGTCGGACTCCCGTTCGGTGACGCCGCTCCGCCTCGAGCCGGAGCCGAGCTCCCTGAGCTCGTCGGCGCCGAAGTGCGGCTCGCCGAAGACGATCTGACCCTGCCGGTCGAGGACCGTGAGGGTGTCCGTGCCGAAGAGCGTCGCGAGGCTCGCCTTGTCGAGCGACGCCGTGCTGACCGACGCGGTGACCACGCCGTTGGGTGTCCCTGCGAGGTCGAAGGTCGGGACGGCGAACACGACGGTGGGCGCCCCGGTCACACGCCCCATGATGAGGTCGCTGACGCTCGGCTTCCCCGAGAGCGCGCTGACGAAGTACTCCCGGTCCGCGACCACGACGGGAGCGGCGTTCGGGTCCGGGGGCGCCGGCGACTGCGCTCGCACGACCCCCTGCGCGTCGACCCAGGTGATGCTGCCCTGGAAGCCCAGGACCGCCGGGTCCAGTCCGGAGATCTGCTGGCGGATCCCGTCGAGCTCCCCCGCTCGGAACGCCGGGCCGGTGCTGAGCACGAACAGGCTCTGAAACGCGGAGCTGACCAGCTGGCCGGCCAGCGCGCCCGAGAGGGCCGCCGTCCGCTCCACGTCCTCGCGGGCGTCGCGCTTGTTCTGCTGGTAGCTGCGCTCGAGCGACCAGCCGCCGAACGCCGCGAAGATGACGGTCAGCGCGATCGTGATCCCGAGGACCCGGGTGCCCATCGCGCGCTGCTCGCGCTGTTGACGACGGTCCGCACCTGACACGGCGTCATCAAACCACACTCCCCATCGAGCCCCGGTGTTGTTCCGCGGGCCGCGCTCCCCGATGTCTCGCCGCGGCGTCCCCCGGGTATCGAGGCCGTGACCCCTGCCGACGAGGAGCCATGGAGCCTGATCGGGCCGACATCGACACCGTCCCCCACCACGACAGTGGAACGGGGCGGTCCGGTGCGCTGCTCCGCCGGCTGGTGATCGCGTGCCTGGTCACCGTCGTCGCCCTCGCGATCTCGGGCCGGTTGGGCGTCCGCTCGGGCGTCACCTCCGCTCGCAGCGTCGACGGCAGCTTCGAGCTGACCGTGGAGTACGCGGAGGTCACGCGACCGGGTCTCCCGACGCCCTTCCGCATCGAGGTGCGGTCGACGGACGGTGAGGCGCTCCCCACGGAGCTCGTCCTCCGCGCCGACGCGGACTACCTCGGGATGTTCGACGAGAACGGTCTCGACCCCGACCCGGACCGGGTGACGTCGTCGGGCGACCACATCGAGTGGACCTTCGAGGTCGCACCCGACACGCAGCGGACGACCGTCGACTTCGACGCCCGCCTGGAGCCGAGCGTGCAGTCGGGCCGTGACGGCTGGGTGGCACTGGTGGACGAGGACGCAGAGATCGCGCGTGTCAGCTTCCACACCCGGGTGATGCCGTGACGTTGGTCCGGATCGGTCGACTGCCGAGGGAAGGAGGACCGCCATGGAGATGGTGATCAGGGCGACGGCGATCTACTGGTTCCTGTGGCTGGTGGTGCGAGGCACCGGCAAGCGCTCGCTCGCCGAGATCAGCCCGCTCGACCTGGTGATCATCGTGGTGATGGGCGACCTCGTGCAGCAGGGCGCCACAGGGGAGGACATGTCGGTCACCGGTGCGGTGATCGTCATCTCCGTCCTGGTGGTGTGGGCGGTGCTCGGCGACTGGCTCGGTCGCCGCTCGTCCCGCGCCGAGCGGATCCTCTCCGGTGAGCCCGTCATCCTCGTGAAGGACGGGCTGATCCTCGAGGACCGGGCACGCCGCGAGCGGGTCACCCGGGGCGACGTGCTCGAGGCGGCCCGGGAGCAGGGCATCGGCTCGATGGCCTCGATCCGCTACGGCGTGATGGAACCCGATGGGAAGTTCAGCTTCATCACCGGCGATCGCCACCAGCAGCAGGACGGCCCCTCCAGCTGAGGTCGGCCCGGAAACCAGGCCGGTCAGTCGACGGCGCGCTGCAGCTGCGCCTTCGTCATCTTCGAGCGTCCCCGGATGTTCTTCCGGCGTGCCTCCTCGTAGAGCTGGTCTCGGGTGCGGCCCTCACCGCCGTGCCGGCGGCGATGGGCGGCCCGGCGCTGCGGGGAGATGTCCTCGCGTGACAGCGTCGAGGAGGTCGTGGCCTCGCCGGAGCGTGCCCGTTCCTTGTTGACGGTGCGGGCCGCGATCTCCTCGGCGGTGTCCTCGCTCTTGCCGTCCTCGACCATCGCGTCCTTGATGTGCTCGTACTGACGTTCGCGCTTCTCGCTCCAAGCCCGTGGCATCGCGTGCTCCTCTCGTCGCTTCTCGACCGGTGCGTACCCGCGTGGTCGGGGCCTCAACCGCCGCCCTACAGTCGCCGTGGATGGCAGCGATCAGCGCTTCCGACGCGCTCCTCGCCGAGGCAGTCACCTTCTCTCCCGGGGAGGTCGTGCTGGTCCTCGCGCTGCTGGGGGTGGTCATCGCCGTCGCGGGCGGCGTGGTGGTCGTCGGGATCGTGGCCGGCTACCGATCGGGTCGTGACCCGCAGCGGGGCCCGGCGCGACGTGCCTGGGTCGCCTGCCTCGCCGTCGAAGCCCTGTGGCTGATCCCGGCAGCGTCGAGCCGGGAGCCCGCCGCCGTGCTGTTCGTGCTGGGAGCGGCGGGTGCCGCGATCGCCGCGCGTGAGATCGGGCGCCGCAGCCCGATGCCGGACGACATGCCGGTGCAGGAGTGATCCGGGAGGCGGTCGACTCGGCCTCGCCCGCCCTGTGGGTCGTGGGGCTGTCCCACGGCCTGCTGGTGGCCGCCGTCCTCGGCGAGGCGGCGTGGCGTGGGATCGCCGAGGGGTGGTCCGGGGTGCGTCGGATCCCGGTGGTCGCATCGATGGCCGCCGGCGCCGTGGTCGTGGGCGCCGTGGTCACGCGCCTGTACGTCGCCCTGTGGCCGGTCCTCGCCGGATGGGCGCCGGCACCGCTCCGCGGTGTGTGGGACGGGCATCCGCTGCTCGGCGCGCTCGGGGCGTTCGTCGCCTGGGATCTCGCGGGCTACTGGTACCACCGGATCGGGCACCGGACCCGGCTCGGCTGGGCGTCGCACCAGGTGCACCACACCGGCGACCGCTACGACCTGACGTTGGCGTGGCGGCAGAGCTGGCTGCCGCTGCACGCCGTCGTGATCTTCCCGCTGCTCGCCCTGGGGGGCTTCCGCCTGGAGCCGCTCGTGGTGTGCGCCGCCGTCTCGAACCTCTGGCAGGCGCTCGTCCACACCGCCGCGCCCGTCAGGTTGCCGTCGTGGGTGGTGGCGACGCTGACGACGCCAGTGACCCACCGCCGCCACCACGCCGTGGAGCACGGCGGGGCGACGGCGGCGGTGAACCTGGCGCCGGTGCTCACGCTGTGGGACCGGCTCGGCGGGACGTGGGACCCGCGACCGGTCGCCGAGGGCATCGGGTACGGGATCGAGGCGCGACGCGACGTCGGCTCGGCGGTGTCCCTCGAGCTGGCCGGATGGCGGGAGCTGCTCAGCGCTCCGTCGCCCGCCGGATCCGATCCGCCGCGCAGAGCACGGCCCGCAGCGAGGCGGTGATGATGTTCGGGTCGGTGCCGATGCCCCACCGCGTGTCGTTGGCGCTGTCGACCGTCTCGACGTAGGCGACGGCCGTGGCGTCGGCGCCGCGTCCCATCGAGTGCTCGTGGTAGTCGACGACGTCGAGCTCGATGCCGAGCCCGGTCGACACCGCGTGGACGAACGCTGCGATCGGGCCGTTGCCGGTGCCGGAGACGGTCACGGCCTCGCCCCCGTCCGTGAGGTGGGCGGTGATGGTCGTCTCCTCGTCGGCGCGGGTCACCAGCTCGTGCGAGCGCAGCTGGAGCACGGGAGCCTCCGGCAGGTACATCGCCTGGAACTCGTCCCACATGGCGGTGGGGGTGATCTCCGTGCCCGTGTCCTCGGCCACGGCCTGGATCGTCTTCGAGAACTCGATCTGCAGGCGGCGAGGCAGGGAGAAGCCGTGCTCGGCCTCCATGATGTACGCCACGCCGCCCTTGCCCGACTGGCTGTTCACGCGGATGACCGCTTCGTAGCTGCGGCCGACGTGGGCCGGGTCGATGGGCAGGTACGGGACGGCCCAGGTCTCGTACTCCGGGCCCAGCGCGGCGAGGCCCTTCTTGATGGCGTCCTGGTGGGAGCCGGAGAACGCCGTGTAGACCAGGTCGCCGACGTAGGGATGGCGCTCGTGCACCGGCAGCCGGTTGCAGTACTCGGCGGTGCGCCGCAGCGCATCGATGTCGCTGACGTCCAGCTCGGGGTCGACGCCCTGGCTGAAGAGGTTCATGGCCAGGGTGACCAGATCCACGTTCCCGGTGCGCTCGCCGTTCCCGAACAGGCAGCCCTCGACGCGGTCGGCGCCGGCCAGCACCCCGAGCTCGGCCGCGGCCACGGCGCAGCCCCGGTCGTTGTGCGGGTGGAGCGACAGGACGATCGACTCGCGGTTCCGGACGTGGCGCAGGAACCACTCGATCGTGTCGGCGTAGAGGTTGGGGGAGTACATCTCCACGGTCGCCGGCAGGTTCATGATCAGCGGGCGCTCGGGGGTGGGCTCGATGACCTCGGCGACGGCGTCGCAGATCTCGACGGCGAACTCGACCTCGGTGCCGGTGTAGCTCTCGGGCGAGTACTCGTAGCGGACGTCGGTGCCGGGCAGCGTCGACTCGAGCTTGCGGCAGAGGCGCGCGGCGTTGACGGCGATGTCGATGATCCCCGCCTTGTCCAGCCCGAACACCACCTTGCGCTGCAGGATCGACGTCGAGTTGTAGAAGTGCACGATCGCCCGATGCGAGCCGACCAGCGACTCGTAGGTCCGCTCGATCAGCTCCTCGCGGCACTGCGTGAGGACCTGGATCGTGACGTCCTCGGGGACGAGGTCCTCCTCGATGAGCTGGCGGACGAAGTCGAAGTCGGTCTGGCTCGCGGAGGGGAACCCGACCTCGATCTCCTTGAAGCCCATGGTGACGAGGGTCTGGAACATCTTGAGCTTGCGAACCGGATCCATCGGGTCGATCAGCGCCTGGTTCCCGTCGCGCAGGTCCACTGCGCACCAGCGCGGTGCTGCGGTGAGCTTGCGGTCGGGCCACGTGCGGTCGGGGAGCTCGAGGGGCACGAACGCCTGGTACTTCTCGAACGGCATCTTCTTGGCGGTGACGGGCTGGGGAGGCATGTCGGTGCTCACTCGGTCGGGGACGCTGGACTGCTACGGGGGCCGGAAAACGCAAGAAGCTCCTGAGCCCGCAGGCACAGGAGCTTCGGCGAGTGCCGTATGTGGGGCACTCGCCTACACGAGGAGGAGGAGGGGCTGTGCACGCACGTCGCCAAGTGTATCGAAGTCGGTGAGGCCGCGTGCAGGTCTGCGGATCTGCTCAACTCGCCCGATGAACGAGGACCTGGCGACGCTCCGATCGACCGACGTCGTGGACCGCGCCCGATCGCTGGTGCCGGTGCTCGCCGAGCGGCGCCCGGAGGCGGAGCGGCTCCGCCGGCTGCCGGACGCCACCATCGACGACCTGGCCGCCGCCGAGCTCTTCGAGATCCTCGTGCCGGCCGCGCGCGGGGGCCACGAGCTGGACGTCGCTACCCTGTTCGAGGTCGGTCGCGTGCTGTCCGAGGGATGCACCTCGACCGGGTGGATCACCGTGTTCTTCGGGCTGCACAACTGGCTGTTCGCCCTCTTCCCCGAGGAGGCCCAGGACGAGGTCTTCGCGGACCGGCCGTGGGCGCTGGCGCCCGGCACGTTCGCGCCCACCGGCACGGCCCACCCGGCCGCGGGCGGGTACCGGGTGTCGGGCCGGTGGTCGTGGGGCACCGGGGTGATGCACAGCGACTGGGTGATGGTCGGCGCGCCGGTGGCCCGGGACGACGTGTTGGACATCCGCCTGCTCCTCCTCCCGATCGGCGACGTGGCGGTGGACGACGTCTGGCACACGAGCGGCATGCGCGGGACGGGCAGCAACGACGTCGTGGTGGACGACGCCTTCGTCCCCGAGCACCGCACCATCTCGTTCTTCGACCTCGTCGAAGGGCGCGCGCCGGGCGCCGCGCTCCACGAGGCGCCGCTCTACCGGATGCCGCTGGCCCCCGTGTTGGCGCTGGGCGCCGCTGCGCCTGCGCTGGGCACGGCGAGCTCGGTGGTCGCCGCGTTCCGCGACCGCGTCGCCGAGCGCGTCATCGCGTACTCGGGCGTCGCCGCGAAGGACCAGCCGGCCTCGCAGATCCGCCTGGCGAACGCGCTGGCCGACGTCCACGCGGCCGAGCTGGTCCACCGCCATGCCGTCGAGACGTTGACCGCCGAGGTGGCCCGAGGTCCGCTGCCCCGAGCGGACCGGGCACGGTTCCGATCGGCCGCCACCCACGTCGTCCAGCTCAGCCGCGGGGTGGTCACCGACCTGTGCGCGGTGAGCGGCGGCTCCGCGCACCGGCTGGACTCGCCGTTCCAGGCGGCGCTGCGCGACGTCTCGACGCTGGCCGGGCACGTCGTGTTCGACCCCGATGCGACCGCCGAGCTGGTCGGCCGTGCGGCGCTCGGGCTCCCGCTGCCGATCACGGCGATGGTCTGACAGGAGGACCCACCACATGCCACGTCTGCGCCAGGTCCCGAAGGCGGACGACAACCCGAAGATCGTCTCGACGATGTACCAGCTCCTCTTCGACGGTCGAGATCCGGTCGCCGAGCCGGGCACCGCGACGGGCACGCCGGGGGACTGGTGGACGGTGTTCGCGCTCGTCCCCGACGTCCTCTCGCACGCGGTCAAGGGCTTCGCGCTCTACCGCAGCCCCGATTGCCTCCTGGACCCGGTGCTCCGGGAGCTGGGACAGACCCGTGCCGGATGGGCGGCGCAGAGCCAGTTCGTGTTCTCCCAGCACTGCAAGTCGCTGCGCGCGCTCGGCGTGAGCGAGGAGCGGATCGCGGCCGTGCCGCACTGGCAGGCCGCCGACTGCTTCACCGAGGTGGAGCGGCTGGTGCTCGCCTACACGGACTGCCTGGTCCTGGATCTGGGTCGGGTGCCCGAGGGCCTCGTCGACAAGTTGAAGGAGCACCTCTCCGACGAGGAGCTGCTCGAGCTGACCTACATCACCTCGCTGTACCTGCAGCACGCCGTGATGTCGCGTGCGCTGCGCACGGAGTTCGACGACCGCGACGAGCCGATCGTCGAGGTGGCCGCCCCCGAGGGCGACGAGGCCCGCGACATCGGACGGGACATCAGCGGTGAGGACGTCCCAGCAGGCTGACCCTTGACACGCGGGAGGGTGGAACAGATTCTGTACGAATGTCCCGCAGCGGTGCAGCGTCGTCGACGGCCATCCCCCGGATCCCGGAGGACGGGCTCCTGTGGCGGTGGGCCACGGACTGGCGGCTCTCGCTCACCGGGCTGAGCAACGGGATCCTCCAGCTGATGCACCCGGGCCTCGGTGCCGGGGTGGCCGAGCACTCCGACTTCTTCCTGGAGCCCTGGGCCCGCATCACCCGCAGCATCGGGCCGATCGTCGCCTCGATCCGCGACGACGACACGGCACGTGCGATCCGTGACCTCCACCGTGACATCAAGGGCGTCGACCACCAGGGGCGCCGCTACCACGCCCTCGACGTCGACACGTACTGGTGGGCGCACATCACCCTGTACCGCGCCGCCGAGCAGGCAGCGCGCCGGTTCGCGGCTGGCGGCCTCACCGACGCGCAGCGGGAGGCGATGTACCAGGAGGGCCGCCTCTGGTATCGCCGCTACGGGGTCAGCGAGCGTGGCCTGCCCACCACACGGCCCGAGTACACCGCACGGTTCCAGCGGATCTGCGCCGAGGAGCTGGAGATGACGCCGGCGGCGGAGCGGGCGGTCGAGATGGCGCTCGGGGCGCGGGTGAACGGCATCCCGGGCCCACGGCTCATCGCCTACCCCGTCGAGCTGGGCTTCACGCCGGCCGCCCGGCTGACCTCCATCGGCGGGCTGCCGGCGGTGGTGCGCGAGCGGTTCGGCATCCCGTGGTCGACGGCCGACGACGTCCAGTACCGGGCACTGATCGTGGCCGCCCGCGAGGGGTCGCGCTTCCTGCCCGAAGGGCTCCGACGGGTGTCGATGCGCCGCCATGCGCAACGGTCGCGGCTCACGCCGGGTGAGCGACCGACGGGCTACCGCCCGGTCGAGGCCGCGACCGCCTCGGCCGGCCGCTGATGCGCCGCGCCCCCCAGCTCGACCTCGCGCCGCTGCTCGGCGCGCTGGCCGACACCGACCCCGACGACGTCACCACCCGGATCCTCGATGCCGCGGCGACGGTCCTGTCCTCCAGCGGGCTGCGGCGCTGCACGGTCGAGGAGATCGCCGAGCGCGCCAACGTCGGCCGGACCACGATCTACCGCCGCTTCGACGGTCGCGACGAGATCGTCCAAGCGGTGCTCGCCCGTGAGCTGCGGACCTTCTTCGTGGGTGTGACCGAGGCGGTCGCCCACGTCGATCGACTCGAGGACAAGCTCGTCGAGGGCTTCCTCATGGGCCTCCGCTCGGCGGAGTCGACGCTGATCGTGCCGCTGGTCCGATCCGAGCCCGACCTGCTCATGTTCGTCCTCGGCGACGCCCGGCCGATCATGGAGCTGGTCACGGGCCTGCTCGTCGCCGAGCTGCGCGGGCAGGTCCCGCACGTCGACGTGGAACGCGCCCGCCACGGGGCCGAGGCCGTGTTCCGCCTCGCGATCTCCTTCGCCCTCCTGCCCGCCTCGACGCTGCCGCTCGACGACGACGAGGCAGCGCGACGTACGCTCCACGAGCTCTTCGACCCCCTCCTGAACGGCGTGACCCGATGACCCTGCACAGTGGCCCTGCAGACAGTGGCCCTGCACACAGTGGCCCCTCGCACAGCGGCCCTCTGGTCGACGGCCCCACGCCGGAGATGCTCGAGTCGCCCGAGCCCGACCTCGCCCGGTTCGGGGCGTCGGAGGTGCGACGCATCCTCGTGGTGCTGGCCGTGCTCTCGTGGTCGTTGATCCGTGCGGTGGTGCAGGCCGTCCCGGACCGTGTGCGGCGCCGGCCGGGCTCGTGGTCCGACGCCGCGTCGCACGGGCTGGTCGACGGGTTCATCGAGCTCGGGCCGACCTTCGTGAAGCTCGGTCAGGTCATCGCCTCGTCACCGGGCATCTTCCCCGAGTGGCTCGCCGGTCCGGCTCGGCGGTGCCTCGACGAGGTGCCGCCGTTCCCCTCCGACCAGGTGCGCCGCACGATCGAGGAGGACCTCGGACTCCCGATCGACGAGTGCTTCGCCACCTTCGACGACGTGCCCCTCTCCGCTGCCTCGATCGGGCAGGTCCACGCGTGCACCCTGCGCGACGGGCGCGAGGCAGTGGTCAAGGTGCAGCGCCCCGGCCTGCGGGACGCGATGACCCGCGACCTCCGGGTGATGTACCTCGTGGCCCGCATCGCCCAGCGGACCGAGTGGGGCCGCAGCGCCAACGGGGTGGGCATGGTGCTGGACGCCGCGTCGCTGACCAGCCGGGAGCTGAACCCCGTCGTCGAGGCCTGGAACCAGGACCGCTTCCGGGAGCAGCTCTGCGCCTTCGGCGACAACAAGTGGGTGACCGCCCCCGAGATCTACTGGGACCACTGCGGTCTGCGCACCATCTGCATGGAGCGGGTCCGCGGCATCCCGATGGACGACTTCGAGGGGATCCGGGACCGCGGCCACGACGGCGAGCTGATCCTGCGCCGGGGTGCCAAGGCGTGGACGGAGGCGGTCCTCCTGCACGGCCCGTTCCACGGCGACCTGCACGCCGGGAACATCTGGGTGCTCGAGGACGGCCGGGGATGCTTCCTGGACTTCGGGATCATGGGCGAGCTGGACGACGAGTGGCGGGCCGTCGCCCGTGACCTCTACTACTCGTGCGTCTTCGACCGCGACTTCACCCGCATCGCCGCTGCCTATCGGCGGGTGGGGGTGTTCCCCGCCGACATGGGCACGGACGAGGAGATCGGCGCTCGCCTCGCGATGATCCTGGTCCCGCTGCTCGACTCGGGGATGGGCTCGGTGAACCTCGGCGACCTCATCACTTCCAGCGTCGTGCTCATGAAGGAGTACGGGGGGACCCCGCCGAAGGAGATGATGCTGGTGGGCAAGCAGCTCCTCTACATCGAGCGGTACACCCGGGTGCTGGCTCCGGACTACGCGGTGATCAAGGATCCGTTCCTCGTGCGCAACGTGTTCCCCGAGGCAGCAGAGGAGCTCCTCGCCACGACCGGGATCAGCTTCCCGGAGTAGCGGCGTCAGGCAGCGAGGAGCTGGTGCAGCAGGTTGTCGAGCGCCCAGGCGGTCATAGCTTCGCCGCCGCTCTCGGACCGCGGTGAGTCGGGTCCCAGCTCGGGCGGTGGATCGGGAACGGCGTCGACCGGTTCGAGTCGGACGAGGTCCGGTGGACGACCGCCCGGACCGTGGGCGCGGGTGGTGGTGCCCAGGCAGCGGCTGCCGTTCCAGAAGGTGAACCGTTGGTCGCCGTCGGTCGTGATCGTCCAGCCCTCGCGGTGCAGGCGACGGTGGTGCCACCCGCACAGCAGGATCCCGTTGTCGAGCGTGGTCGGGCCCTCGTCACCGTGGAACACGACGTGGTGCCCGTAGAGGTAGCGGGTCTGCGTGCAGCCGGGGAACTCGCAGCCGCCATGCCCACCGGAGCGCCGACGCATGGCCCGACGCTGCTGACGGTTGAAGGTGCGGACCTCGTTGCCCAGCCAGAGCGGCACGCCGTCCTGCTCGACGAGGAGCTGGAGGTTGGCGTCGCACAGGATCGCAGCGAGCTCGTGGTCCTGGAGGTGACGACCCGAGGAGGCGAGGAAGCACTCGGACCCGAGGCGGACCGGGAGCGAGGGGTCGAGCGTGATGCCCAGCACCTGGGCCAGAGTGGCGAGGTCGACCGTGACCTGCACGGCGAACCGCTCACCACCGGGTGCGCACAGGCCGCCCGCGTGGGCGTCGTCGAGCATGGTGGTGGCGAGGCGCCGGGCGATCTCGTTCGGATCCTCTCGCCGGCGCCGCTCGTCGAGCGACGACACCGGTGACGGCTCGGGGGTAGTCGTGGGATCGGATTCGGGATCGGACTCGGGCGGGGTCTCGCCGGCGGCCTGCGCCGCTCGCCACGCCTGGCCGAGCAGCGCGGCGGTGACCTCGTCGAGGGCGGCGTCGATGCGACCGCGCCCCTGGTCGTCGCTCCACGCCCGCCACCAGTAGTCCGGCTCCGGCTCCGGGCGATCGTGGGGTGTGTCCCCGTCGGCGTCCTCGACGGTCGGACGGAGGTCGCGGTACTTGGCCAGCACCCGGAGCGCCTGCGCCGGCGTGCACAACCGGACCACGTCGGCGACGCGTTCCTGGTTGTCGGGCGTCGAGACCCGAGCGGCCGCAGCGAGCAGCGAGGACGACACCATCCCGTGGCGAGCGTCGTCGAGGAGCTGCGGGACGCGGTCGAGCTTCCCGGCGAGGGAGGTCAGACGGGTGGCCTCGGCGGGCGTGAACTTGGCGCGGACGGACAGCCAGTGGCCGAACGACCGGTAGCCCACACCGTGCCAGCCGTCCATCTCGTCGAACGTGGCGAGCTCACCCAGGAGCTCGGCCTCGAGCGCGTGGATCTGCGCCGCGAGGAGCCCGATGCGGTCGTCGACCGCATCAACGTCCCGCTGCGCTGCCGCCACGGCCTCGAGCGTGCGTGCGTGGCGCTCGGTCGAACCGGTGCTCGACGTGGTCTCCGATGCCGCCTCCATGTCATCCATCGTAGGCGAACACATGTTCGATCACAACACGTTCTTCCAGTCACCGCCGGACACGTCGACACCGGTGCCGTCCGGGGTGGTTCACGCGGACTCGCCAGCTCGCTCGTGGCAACCGGCACCGCGAGGTCGCGGTCACGGACCGTGAGTCGATAGAGTGGTCGTCGCAGTGCACCGTCCGTCGACCGCGGGGTCGACGAGGGACCGGAATGGCCCGGTCGGGACGATCCGTCGGGATCGTCGGCACCACAGCGAACCACCACGACGTCGCCCCGTGCGGAGACGTCGATGCCCACGAGCGGAGACGCATCATCACATCTCTCCATCACGCCGGTGCGGGAGCCCTCGCCCCCTGGCAGCTCGACATGTACGTCGAGGCCGAGGCGGACGGCGTCGCCACGCCCGAACAGCTCGCCGCCCTCGAGGCCGATCGCCTGGCCTGGCGCAGCGCACTCCTCCGCCTCCTGCACGAGACCGAGGAGTACCTGGCCGCGGCGCGCCGTTCGAGCGGGCCCGAGCGCGAGCAGGTCGTCGCCGATCTCCTCTCCGAGCAGCGCCGGCTGTCGGCTGCGTGGAGCCGGCTGACCGGAGAGCCCGAGGAGGCCGAGCCGGAGCCCGAGCCGTCGTCGGACGGTCAGGCGGGCGAGGTCGAGCACGCCGAACCCGGGACGCTGCAGCTGCACGCCTCGTGGGAACCCGGCCGGGTCGTCGTCTGGGCCGGCGGGCACCGGGTGCCGTCGGCCGACCTGGAGCTCGTCGAGTCCCTGCTCGCCGAGACCGGCGCACCGTCGACCGGCTGGAGCAAGCACGGTTCCGTGAAGCTCCCCAGCGGCGGTTCGGCCGACGCACTCGCCATCCCCGTCGGTGACGTCCTCGGCTGGCTCGTGGCCCTGGGTGCCGGCGACGACCTCGACGACGCGGCCGAACGCGACGACGACGCCGACGAGGGCGACGAGCCAGCCGGTGCCTCGGTCGTGGGGCTGACGCTCCGCTGGCTGGGCCGGGTGGCGATCTGGGCGGTCGAGCTCACGGCGACCGGCGCGATGGTCCCGCAGATGCGCCAGCGCAAGCGACCCCGCGGCAGCAGTGGCGGCGGCAACGGCAACGGCAACGAGTCCACCGGCTCCTACTCCGTGCGCTGGACGCCGGCGCTCCTCGATCCGGAGCGTCTCCGTGACACCGCCGAGCGGATGCCGGGTGCCGTGGCCGCGCTCGACTCCGGGAACGATGCGCGGGCCCTCGCCAAGTCGGCGCTCACCGGCATGGTCGACGCCATCTGCCGCACCGCCGCCCGCCAGATCGAGGTGCCGGCCCCGCCGCCCCACGTCAGGAACGCGAGCGACGTGGCCGAGTCGTTCCTCGCCCGGCTCGACGGCAGCGCCTTCGACGTGCCGGTCCGCATCGGCGGCGAGGCCGTCGCCCGCATCGAGCGGTGGGCCCGCCCCGTGACCGGCGGCCACGCCCAGCTGATCGTGCAGCTCGACCCGCCCGACTCCGGCAACGCATGGCACCTCGCGGTGCTCGCGCCGGCACCCGACGGCACGCCGATGTCCGTCGAGGAGGCGATGGCGCAGGCCGGCGCGAAGCCCCGTGACATCGAAGACCAGATGACCCGCGTGGAGCGGATGGTCCCCGCGCTGCTGCGCCCCGGCGGCATGCGCCGCGGCCAGGTGATCCTCAGCCAGGAGGAGGCCTGGGAGCTCATGTCGACCACGGGCCGGCAGCTCCAGTCGGCCGGTTTCGACGTCAGGGTCCCCGCGCTGTCCAAGCGGCGTGCCACCCCGGCGCTCCGCCTGTTCGCCGACACGACGACCCCGTCCGCCGCCGGTGCCAACCAGCTCGCGAACGTCCGCTGGTCCGCCCTGTTCGACGACGTCGAGCTGTCAGCGGCCGACATCGCCCGACTCGCCCGCGAGGCCCGACCTCTCGTCCGGTCCGGCGGCAAGTGGGTCGCCCTCGACCACGCCGACCTGAACGCTGCCGCCGCGGCGCTCGCCGACAAGGCCGACACCACGCAGATGACCGGCGGCGAGATGCTCCGGATGGCCCTCGGGCTCGAGGGCAACGCGCTCGCCGGTGGGATCTCGGTCGCCGGCAACTCGTGGGCGTCCGACCTCCTGGCCCGTGCCGCCAACGTCACCCTGGACGCCACGGGTGCCCCGAACGGCTTCCAGGGCGAGCTCCGCAGCTACCAGGCCGAGGCGCTCGCCTGGCTCGGCTTCCTCGACTCGGTCGGCCTGGGCGGGTGCCTCGCCCTCGACATGGGGCTCGGCAAGACGCCCACCATGCTGGCGCACCTGCTGGCGGGCGCGGGTCGGGGACCCTCGCTCGTGATCGCCCCGCCGGCCGTCGTCGGCAACTGGGCGGCCGAGGCGGCGCGGTTCACGCCGAGCCTGCGTGTCGTCGTGCACCACGGCGCGAGCCGGGCCTCGATCGACGAGGTGGCCGACGAGGTGCAGCGCGCCGACGTCGTCATCACGACCTACGGCACGGCCGTGCGCGACATCGAGGCGCTCGAGACGATCACCTGGAACCGGCTCGTGCTCGACGAGGCGCAGGCGATCAAGAACCCCGCCAACGACACATCCCAGCAGCTCCGTCGGTTCCAGGCGGGGACCCGCGTGGCGCTGACCGGCACGCCGATCGAGAACGGCCTCGGCGACCTCTGGGCCATCCTCGACTTCGCGAACCCCGGACTGGTCGGACCGCGCCCCCAGTTCATCGCCAGCCTCTCCCGGGACGGCAACACGCGGGTCGAGGCCGAGGACGCCATGCGGGCGCTCAACGGCATCATGGTGTTCCGTCGCACCAAGGCGGAGCCTGCCATCGCCGCGGAGCTGCCGGATCGCATCGACGAGCTGGCCCTGTGCGCGATGACTCCTGAGCAGGTCGGCCTCTACCAGGCGGTCCTCGACAAGCTCATCACCGGCACCGCGGTCGAGGAGGGCGAGGAGCCACGGAAGGGCCAGGTGCTCGCGGCGATCACCGCACTGAAGCAGATCTGCAACCACCCGTCCGCCTACCGGGACGACGACCGACCGCTCGACGGCCGGTCGGGCAAGCTCGCCCGCCTCGAGGAGATCGTCGAGTCGGTGTTCGCGTCGGGGGAGAAGGTCCTGGTCTTCACCCACTTCGCGGAGTGGGGCGTCAAGCTCGCCGACCACCTCACCGAGCGCACCGGCACGCCGGTCGCCTGCTACCACGGCGGGCTCAGCCGGGGCGTGCGCGACCGGATGATCGAGGACTTCCAGGCGCTGGAAGGGCCGGGCGCCCTCGTGCTGTCGCTGAAGGCCGGGGGCACCGGGCTCAACCTGACCGCCGCCAGCCACGTCGTGCTCTACGACAGGTGGTGGAACCCGGCGGTCGAGGACCAGGCACGTGACCGCGCCTGGCGGATCGGCCAGACCCGCACGGTCATCTGCCACCGCCTGGTGTGCCCGGGCACGGTGGACGAGCGGGTCGAGGAGGTCGTCGCCGGGAAGCGGCAGATCGCCGACATGGTCCTCCCCAAGTCCAGCTCGCTGGCCGACCTCGACAGCGACCAGCTGCGGACGGCCCTGGGGATCCGCGAGGACCTCCTGTTCACCGACGACCTGCAGTCCGGGTCGGGCGATGCGGCAGGTGCGACGCCCGAAGGGCCCGAGGCGTCCGACACGACCGGTGAGGACCTCGTCGAGATGGGGGCGACGGCATGAGCGGGCAGCGTCGCCGGAAGTCGAACCGCCAGGGCAAGGCCAAGAAGGCCACGTCGCCCCTGGACTTCTGGGGCGACCCCGAGAAGTCCTTCGACGAGGTCGAGGAGATCGTCGCGGCGCCCGACCCCACCTCGATGGTGCGCTCGTTGGGCCCGGCACCACTGCCCGGCCGCGAGAAGGTGGCCGAGCACTACTTCGCAGCCGTGTACGAGCGGGCGGCGGCACTGGGCGGCGCGCTCGCCGCGGCCGCCGACCTCCTCGACACGTCCGACGAGTGAGCGGCGCCCAGCCGGCGACGACCGGTGAGGTGGCCCGGCTCGCGGTCCGTGTCACGAAGGACGCCGGCCGGCACATCCGCAGCGGCCACCCGTGGGTGTTCGACGAGTCGATCACCTCGGTGAAGCCCGAAGGCCGGGCCGGCGACCTCGCCGTGATCTTCGACGACCGCCGGAACTTCATGGCGATCGGCCTGTACGACCCCGCCTCGCCCATCCGCATCAAGGTGCTCCACCACGGCAAGCCCCTGACCGTCGACGGGGACTTCTGGCGATCCCGCGTGCGGGCCGCCCTGGAACGACGGTCCCGCCTCGTCGGCTCGAAGCACACCACCGGCTACCGCGTGGTCCATGGGGAGAACGACGGGCTTCCCGGCCTCGTCGTCGACCGCTACGCCGACACGCTGGTGGTCAAGCTCTACAGCGAGGCGTGGTTCGCCCACCTCGACGCGGTGGTGGAGGTGCTGCTCGAGCTGCTCGAGCCGGCGGCTGTCGTCCTCCGCCTCGCCCGCCAGGTGGCGAAGGGCGAGACCGGTGGTCGCTACGACGGCATGCAGCTCGTCGGCGCCCCGGGGGTGGGACGGGTCCACTTCCTCGAGCACGACGTCCGGTTCGAGGCCGACGTGCTGGGCGGGCAGAAGACGGGCTTCTTCCTGGACCAGCGGGAGAACCGGCTGAAGGTCAGGTCCCGCGCCGCGGGTCGTCGGGTCCTCGACGTGTTCTCCAGCTCCGGCGGGTTCTCCGTGAACGCTGCAGTGGGCGGGGCGTCGCAGGTGCACAGCGTCGACATCAGCGCCGAAGCGCTCGCTGCGGCGCGGCGCAACATGGCGCTCAACGAGGACCGCGCCCCCGTGAAGGCCTGCCGGCACGAGACGACTGCCGGCGACGCCGTCACCGTCCTCCACGAGCTGATCGACCGGTCGCGCCTCTACGACCTGATCGTGGTCGACCCGCCGTCGTTCGCGTCGCGCCAGAGCCAGGTGGACGGCGCGCTGCGCGCCTACGGCCGGCTGACCGAGCTGGCGCTCCAGCTGCTCGAGCCGGGCGGAACGCTGGTCCAGGCGTCGTGCTCCGCCCGCGTCACCGAGCCCGAGTTCTACTCCACCATCCTCGAGGCGGCGGCCCGGCGGAGGGTGCGGCTGGAGAACGTGGTGCGGACCGGCCACGCCGAGGACCACCCGATCGGGTTCACCCACGGCGCCTACCTCAAGGCGATCTTCGCCCGGGTCGAGCCCGACCTCTAGCGTTCGCGCCGTGCTGCCTCCGGCTCCCTCGACGCTGTTCGCGAGCGACAACGCCTCGGGCGTCCACCCGCTCGTGATGGAGGCGCTGGCCCGGGCCAACACCGGGCACGCCATGGCCTACGGCGCCGACGACTGGACCGAGCGGGCCACGGCACGGTTCCGTGACCTGCTGGGCGACGTCCAGGTGGCGTTCACCTGGGGCGGCACCGGTGCGAACGTGGTCGGGCTGCAGTGCCTCCTCCAGCCCTGGGGTGCGGTGATCTGCACGGACAGCGCCCACATCGCGACCGACGAGTGCGGGGCGCCCGAGCGCTTCACCGGCTGCAAGCTCCTCGCCGTGCCGACCCCCGACGGCAAGCTGCGCCCCGCCGACATCGAGCCACACCTCCACCTCCTGGGCGACGAGCACCACGTGCAGCCCGGCGTCGTCTCGATCACGCAGTCGACCGAGCTCGGCACGCTGTACCGGCTCGAGGAGCTGGCCGAGATCGCCGACACCACCCACCGCGCCGGCCTGCTGCTCCACCTGGACGGCGCGCGGATCGCGAACGCCGCCGCGGCGCTGGACGTCGACCTCCGGACCATGGTCGTGGACGCCGGCGTCGACGTGCTGACCTTCGGCGGGACGAAGAACGGGATGATGTACGGCGAGGCGGTCGTGTTCCTGCGCCCCGAGCTCGGTCGCCACGTGAAGTTCGTCCGCAAGCAGGCGGGGCAGCTCCCCTCGAAGATGCGGTTCGTCGCTGCGCAGTTCGAGGCGCTCCTCGCCGACGACCTGTGGCTGCACAACGCCCGGCACGCCAACGAGATGGCGGCGCTCCTCGCCGACCGGATGGCCGACGTGCCGGGGGTGACGCTGGATCGCCGGCCCGAGGTCAACGCCGTGTTCGCCCGCCTGCCCGCCGCGGCCATCCGGCCGCTGCAGGACTGGTCCTTCTTCTGGGAGTGGGACCCCGACGCCGCGTTGGTGCGGTGGATGTGCAGCTTCGACACGACCGTCGAGGACATCGACCGCTTCGTCGCCGGCGTGGCCGAGGTCGTCGCCGCCCACCGCTGACCGGGTCTCGCCTCGCTCAGGTGTCGGGGGTGTGGCAGGGCGCCCCGTTGCACACGTCGACGATCCCGCCGTCGGGCTGGATGAAGGCGGCGACGAGCGCCAGTGCCTCGGGCACGTCGCTGAGCTTGCCGTGCGGATCGTCGCCCTCGCGTGGCGGGGTGTCCGAGGCGGGTGGCGCCGGGGTGTCGAAGTCCCACACGACGAGACCCGATCCCTCGTGGGGGAGCGACGGCAGGGGCTCGATGCCGAAGAACGGGTCGACGTCCGTCGACCGGCCCTCGGCGAGGGTCGGTGCGCGCCGGCCGATGCCGAGGGTGCGTGCCAGCTTCTCCGTGGCCACGTTCGCGACCTGGTGGTCGCCGAAGGCCTCGAGGAGCATCACGGTGGAGGGCTCCTTCCTCGGCCCGAGCGGATCCCGGGTGAGGTGCTGCGCGTACGCGGTGTTCTCACCACGGTCCCACAGCACCTGGATCAGCTCGATGGCGATCGCCTGCTCCAGCGGGTCGGTGTAGGCGGCCTCGAACGGCACGGCGAACTTGTCGAAGTCGATGCTGCGACGCAGCAGCAGGTTGTAGCCCATGCCGCCCACGGCGAGGATCGCCCGGTCCCAGTCCGTCGTGAGGGCGGTGGCCGCGCCGCCCAGGATCCCGCCCTGGCTGGCACCGAGCAGCGCGAGCTCGTCCCCCGCGACGATCGACAGGCCGGCCTCGTCCTGGAAGGCGGGGTCGGTGCCGAAGCCGCCGGCGCTCCGCAGCAACCGCCCGAGGAGCAGGAAGCCGAGGTGGCCCTGCTGGAGCCGGTCGGGCTGCGTGCGGAAGCGCGTGAGGTCGGCGAACTCCTCGATCACCGTGGGGACGTCCGACGTGCTCATCCCGAGGTAGTCGAGGGCGCAGAACCCGATGCCCGCGGCGGCCCCGACCGTCCCGATGCCGAGGACCTCCGCCCGGGAGCCGAGGAGGCCGTGGCCGTAGACGACGAACGGCGCGGGGTCGTCGCCCGTGGCCGCAACGGGGACGGTGCACAGGAAGTCGTTCGACATGGTGCCATCGGCGGTCGGGATGCCGTTCGGGTCGTCGTCGTTGTTCAGCACCGAGCCCGGCCCGCCGTCGCCCTGCAGGTACTTCGGCATCTCGAAGGTCCCGCGCACGATGCGGGCGAGGCCCGATGCCTCGACCGACGTGACGCTGAACGGCGGCGCGCCGTCGCCGAGGTCCGACGAGGTCTCCTCCCACATGTGGCGGAGCCGGCCGGACAGCCCGTCGGCCGAGGCCACCGTGAAGGACCACGCGAGCGTGAGCTCGTCCGGTGCGAGCCCCGCCTCCTCGAGCGCGTCCAGCCACACCTGCTGGTCGGCCGTCGGGTCCTCGACCAGCGCGGCGAAGCCCTCACTCGGTTCGACGTCGCCGCCGCCCTCCGCCTTCAGGTCCCGCAGGGCGATGGCGATGCGGTGCCCCTCGGGGAGCCCAGCGGCGGGCACGATCCTGAGCAGCCGTTGCTCCGGGTCGGGGACGTGGGAGTCGATCTCCGCCCACGCGGCGAGCCGCTCGCCCGTGTCGACGTCGAGGACGACGACTGGTGAGTCCTCGTCCAGCGAGCGGCCGATGTCGGTCTGGGGTGGCAGGCCGCTCGCGTCGGCGTCGAGGTGCGGCATGACCGTCAGGCCGATCGACGAAGGGCTGAACCCGTCGCTGCGGTTCCACTCGGTTGGCTCGATGTGGACGCCGTCGACGTTGTCCGGGGTGCCGTCGGCCGGGAGGTCCAGACGCCGGCCGGTCGGGGTCGAGTCGTCGGCCCGGGTCAACGCGTCGCTGGGCCACGGCAGGAGGCACGCAGCGCTGTCCGTGGCGTCGCACGCGCCCTCGCTCGGCCCGGTCGGCGCGCCTGCATCGTCGCCACCCGGTGTCGTTGCCGTCGTCCCGGCCGAGTCGGCGTCCATGGCGTCGTCGTCGTCGCTGCACGCCGCTCCGAGGAGCGCGCACGCGCACACGACCGCCAGCCACCGCAGAGATCCCCTGGTTCCCGTCATCACCACCCCCGGGCCGGAAACCTAGGTGCTGGCGGAGGACGGCTGCGTCGACGACCGCTGGGTGGATCACCCAGGGCCGAATGGTCCGCGTGGCCGCTGACGCCTCGTGCACAGCTCCCTACCGTCGCAGGCATGGGAACCAACTCCTCCATCATCCGCAACGCACTCCTGGTGGCGGTCGCCGCCACGGCGCTCTCGCCGCAGTCGGCGACGAGTGCGAACGAGCCCAAGGTCGCGATCTGCCACGCGACGGCCAGCGTGGCGCATCCCTACGTGCGCATCACGGTCAAGCAGGACGCCGTCGACGGTGACCTGAGCGGCCGGGGCGGCAGCGACCACTTCGGCGAGCACGTCGGGCCGATCGGACCGCTCGCGTCGGGCGAGTGGGGCGACATCATCCCGCCGATCCCCGGCGTGCACGAGGGCCTCAACTGGGACGACCGTGGCGCGGCGATCCACGCCAACGGGTGCAGCCTCGACGGCACCGAGGCCAACGGCGACGGTGGCGGCGAAGGCGGCGGCGCCTACTGAGTCGTCCTCCCGGGCAGCCTGAAGCCCGGGCAGCGCAAGGGATGTCCCCTGCCCCGCCCGGGTCGAAGCCCTCCGTCGC
>JAEZFI010000310.1 GCA_023437745.1 Actinomycetes bacterium
TACGATCGCCCGCATGAGCGCATCACCGGGCCCGCAGGACGGCTCCCAGGGCACCGACCTGGCCGACATCCCGAAGATCATCTCGGTGGACGATCACGTCATCGAGCCCGCCAACGTGTGGCAGGACCGCTTGCCCGCGAAGTACCGCGACGTCGGCCCCCGGGTGGTGCGCGAGCGCGGGAACATGCAGTTCGTGGGGGGCGTGTTCTCGTATGAGCCCGACCCCGACGGCGCCGAGGCCGACTGGTGGGTGTACGAGGACAAGAAGATCCCGCAGACCCGCCTCTCGGCCGCCGCCGGATTCGACCGTGACGAGGTCAAGGTCGTCGGCATCACCTACGAGGAGATGCGGAAGGGCTGCTGGGACCCGGCGGCGCGCATCGCCGACATGGACGCGAACTGGACCGAGGCGCAGATGTGCTTCCCCAGCTTCCCCCGGTTCTGCGGTCAGACCTTCATGGAGGCCGAGGACAAGGAGCTGTCCGACCTCTGCGTGAAGGCTTACAACGACTGGATGGTCGAGGAGTGGTGCGGCGACTCGAACGGCCGCCTGATCCCGCTGATCATCGTGCAGCTGTGGGACGCCGAGCTGGCGGCGAAGGAGATCTACCGCAACGCCGAGCGCGGCGTGCGGGCCACCTGCTTCTCCGAGATCCCGCCGTACCTGAACCTGCCGTCCATCCACACGGACTACTGGGAGCCGTTCTTCCGGGCGTGCGCCGAGACCGGCACCGTCATCAACATGCACATCGGCAGCTCGTCGAAGATGCCCTCGACGTCCGCCGATGCCCCGGCGGCCGTGGGCTCGACGCTCACGTTCGGCAACGCCATGAGCTCGATGACCGACTGGCTCTTCTCCGGTTGGCTGGCCCGTCTCCCCGACCTCAAGCTCTCCTACAGCGAGGGTCAGATCGGCTGGATCCCCTACATCCTCGAGCGGGCCGACAAGGTCTGGGAGGACAACCGGGCCTGGGGCGGCGTGTCCGACGTGGTCGACGAGCCGCCGAGCACCTACTACTACCGGCAGATCTACGGCTGCTTCTTCGACGACGAGTACGGCCTCGACAACCTGGAGAAGTGCGGCATCTCGAACATCTGCTTCGAGACGGACTACCCGCACTCGGACAGCACCTGGCCGCACTCGAAGGAGACGGCGCAGAAGCTGATGGGGCACCTCCCGTCGGATGTCGTGCACAAGCTCGTGCGCGGCAACGCCATCGAGATGCTGCAGCTCGACCTGGCCCCCTGACCCAGGACCCTCACCCGCGACCGTTCTGTGCTGTGAGACGCGTCAGGTCTGGCGCGTTCCACGACACAGAACGCTGGGTAACGTCGCCGCATGCGCTGCCCGGTCTGTGACGTCGCACTCGTGATCTCGAGCCGTGAGGGCATCGAGATCGACCACTGCCCCCAGTGCCGAGGGGTCTGGCTGGATCGGGGTGAGCTCGACAAGATCATCGAGCGCGCCGCACCCGCCGTGCTGCGCGGGTCGGGTGTGGCCGCGGCTGTCGCGCCGCCCCCGCAGGAGCGTCCTCGCCACGAGGAGCGCCCTCGCCACGAGGAGCCTCGCCGCGAGGAGCCTCGCCGCGACGACCGCTACCGCGACCCGAAGCGGCGCCGTCGCTCCTTCCTCGAGGACCTGTTCGACTTCGACTGAACGAGCTCACCCCTGAACTCGGCCGGAAGTCGGAGTCCGGCCACCGTCTTCCTCCAAAGTTCGGGGGGAGAGGTGCGAACCCAGTCGCTCGTGGGTGGCGCCGTCCGCCATCGAGGCGATCAGCTCGTCGAACCGTCGGCGGGCCGCCAGCATCCGCTCGACCGGCTGCTGCCACCGCGGATCGAGCGCCTCGGGTCGGACGGCGGCGAGCGGGTCGACCGGTGCGGACTTCCGGCGCCTCAGATTGGCCCGATCGTACCGACGGCGCTGCTGGCGGCGAGGCGGGCGGTCGGTAGTCTGACGAGAACGCGTTCTCGTTTTCGCGTCAACACTCGCTCAACCGACGACACCGGGGGCCGCCGGCATGCAGGACGACACGTACCAACTCCACATCGGTGGCGAGTGGGTCGACGGCGAGGGTGGGACGTACGAAGTCGTCAACCCCTCCACCGAGCAGGTGGTCGCCGCGGCGCCGCAGGCCTCGGTGGCCCAGTCGCTCGCAGCGACCGAGGCCGCTCGTGACGCCTTCGACGCGTGGAGCGCCACGACGCCGGAGTACCGGGCGGAGCTGCTCGAGCGCGTCGCCGACCTGATCGACGCCAAGTCCGAGCGCCTCGTCCCCCTGGTCCAGTCCGAGACCGGCGCCACGATGCGCGTCACCAAGACGATGCAGGTGCCGCAGGCGGCGGCCCGCTTCCGCCGCTACGCGAGGGGCGCGCTCGAGTCGCGCATCCTCCCGCTCGAGCCCTCGGTCATGCCCACGACGGCGCTCGCCCCGGGCGGCCTGATCTCGGCCGTCGGCCACCGTGCGCCCGTCGGCGTCGTGAGCTGCATCACGTCGTACAACTTCCCGATCGTGAACATGGCCGGCAAGCTCGGCCCGGCGCTCGCGATGGGGAACACGGTCGTGGTCAAGCCCGCGCCGCAGGACCCGCTGGGCGTGATCGAGCTCGTCCGCATCTTCGAGGAGGCGGGCTTCCCGCCCGGGGTCGTGAACCTCACGTGCGGCACCGACGTGCCCGCGTCGGAGGCGATCGTGTCCTCCCCGCACGTCGACATGATCAGCTTCACCGGCTCGACCGGTGTCGGCCGGCGCATCGGCGAGGTCGCCGGCGGCGACATGAAGCGCCTCCTCCTCGAGCTGGGCGGCAAGGGCGCCTGCATCGTGTTCGACGACGCCGACCTGAAGGCCGCCATCGGCGGGATCAGCTCGGTGTGGGGCTTCCACTCCGGCCAGATCTGCACGTCCCCCACTCGGGTGATCGTGCAGCGCGGTGTCCACGACGCGCTCGTCGCCGGACTGACCCAGGCGGCGGCCCACATGAAGGTGGGCGATCCGCTCGACCGCTCGACGGTGGTCGGCCCGGTGATCACCGACGTCCATCGCCAGCGGGTCGAGGGCTACATCGCCAAGGGCGTGGACGAGGGTGCGACCATCGCGGTGGGCGGCAAGCGTCCCGACATCGAGACCGGCTACTACGTGGCGCCGACGCTCCTCGTGGACTGCACCAACCAGATGACGCCCGTGCGCGAGGAGATCTTCGGCCCGGTCGTCGTGGT
>JAEZFI010000135.1 GCA_023437745.1 Actinomycetes bacterium
CCCCCCCCAAAGAACGGGAGGTGGTTGGGTTCGGGAGCGGGCCGTCGGCGGCCGCGCTACCCGACCCAGTGCTGGCGAGCCCACTCGGCGCAGGCGATCCCCGTCGCGGTCGCCACGTTCAGCGACCCGATCTTCCCGAGCAGCGGCAGGTAGACCGCGCCGTCGCAGGCGGCGAGTGTGGCGGCGCCCACGCCGTGGTCCTCGTGGCCGATGACGATGCACACGTCTCCCCGCAGGTCCGCCTCGTGTGCCGGGACGGCCTCGTCGCACAGCTCGAGGGCGAGCGTCCGGTACCCCTCGGCGGTGGGCGCGGCCCCCCCCGCCGGGCCCGCGGGGGCGGGCCGGGACCCCCGGGGGGGGGGCCCCGCCCACCGCGGCCGGGCCGTCGGGGACGGTCGTCACCTCGTAGAACCGCTCGCTCCCCATGGCGGTGCGGCCCACCTGCGGGTGGTCCACACCGGTGCCGCGCTCCGTCAGCCACAGGTGCTCCACGCGGTAGGCGGCGGCCGTGCGGAGGATCCCGCCGACGTTGTGCGGGCCCTGCACGCCGTCGAGGACGAGCGCGAGCCGGCCCGTCGTTCGCCGGCGCCAGTCGCGATGCAGGCGCTTGAGGTCAGTCGGTCCGAGCTGCCGCACGGGCGCTCACCTCCAGGATCCTGAAGCCGCGCCGGGAGACGAGCCTCGTGGTGGTCCAACCCTGGTCCGTCAGCCACGCCGCCAGGCTGTCCGCGCCGAGGTGCTTCTGCACCACGAGGACGGCGCGGCCGTCGGGGTTCAGCCGGTCGAGCCAGGTGGTCAGCAGCGACCTGAGGGCCGCCTTGCCGATGCGGATCGGCGGGTTGGACCAGATCTCGTCGACGCCGGTGTCCGGCGCCTCGTCGGCGGCGTGGACCTCGATGTTGGCGAGGCCGAGACGCTCGGCGTTGCGGGTGCAGAGCTCTCGGGCCCGGGCGTTCGAGTCCGTGGCCCAGATGCGGGCCGCGGGGGCGCGACGGGCCAGCGTGGCGGCGATGGGGCCGTAGCCGCAGCCCACGTCGACGATGACGCCGCCGTCGCGGACCGGCGGGCCCTCGGCGAGGAGCAGCTGCGTGCCGACGTCCACGGCGTCGTGGCTGAAGACCCCGCGGTCGGTCTCCAGGTCGATCGCACCGTCGACCGTCACCAGCTGCACCATGCGTGGGGCCCGGTCCGACGACGGCTGGGCCTCGAAGTAGTGGCCAGGGGCCCGGTCGGCGTCGTGGTCGGGCACAGGGCGACGGTAGCCGGTGTCCTGGGTCACCCCGACCCCGGCGCCGGAGCGGGGAGGTGGGGCGGATAGCCTTCGGGGGATGAGTCGCCGCACGATCCGCCGACCGATCCGCATCGTCGGCGACCCCGTCCTCACCCAGGCCACCGCCCCGGTCGAGGACATCGACGACGCCCTCGTGAACCTCGTCGAGGAGATGTTCGAGACGATGTACGAGGCGCCCGGCATCGGGCTCGCGGCCCCCCAGGTCGGTGTCGGCAAGCGGTTCTTCGTCTACGACGCGGGCGACGATCCCCAGGTCCTGCTCAACCCCACGATCACCGGCTCCGACGGCGAATGGGTCTTCGAAGAGGGCTGCCTCTCGATCCCGGGCCAGCACTTCGCCATCACCCGCCCCAAGGAGATCGAGGTGAAGGGCATCGACCTCGACGGCAACGAGGTGGTGTTCGAGGCGGACGAGCTGCTCGCTCGGCTCATCCAGCACGAGCTGGACCACCTCGACGGCGTCCTGCTCCTCGAGCACCTCGACGAGGACCAGCTCAAGGAGGCCAAGCGCGGCATCCGCGAGTGGAAGATGGCCGAGCCGGTCGAACCCGCCGAGGTGCCTCGGCGCGGCTTCCGGTTGCGGTGAGCCTTCCCGTCCCGGATCGGCCCCGCCGCCTCGTCTACCTCGGTACCCCCGAGCTGGCCGTGGCGCCGCTGCGCGCCCTGGTGGCAGCGGGTCACCCCGTCCCCCTGGTGGTGTCGGCACCCGACCGTCGGCGGGGGCGCGGCGGCGGGCTGATGCCGAGCCCCGTGAAGGCGGCAGCACTCGAGCTGGGTCTCCCGGTGTCGGACGATCCCGATGCCGTGCTCGACGCGGGTGCCGACCTCGGTGTGGTGGTCGCCTACGGGCGGCTCCTCGGGCCCCACCTCCTCGAGCGGCTCCCGTTCGTGAACCTCCACGTCTCCCTGCTGCCCCGGTGGCGCGGCGCAGCGCCGATCGAGCGGGCGGTCCTCGCCGGGGACGAGACCACGGGCGTCTGCCTGATGGCGGTCGAGGTGGGGCTCGACACCGGCGGGGTGTACGCGAAGGCCGCGACCGACGTCGACCGGAAGACCGTCGCGGCGTTGCGCACCGAGCTGATCGACACGGGGACCGAGCTGCTCCTCGAGGCGCTCGCCGACGGCTTCGGCACCCCCGAGCCGCAGGTCGGGGAGGTCACCTACGCCGAGAAGCTGACCGCCGACGAGTTCGAGGTCGACTGGTCGGGCGCCGCCACCGACGTCGACCGCCGGGTCAGGGTGGGGGGCGCGTGGACGACCGTCGAGGGGAAGCGGCTGAAGCTCCACGCCGTGGAGCCGCTCGACCCGGACGCCGGAACCCAGGACCACGTGGGCGCCGCTGACGGCACCGAGCAGCCCGGCGACCTCCGCGGGTTGGACGTCCGATGCGGCTCCGGCTGGGTCCGTCTGGCGGAGGTGCAGCCGGAGGGTCGGGCGACCATGGCCGCCTCTGCCTGGCGGAACGGCGCCGGCGCCGCGGCGAGGCGGTTGGGCACGTGACCGAAGGTGCCGACAGCCGCCGCGTCGCCGTCGAGGCGCTCGCGCGCATCGAGGCGGGGAAGGCCTACGCGAACCTGGCGCTGGGACCGATCCTCGAGCGATCCGGGTTGGACGAGCGCGACCGCGCGGCGGTGACCGACCTCGTCTACGGCACGCTCCGGTACCGCCGGGCGTGCGACTTCCTGGTCGACCGCTTCCTGTCGAGCCCCCCGCCCGCCGTCGCCCGTGCGGCGCTCCGCGTCGGTGCCTACCAGCTGCACTTCGCCGGCACCGCACCGCACGCAGCGGTGTCCGCGACGGTGGCGGCGGTGCCCCAGCGGTTCCGGGGCCTGGTGAACGCCGTCCTCCGCAAGGTGGCGACGGCCGACGTGAACTGGCCGGACGAGGCGACTCGCCTGTCCTACCCCGACTGGATCGTCGACCGCCTGGTGGCGGACCTGGGGGAGGCGGACGCGTTGGCAGCGCTGGCGACGATGAACACGGCGCCGTCCGTGACCCGCCGCGAGGACGGGTACACGCAGGACCTCGCCTCGCAGTGGGTGGCCGACGCGGTGGAGGTCGCTGACGGTGACGTCGTGGCCGACGTGTGCGCCGCGCCGGGCGGCAAGGCCACCGCCATGGCCGCGGCGGGCGCCCGCGTGGTCGCCGTCGATCTGCGCCCGGGACGGGTCGGCCTGGTCGCCCGGAACGCGGAGGTGCTCGGCGCCGCCGTCCTCCCCGTGGCGGGTGACGGCACCGCGCCGCCGTTGCGTCCGCGGTCGTTCGACCGGGTGCTCGTCGATGCGCCGTGCTCGGGGCTGGGCGTCCTCCGGCGGCGGGCCGATGCTCGATGGCGGGTCACCCAGGCGGACGTCGACGAGCTGGCAGCGCTCCAGGCGACGCTGCTCGATGCCGCGTCGGCGCTGGTGCGGGACGGCGGCGTCCTCGTGTATTCGGTGTGCACCCTCACACGAGCGGAGACGATCACCCAGGCGGCCGCCTTCGGGGAGCGTCATCCGGAGGCCACCGCGCTCGCGTCCCTCGCGGGGTCCTGGCGGCCGTTGCCCGGTGGGGGACTCGTCCTGCCCCAGGACGCAGGGACCGACGGGATGGCCACGTTCCGGTGGCGGATACGATCCAGCGCATGACCGACGACGACCACCCCCTGCTCGCCAAGGTCCTGACGGTGAGCGACGGCGTCGCCACCGGGAACCGGGACGACGTCTCGGGTCGGGCCCTCGTCGAGATGCTCGCGAACGCCGGGTTCGAGGTGGTGGAGCACCGAGTGACGGCCGACGGTGCCGAGCACGTCGCCAACGCGCTGTCGCACATGGCGTACGGGTTCAACGGGCTCATCGTGTCCACGGGGGGCACCGGCTTCGGCCCCCGCGACAAGACGCCGGAGGGCACCCGCCGCATCCTCGACCGGCGTGCCTCGGGCCTCGCCGAGGCGATGCGCGCCGCCAACCCCCTCGGACGCCTCTCGCGCGGCGTGGCGGGCACCCGCGGCCGCGCGCTGATCCTGAACGTGGCCGGCTCCACCAAGGGGTCGGTGGAGATGCTCGGCGCGGTGCTCGACATCGTCCCGCACGCGCTGGCGCTGATGGCGGGCTCCGACGCACCGCACCCCTCGCCGGGCCCCCGCCCGATCTGACCAGTCGGCCCGGGCTCCTCGGTTCTGTTCCAGGGAGCGCAGCACGGGCGATGCGCTGCCTGGAACAGAACGGCGGCGTGCGACCCCTCGGCTGGTCGAATTTCCGACGGCCGCTGGAGATTCGACCACCTGCTGCGATAGGCTGACCTCGACATGCCGGACACCCCGACCTTCGACACCGCGGACCGCGAGTGCATGACCCGTGCGATCGCGGCGGCCGCCCAGGTCCGGTGCGTGACCTCGCCCAACCCCTGGGTCGGCTGCGTGATCCGGACGGTGGACGGCGACCTCTACCAGGGGGTGACGCACGAACCGGGCGGCGCCCACGCCGAGATCGACGCGCTGGCCGCCGCGGGCGACGCAGCGAAGGGTTCGACGGTGTACGTGACCCTCGAGCCCTGCGCCCACACCGGTCGCACCGGCCCCTGCGTGGACGCGCTGGTGGCCGCCGAGGTGGGCCGCGTCGTCGTCGGCATGGAGGACCCCGACCCTCGGGTCTCGGGCCGTGGCATCGCAGCACTCCGCGAGGCCGGCATCCCCGTGGACGTGGGCCTCTACACCGACCGGGTGTCGGCGCAGCTCGCCGCGTACGTCAAGCACCGGACGACGGGTCGGCCCTACGTCGTCCTGAAGCTGGCCGCCACCCTCGACGGCGGCACGGCGGCACCCGACGGGTCGAGCCAGTGGATCACCTGCCCCGAGGCGCGGGCCGACGGCCACCGGCTCCGAGCGGAGAGCGACGCGATCATCGTCGGCTCCGGGACGATCCGCCGGGACGACCCGTCGCTGACGGTCCGCGACTACCGGCCACCTGCCGTGCCGCAGGCCCGCCCGGTCGACCCCGTCCGGGTGATCCTCGGCACCGCGCCGGCCGACGCCCGCGTCCAGCCCTGCCGTGAGATGAGCGGCGACCTCGGCGCGATCCTCGACGAGCTGGGCCAGGACGGCATCCTCCAGGTCGTCGTCGAAGGTGGCGCATCGGTCGCCGGCGCCTTCCACCGAGCCGGGCTCGTGGATCGCTACGTCATCTACCTCGCGCCGTCCCTGTGGGGCGGCGGCGACGCCCGCGGCCTGTTCACCGGCCCCGGCGCCTACACGATCGACGATCTCTGGCGCGGCAACTTCCACTCGGTGGAACGGGTCGGCCGCGACCTGCGGATCGAGATGGTGCCCGCCGCCCGCGAGGGGCAGGTCTGATGTTCACCGGCATCGTCGAGGAGCTGGGTCGGATCGAGTCGCGCGAGGGCGCCCGCGTGCGCATCGCCGCATCGACCGTCCTCGACGGCGTGCGCCTCGGCGACTCGACCGCCGTCAACGGCTGCTGCCTGACCGTGGTGGCCTTCGACTCCGACGCCGGCTGGTGGGAGGCCGACGTGAGCGACGAGACCTTCCGGCGCACGGCGCTCGGGGGGCTCGCGCCCGGCGATCCCGTCAACCTCGAGCGTCCGGTCCGCCTCGTCGACCGCCTCGGGGGCCACCTCGTGCAGGGCCACGTCGACGCGGTGGGGGAGGTCGTGGCGCCGGTGCCGGACCTGCGGGTCCGCCTCCCGGAGCACCTCGTCCGCTACGTCGTCGAGAAGGGCTCGATCACCGTCGACGGGGTCAGCCTGACGGTGGTCGACGTCGACGCCGACTCGTTCTCCGTCGCGGTCATCCCCCACACTGCAGAGGTGACGACGCTGGGTGCCCGACGCGTGGGTGACCCGGTGAACCTCGAGGTGGACGTGATGGCGAAGTACGCCGAGAAGCTGTTGGCCGGTCGGCTCCCCAGCGGCGCCGACGAAGGAGGCAACGATGAGTGAAGAACCGAGCGGCACGAGCGCCGCGCCACGCGAGGAGTCGGGCTTCGCCACCATCCCCGAGGCGGTGGCCGCCATCGCCCGCGGCGAGATCGTCGTGGTCGTGGACGACGAGGACCGCGAGAACGAGGGCGACCTCATCATGGCGGCCGAGTTCGCCACCCCCGAGAAGATCGCCTTCTTCCTGCACCACACGTCGGGCTACATCTGCGCCCCGATCACGTCGGAGCGGGCCCGTGAGCTGGACCTCCCGCCGATGGTCGTGCAGAACACCGAGTCGATGCGGACCGCGTTCCTGGTCACGATCGACTACCGGCACGGCACGTCCACCGGCATCTCGGCGTTCGACCGGTCGACAACGATCAAGGCGATGGTCGACCCGGCCACACGCCCCGGCGACCTCGCCCGGCCCGGTCACATCGCCCCGCTCGAGGCCCGCGAGGGCGGGGTCCTGAAGCGCGCCGGCCACACCGAGGCGGCCGTCGACCTTGCCCGCCTCGCCGGGCTCTACCCCGCCGGCGTGCTCTGCGAGATCGTCGACGAGAACAAGATGGACATGGCGCGCGTCCCGGAGCTGAAGCGCTTCGCCGCCCAGCACGACCTGCTGCTCATCTCGATCGCCGACCTCGTCCGCTACCGCCGCCAGAACGAGAAGCTGGTCCGTCGCATCGCCGAGGCGCGCATCCCCACCCGCTGGGGCGAGTTCACGGCCTACGTCTACGAGTCGGTCCTCGACGGCGAGCAGCACGTGGCCATGGTGAAGGGCGCGGTGGCAGGCGAGAGCGACGTGCTGGTCCGCGTGCACTCCGAGTGCCTGACCGGTGACGTGTTCGGCTCGATGCGCTGCGACTGCGGCACCCAGATCGACACGGCGATGTCACGCATCGCCGACGAGGGCCGCGGGGTCGTCGTGTACCTCCGGGGCCACGAGGGCCGCGGGATCGGCATCGGCCACAAGATCCGCGCCTACGGGCTGCAGGACGAGGGGTTGGACACGGTCGAGGCCAACGAGGCCCTCGGCCTCCCCGTCGACAGCCGCGAGTACGGCATCGGCGCCCAGATCCTCAACGACCTCGGGATCACGACCATGCAGCTGATCACCAACAACCCGTCGAAGTTCGGCGGCCTCGAGGGCTTCGGCCTCGAGATCACCGGTCGGGTGTCGATCCCCGCGGAGCCGAACGAGCACAACGAGCGGTACCTCCGCACCAAGAACGAGCAGC
>JAEZFI010000240.1 GCA_023437745.1 Actinomycetes bacterium
ATCGACAGCACGGGTCCTCCGGGAAGAGGGCGAGGTGTTCACGGGCTTCGAGTTCGGGAGGCGTACGACCAAGAGCGTGTGTGCCCGCATCTACGACAACACCCTGCAGGTGAAGGCCAAGGGCAACGACTGGTGGTACAGCATCTGGGGCGACGCCTACGACCCCTCCCAATCGGTCCTGCGCATCGAAGCGGAGATCGGCAGGGAGGGCCTCGTCTCGTACAAGGTCGACACTCCGCTCGACGGTCTCGAACGAGCTGCGGGCGTGTGGGCTGGCGTGACCACGGACTGGTTCAGCTACCGCACTCCCACGAACGATCGCACCCGATCCCGCTGGCCGATGGCGCCCGAATGGGTGCAGATCCAACAAGCGAGGCTCCGAGGCGACGCAGCCGGGCTAGAGCGGGTTCGAGCACTCCGCCGAACGGGAGACCTCCGCAAGATCATGCCAACCCTCGTCGGCTACTCCGCCCGAGTGGGCGCACTCGTCGGAACCGACGACCTCGATACGACCATGGCAGCGATCCGACAGTTGATCGCCACCGACGAGCGGCGTCGTGGTGTGATGTTCGCCGACCGCCTCGCCGAACGAGCCGCTGAGGAGGCTCGGCGGTGAGTGACGACGAACCGAACCGAGAGCGAGTCGCCAACGTCCTCTACGACGTGGTGCTCCGCTACCTCGAAGCCAAACAAGACCCCGAAGCGAAGGAGGCCGTCGATGCTGACGGTGGCGTACTGCAGAGTCTCGACCGACGAGCAAGCCGCCGAGGGCTACTCGATCGACGGCCAGACGGCGAAGCTGACGGCCTACGCCGAACTTCATGACCTCGGACCGGTCACGGTCCTGTCCGATCCCGGGGCCTCGGGCAAGAGCACCAACCGTCCCGGCCTGCGGCAGTTGATCGACATGGTCGAGGCCGACCACGTCGAACACGTCCTGTTGTGGCGGCTCGACAGGCTGTCCCGGGACCTGGGCGACACCATCCAGCTCGCCAAGCTGTTCGAGGATCACGGCGTGTCGATCCACTCGGTGACCGAGAGCCTCGACCTGTCCAGCCCCACCGGGCGGATGTTCTTCCACATCCTCGGATCGTTCGCCCAGTTCTATCGAGAGCAGCTCGCCGAGAATGTCCGGATGGGCATGGCCCAGGCCCGAGCCGAGGGCCGATGGACCAACCGCCCACCCACCGGCTACGACCTGAGCAACGGACTCTTAATCCCCAACGCCGACGCTGCCACGATCATGCGCATCTTCGAGCTGCGAGCGGCCGGTGCCTCACAGCCCGACATCGTTCGAGCGACCGGTGTGAAGCACTCGACACTGGTGACAATCCTCCGTAATCGTGCCTATCTCGGGGAGATGCGGCACCGTGGCGACTGGCTCCCGGGCCTTCACCAACCGTTGATCAGTCCGGACGTGTGGGACGCTGCGCACCGAGGGCGGACGGCGGGAGTCAAGCGGGGGCGGGACCTCATGTCCGGCAGGGTTCGCTGCGGTGGGTGCGGGCGGGCCATGTCGATCCAGTCCAACGGTCAAGGTCAGCATCAGTACCGGTGCAAGCACCGTGGCGACGGCTGCCGCCTTCCGGCCCGGTCGAACAAGGGGCTTCTTCGGGCGGCGGTGCACGCCTTTGCGCTGTTACGTGACGAGGAGCTGCAGGACGTCATCCGCCGCCACCTGGCGGAGCGCCGGCAGCCGGCCGAAGGACGGCCCCGGCGAACGCCAGGGGCGCCGGAGCCGCTCGAAGCTCTCCGTGACGAGCAATCCAGGCTGGTGCAGCTCCACCACAAGGGGCTCATCGATGACGAGCTGCTCGCCAGGGAACAAGCTCGTCTTCGTTCGGCGATCGAGAACCTGACCTACGACGCCGAGGCCGTCGCCACCGACGCCATCAAGGCAACCGAGCTGGCTGCACGGTTCGAGGAAGTCCTCCAGGTCCTCGAAGAACTCAACATCGCTGATCTCTGGCCCTACGCCACCGACGCCGAGCGGCGAACCCTGCTCGACGAGCTGGTTGGCCACGTCGCTGTCCACGACGACCGCTTGACGGTCCATCTCCACGGAGCACCGCCGCTCAACGTGGCCTTCTCCGAGGTGGGACTCAAGGACTCGGAGTTGAGTCGTGTCGGAGGCCCGACGCGAACCCCTGGCGGCGCCATCGATGGGCGGCGAGACTGCGGGCGCAGCGAGGAGGTCGCCATGCCCGCCGTCACGCCCGACATCGACCCGCTCCCCCGGCTCGCACCGCCACCGGCCGACGGCAACCCACGGGGTGTCCGGTCGGTGACCACCGCGCCGAAAGGCTTCGAGGGTGAGGGATTCCCCGTGCGCCGGGCCTTCGCCGGGATCGATCTCGCCCTGCTCGACCCGTTCGTGCACCTCGACCAGATCGGCGAGGTCGACTACGCGCCGGGCGAGCCCAAGGGCACCCCGTGGCACCCGCACCGTGGCTTCGAGACGGCGACCTACATGATGGACGGCGTCCTCCAGCACGCCGACTCCACCGGTGGCGGCGGCATCATCTCGAACGGCGGCACCCAGTGGATGACCGCCGGCAAGGGCATCCTCCACATCGAGACCCCTCCCCACGAGGTCGTCGCCGCCGGCGGCTGGTTCCACGGCCTGCAGCTGTGGGTGAACCTCCCGAAGGCCAAGAAGTGGGTCGAGCCTCGCTACCAGGACCTCGAGGGCGACGCCGTCACCTTCATCGCGTCGCACGACGGCGGAGCGCTCCTCCGCATCATCGCCGGCGACGTCGGCGGGCACCGCGGCCCGGGCTCGACCTACACGCCGATGACCATGGTGCACGCCACCCTGCAGCCCGGCGCCCGGCTGGTGGCGCCCTGGCCGGCCGACTACAACGCGCTCGTCTACATCCTCGGCGGCAAGGGGGCGGTCGGCGTCGAACGACGGCCGGTCGAGACGGGCCAGATGTCGGTGCACGGGCCCGGTGACTCCGTCGTCGTCGAAGCCGATGCCCAGCAGGACAGCCGGTCGGCTGCGCTCGAGGTCCTCCTCCTCGGCGGACAGCCCATCGGGGAGCCGGTCGCCTGGTACGGCCCCTTCGTCATGAACACCGAGGACGAGATCCAGCAGGCCTTCGAGGACTTCCGGGCGGGCCGGCTCGGACAGGTGCCGGCGAACCACCGCCTGTCGCCGACCGAGCAACTCGCGGCGGAGACCGACTCCTCCCTGGACTGAGGCGGCCCGCCCCGCACTCATCGCCGTTCCGGGTCGAGTGCACCGCGCCCAGCGCGGCGCAATCGACCCAGAACGGGTGGGGCGCGGCGCGGGCTCAGGGCTGGGCGGATTGTGGCGATGGAGCAGCGATGTGGTTTCCTCGCAGCGCCGTGCCGACCCCTCCCCTCGACCAGCTGCTCACGCCGAACGTCGCGCCGCAGCGCCCCGTGCAACGCCCATCGCGCTCGATCGACGAGCTGGCGTCGGCCATCCGTGCCGAGTGGGACGCCGACACCGCGTGGATCGATGACTGGAGCGCGGACAACGCTCCCCGGGGCCAGTGCGGATCCAGCTCCATCGTCCTGCAGGATCATCGCGGCGGTGAACTGATGAGTGCGCTCGTCGAGGAGGCCCCGGGCGTCGTGACGGTCCACTACTGGAACGTGCTCGACCTCGGACAGGTCGACCTGACCTGGCACCAGTTCGCTCCCTCGGCCCGCATCGCGCACGCCGGGTTGGCCACCCGTGAGGATCTCCTGACGACCTCATGGCTCACCGCCCGCTACGAGACGTTGGCCGCCCGGGTCCTCGAGCGCCTCACTGCAGCTGACGCGCTCGCCGGCTGAGCTTCCTCGCAGACCGGGCGCCGCGTGCAGCGGCCCTCGCCTCCGTTCCGGGTCGACTGGGCCGCGCCCAGCAGGGCGACCTTCGCTTCCGGACCTGGGTGACGGTGGGCTGAGTCGGCGAACTGGGTCGATCGAACCGCGCTGGGCGCGGTTCCATCG
>JAEZFI010000313.1 GCA_023437745.1 Actinomycetes bacterium
GAACCGCGCCGGGCGCGGTTCAGTCGATCCGGAACGGTGGAGGGGCCGCCGTGGGGCGGAAAACTGCAACGTGTTCTAGATTTGTCGGATGGCGTACAACATCGCAGATCTGTTCGAGTACACCGTCGACGCGGTGCCGGACCGCATGGCACTGATCGACGGGGACCTGCACCAGACCTTCGCCGAGCTCGACGCCCGGGCGAACCGGGTGGCGAACGCCCTGATCGAGCGGGGCGTGCAGCCCGGTGAGCACGTGGGCATCTACGCCCAGAACAGCCACGAGTGGATCGAGGCGATGTACGGCGCGTTCAAGGCCCGTGCCATCCCGATCAACATCAACTTCCGCTACGTCGAGGACGAGCTGTCCTACCTCCTCGGCAACGCCGACTGCGTGGTGTGCATCTTCGACCGGCAGTACGCGCCCACCCTCGCCAACGTCGTCGAGGCCACGCCGACGCTGCGGGAGGCCTGGTGGATCGACGACGGCACCGACACCGACGTCTCGGTCGTCACGGGCGTGCGGGTGGACCCGTTCGACGAGGTGGTGGGCGCAGCGTCGACCGAGCGCCCGAAGATCGAGCGCTCCCCCGACGACCTCTACGTGCTCTACACCGGCGGCACGACCGGATTGCCCAAGGGCGTGATGTGGCGCCAGGAGGACGTGTTCTTCGCACTCGGCCAGGGCATCGACGCCGTGACCGGCGAGCGAGTGACCAGCGACCAGGGCATGGCGGAGAAGGCCCGCAACGGCTTCCCGCTGGTCTTCCTGGTGATCCCGCCCATGATGCACGGCGCTGCGCAGTGGGGGACGATGGGCCAGATGCTGCAGGGCAACACGATCGTGCTCCTGCCGAAGTTCAGCCCCGAGGCCGTGTGGGAGGTCATCGAGCGGGAGAAGTGCAACGCGATGCTGATCACCGGCGACGCCATGGGCCGCCCGATGATCGACCACCTGCAGGAGGATCCGTCCCGCTACGACACCTCGTCGGTGCTGTCCGTGTCGTCCTCGGCGGCGATCTTCTCTCCCACCGTCAAGGACCAGTTCCTCGAGGTCTTCCCCAACCTCATCATCACGGACTCGATCGGCTCGTCGGAGTCCGGGTTCAACGGCCTGCGGATGGTCGGCAAGGGCGACACGCAGATGAAGGGCGGCGGCCCCACCGTCACCCCCGGCCCCGACATGGTCATCCTCGACGAGGATCTCAACCCCATCCCTTGCGACAGCGACAAGGTCGGGAAGATGGGCCGGGGCGGCAACATCCCGCTCGGCTACTACAAGGACGAGGTCAAAACGGCGGCGACGTTCGTGACCGCGGCCGACGGGCGCCGCTACGCCGTGTCCGGTGACCAGGCCCGCTGGGAGAGCGACGGCACGGTCACCCTGCTGGGTCGGGGCTCGTCGACGATCAACTCCGGCGGCGAGAAGATCCACCCCGAGGAGGTCGAGCAGGCGCTCAAGGACCACCCGGCCGTGTTCGACTGCATCGTCGTCGGCGTCCCGGACGAGCGCTGGGGCCAGAAGGTGGCCGCGGTCGTGCAGTTCCGGGAGGGCAAGAAGGCCGAGCTCGAGGATCTCGCCGACCACGCCCGCAAGTTCGTCGCCGGCTACAAGGTGCCCCGCGAGCTGCACGTCGTCCCCGAGGTCGTCCGCTCGCCCTCCGGCAAGGCCGACATCCCCTGGGCCGCCAAGCTCGCCCGCGGCGACCGATGAACCCGACCGTCGCGCTGGCGGGCATCGAGGCCGACGCCGACGGCACCTACCCGGTCGCCGGTCGCGCCGTGGGGATCCCGGTCCAGGTGCGGTCGGCGCGCATGGCGTCGGCGTCGTTCCTCGTGCCGGCCGACGCCGCCCAGCGCATCGTCGACCCGACGGGCCTCGAGGTGGCGCGGCAGCGCGGCGGCAAGGCCGTCGTGGCGCTGGCCCTGGTGAAGTACGTCGACTGCGACCTCGACGACTACGACGAGCTCGCCCTGTCGTTCGTGGTCGAGCCGCCCGCCGGCGAGCCCCCGCTCGCGAAGGGCGCCGTGGCGACGTACATCCACCGCCTGCCGGTGAGCCAGGCCTTCACGTGCGAAGCCGGGCGCGGCATCTGGGGCTTCCCCAAGTGGGTGGCCGACCTGCGCGTGACGATCCAGGGCGACACCGCCGCCGCCACGCTGCGGAACGACGACGGCACACCCGTCGTCGAGGTAGGGATCCGGCGCGGCCGCATCCCCCTGCCGGCCCGGCCGCTCGAGATGGTCTGCTACTCCCACGGCGACGACGGGCGCCTCCGCCGGACCGCCTGGACCACCCACAGCTCCGGCACTCGACTGCTGCTGGGCCGGGGCGCGACGGTCGCCGTCGGGTCGGGTCATCCCCTCGCCGACGAGCTCCGGGCGCTCGGGTTCCCCCGCCGCCGCCCGCTGATGACGATGGTGACCACGGCGATGCGCGCCACCTTCGAGGCGCCGGTCCTGCTCGACCGCTGACGGCGCAGCGACGCCGGTCGCCGGTCGCCGGTCGCCGGGAATAGGCCGCAGCGTCCCCGAGTTGGCAGTTCGTTGAAGCGTCAACAACAGGAGCCGTCGCGTGAGCGAGCCCATCAAGATCGACATCTGGTCCGACATCGCCTGCCCGTGGTGCTACATCGGCAAGCGGAAGCTGGAGGCCGGCCTCGCGCTGTTCGCCGAGGACCCCGCCAACCCGCCCGTCGAGATCGAGTACCACAGCTTCGAGCTGTCACCCGACACGCCCGTCGACTTCGACGGCACCGAGATCGACTTCCTCGTGCAGCACAAGCACCTCTCCGAGGCGCAGGTCCGCCCGATGCTCGCCCGCGTGACGGGCATCGCCGAGGAGGTCGGGCTGCACTACGACTTCGACGCGCTGCAGCACACCAACACCGTGAAGGCCCACCAGCTCCTCCACTACGCCAAGGCGCGCAGCCGCCAGCTCGAGATGAAGGAGCGGCTGCTCCGGGCGTACTTCGTGGAGGGACGCCACGTGGGTCGAGTCGAGGACCTCGCCGACCTCGCCGCCGAGATCGGGCTCGACCGGGACGACGTCGTGCGGTCGCTGGACGGCCACGAGTACCTCGGTGCCGTCCGGGCCGACGGCGAGCAGGCTCGCGCCTACGGCATCAGCGGTGTGCCGTTCTTCGTGATCGGCCAGCAGCTCGGCGTGTCGGGGGCCCAGGCACCGGAGGTCTTCGCCGAGGCGCTCGCCCAGGTGGCCGCCGAGCGCTGACGCCACCGACGCGTCACACGGCGAGGCGCTGGCTCAGGCGATCGCGCCGGCGGCACGGAGCGCGGCGAGCTCGTCCGACTGGAGACCCCACTGCCCGAGGACCTCGCCGGTGTTGGCCGCTGCGAGCTGCGGTGCTCGGGAGATCAGGCCGGGCGTGCGGGAGAACCGTGGCGCCGGTCCGGGCTGGTGGGCGCCGGCCACCTCCACGAACGTGCTTCGCTCTGCGTGGTGCGGGTGGTGCCTGGCCTCCCCCATGGTGAGAACGGGCGTGACGCACGCGCCCCGGTGCTCGAAGTGCTGGGCCCACTCGTCGCGGGTCCGCCGCACGAACGCCGTGGCGAGCCGCACACGCAGCTCGGGCCAGCGTGCGGTGTCGTTCTGGTCGGGCAGGGTGGCGTCGTCGGCGAGGCCCAGACCGTCGAGGAGCGCGGCCCAGAACTGCGGCTCGATGGCGCCGACGGCCACCCAGCCACCGTCGCGGCACTCGTAGCAGTCGTAGAACGGGGCGCCGGAGTCGAGGAGGTTGGTCCCGCGGTCGTCCGACCAGTAGCCGCTCTCCGAGGCGCCGAACAGCGGGGTCATCAGCAACGCGGCGCCGTCGATCATGGCGGCGTCGACGACCTGCCCCTCGCCGGACCGGCTGCGCTCCAGCAGCGCTGCGCACACTCCGAGTGCGAGCAGCAGGCCCCCGCCGCCGAAGTCCGCCACCAGGTTGAGCGGTGGGGTAGGCGGCTGGCCCTCACGGCCGATGTGGGCGAGCACGCCCGCGAGCGCCAGGTAGTTGATGTCGTGGCCCGGCTGATCCGCGAGGGGGCCCGTCTGGCCCCAGCCGGTCATCCGCCCGTACACCAGCCGAGGGGCGCTCGCCCGCAGGTCCTCGGGACCGAAGCCGAGGCGCTCGGCCACGCCGGGACGGAAGCCCTCGATCAGCACGTCGGCGCCGACGGCCAGGCGGCGAAGGAGCGCGACGCCGTCGGGGTGCTTCAGGTCGATACCGGCCGAGAGCCGACCACGGGAGAGCAGGTCGTACGCCGCCAATCCGTCGTGGACCGCGATGGCCTCGGCCGCCGGCGCCTTGTCGGGGCGCTCGACGCGCAGCACCTCCGCACCCAGGTCGGCGAGGACCATGGCGCAGAACGGCGCCGGGCCCAGCCCGCCGATCTCGACGACGCGCACCCCGGTGAGGGGCCCTCCCCCCGGTGCCGTCACTGCCCCCACCGGTTCTGTGGGGGGGGGGGGGGGGGGGCGCGGGGCCGCCCCCCCCCCC
>JAEZFI010000330.1 GCA_023437745.1 Actinomycetes bacterium
GCGCGGTTCGATCGACCAGAACGGGGTGGCGGTGGAGGGGTGGACGGGTGGACGGGGAGGGTCAGGAGGGGTCGCGGTAGCCGGGGTGGGCGACATCGACCTTGGCGGCGACGTGGGGGCGCAGCGCCGCAGCCACCTCGTCGAGCCGGTCGTCCAGGTCACCTCGGCGGAGGGCCGCGCCGAGCGATCCCTCGTCGGGCGCGCCGAGCCGCGCCAGCAGCTCGGTCCGGGCGACCTCCGCGCGGTCGCCGTCGGCCAGCTCCCGCTCCACCGTGGCGAGCGCGTTCGCGGCCACCCTGGCCAGGTAGCGGACGCGCCCGTCCGTCGCGTCCATGACGTCCGCTTCGAGGAACTCGCGCACGGCCTCCACCAGCTCCGCGGCGGTGGGGCGGTCGAACGCGGGCGACGGCACCGACTCGTTCATGCGATCAGCTCCAGCAGGTCCCATTCGTTCTCCGAGGCCCGCCGGCCGATGCTGGCCAGCTCCACCGAGCGCACGGCGCCACCGAGGTGCGTGTGCGACTGGACGAGGCACATGACGCCCCACTTGAGCGTCCCGAGGATCTCCCACCATCGCAGCTCGTCGAGCGAGACCTCGGCGCCACCCTCCCGGGCGTACGCCTCGAGCAGCTCGTCGGCCGAGCCGAAGCCGCCCGCGCGGTGCGGGGAGCCGAACCGCCACGCCCGGACGCAGAACCAGCCGAGGTCCTCCACCGGGTTCCCGAGGTGCGACAGCTCCCAGTCGAGCACCCCCACGAGCCCCCGCTCGTCGACGACGAGGTTCCCCGTCCGGAAGTCGCCGTGCACGACGGCGTCCGGCCGTGCGGGCGGTGGGTGGAGCTCCAGCCAGCGGAACGCGAGCTCGAACGTCGGATGGGGCTCGCCCAGCACGTCGAGCACCCCCCGGAACTGGGCGATCTGATCCTGACGGTCCAGCGCGTGCACCACCGGCGCCGGGTCCATCGCATGGAGGCGGGCCAGCGCCACGGCGGCATCGCGGACGACCCTCCCACGCGCCTCGACGAACCGGTCGTCGCGGAGCAGCTTCCGGGGGATCGTCTCGCCGGCCAGCCGTTCGACGACCACGAACGGCCCGCCGAGGTCGTCGCCGCCCCCGTCCGTCGTCACGACCCGTGGGACCGGGACGCCAGCGGCACCAGCCGCGGCGAGCAGCGCCGCCTCCCCCGCCATGCCGGTGCCCGTGCGGACGCCACCCGGCCGCTCGCGCTGCAGGATCCAGCTGCGGGGCACGCCGTCGACCCTCGCCTCGAGCGACCACGTGGCACGCGACGCGCCCCCCGTCAGGCGATCGAGGGAGGTCACCTCCACCTCGCAGCCCAGCCGCCCGGCCAGCGCCGCCCGGAGCTGCTGCCCCAGCTCAGCCGTGTTCGCCATCGCCTCGCCCGTCCCCCTCGACCTCGCCGTCGACCACGTCGGTCTCGTCGATGATGTCACCGACGATCGACTCCACCACGTCCTCGAGCGTCAGCAGCCCGACCAGCGAGCGATCCTCGTCGACCACCAGCGCGAGGTGACGCCGCGACGACCGCATCCGGACCAGGACCGAACCCAGCTCGTCGTCGGGCGTGACCTGGAACGTCGACCGCAGCGCCGCTCTGGGCAGCGGCCCGAGGCGATCCGACCGGGTGAGCGCGAGCACGTCCTTCACGTGGACGAAGGCGATCGGTCGCCCGTCCGCTCCGGTCACCACGAGCCGGCTGTGCCCCGAGGTCCGGAAGCGCTCCTCCACGACCCCCACCGGCTCGTCGATGCCCGTCGAGTCGACCTGCTCGGCGGGCACCATGACGTCCCGGACCCGCCGCTCGACGAAGGCCAGCGCGCCGGCGAGGAGGGCCGACTCGTCCTCCTGCAACAGCCCCTCGCCGCGTGACTCCTCGAGCATCACGCCGATCTCCGCCGCGGTGCGAGCGTTCCGCAGCTCGTCGGCGGGCTCGACGCCGATCAGCCGCGCCGCCCCCTGCGCGACCTTGTTGAGCGCCCAGATCACGGGCCGGAACAGGACGACGAAGCCCCGTGCGAGCGGGGACGCCGCGAGGATCGTCCGCTCCGGGTCGGCGAGGGCCAGCGACTTGGGCATCATCTCGCCCAGCAGCAGGTGGAGGAAGACCACCAGCGCCAGCGCGACGACCACTGCCACCGTGGCGGCGACGGCGTCGGAGAGCGCCGTGCGGCCCAGCAGGTCTTCCAGCAGCGATGCGACGGCCGGCTCCGTCACGGCGCCCAGGCCGAGGGACGCCATCGTGATCCCCAGCTGCGAGCCCGCCAGCATCGTGCCGAGCGACCCCATCGAGCGCAGGGCCACCACGGCGGACCAGCGCCCGTCCTCCACCTCGGCCTCGATCCGGTCGCGCCGGGCGGCGAGCAGTGCGAACTCGGTCGCCACGAAGAACCCGTTCACCACCAGGAGGGCCACGGTCACGGCGAGGGCCGCGTAGGGAACGCCCGACGCGGCGATCACCAGGCACCGTCCTCGCTCGGAGGGACCACCCGCACCCGGGCGATCCGTCGCCGGTCCATCACCACGACCTCGAAGCGCCAGCCCTCGTGCGCGACCACGTCGCCCACGACGGCCATCCGCCCGAGCCGAGCGAGGAGGAACCCGGCGAGCGTCTCGTACTCGCCCTCCGGGAGGTCGAACGCGACGAGCTCCCGCAGCTCGTCGCGGTGCAGCCCCCCGCTCACCACGCGAGGACCCGTGGCGAGGCGCCGCTCGGGCGTCGCACCCACGTCGTGCTCGTCGGAGATGTCCCCGACGATCTCCTCGACCAGGTCCTCGATGGTCGCGATCCCTGCGGTGCCGCCGTACTCGTCGAGGACGACGGCGACCGTGATCGCCCTCGCCCTCAGCTCGAGCAGGAGCTCGTCGAGGCGCCGCGTCTCGGGCACCACGAGGGGTGGATCCATCAGGTCGACCACGGAGGCCACCGCCCGGTCGGCGGCCGGGAGGTCGAGAAGCGCCTTGACCCGCACGATGCCGACGACGTCGTCGAGGTCACGGCCGGTCACGGGGAACCGCGAGTAGCCGGTCCTCGCGGTGGCCTCCAGCAGCTCCGCACCCGTGGCACCCGAGGGCAGCGACTCGATGTCCGGCCTCGGGGTGAGGATGTGCCCGACCGACTTCTCACCGAAGCGGAAGGCGCGGGTGAGCAGCGTCGCCTCGGTCGCCTCCAATGACCCCTCGGCCACCGAGTCGGCCACGAGGCGCACCAGCTCGGAGCGCGACCGGACGTCGGAGAGCTCCTCCTGCGGCTCCCTCCCGATGGCCCGCACGATGCCGTCGGCAGCACCGGCGAACACCCTGATGACGGGGGCGAACAGCGTCGAGAACCACTGGTGGGCCGGCGCCAGCGCCTTTGCCGTGGGCAACGGTCGTGCGACCGCCAGTGCTTTGGGGACCAGCTCCCCCACGACCATCTGCACGCCGGTGGCGATCGCCAGGGCGAGGACGAGCGAGAGGCTGGCGGCCTGCCGGTCGGTCAGGAGCCCGTCGAGGAGCGGTTCGATCAACGCCGCGATGGCGGGCTCGGCGAGGAAGCCCAGCAGCACGGAGCACACCGTGATCCCGAGCTGGACTCCCGAGAGGTGGAACGAGAGCTTCGAGAGGGCACGCGACACGAGCGCCGCACGCCGGTCACCCCCGGCGGCCTCCAGCTCGACCTGCGCCCGGTCGCACGCCACGAGCGAGAACTCGACGGCGACGAAGAACGCGTTCGCCGCGATGAGCACCAGTGCTGCTGAGAGCGCCACCACCGTGCCCATCCCGACGGGAATCTACCCTCCTGCCCGGCAGCGCCGATCGGCTGCCTCCACCCGACCCGCGGGAGACGGCGGGCGTCCGGTCGAGCCGGCGTGGCGAGCCGGGTACCGTGCGACCGGTGCACGAGCCCCACCAGACGTCGCCGGCGATCGACCTGCGGGGCGTGTCCCGCGTCCACGACCGACGCACGGTGCTCGACGGGATCGAGTGGACGGTCCAGCGGGACGAGCGATGGATAGTGCTGGGTCGCAACGGCAGCGGCAAGACCACGCTCGTGCGGATCTGCGCGCTCTACGACCACCCCTCGTCGGGGGTCGTGCGGATCCTGGGCGAGGAGCTCGGCCGCTGCGACGTGCGGTCGTTGCGGCGACGGATCGGTTTCGTCAGCGCCGCGTTCGCCGACCAGGTGCGCCGCCAGCTGGCGGTGCGCGACGTCGTGATGTGCGCCCTGAACGCTGCGCTGGAGCCGTGGTGGCACACCTACAGCGACGACGACCGCGCCCGTGCCGTCGAGGTGCTGGGCGAGGTCGGCCTCGCCGGCCACCAGCATCAGCCGTTCGGGACGCTGTCGTCGGGAGAGCGTCAGCGAGCGCTCCTGGCCCGCTCCCTCATGGTCGACCCGGGCGTGCTCCTCCTCGACGAGCCGACGGCGGGGCTGGACCTCGGGGGCCGCGAGGACCTGGTCGACCAGTTGGCCCGCTTCGCAGGTGATCCCTCGCGCCCTCCCACCGTGCTGGTGACGCACCACGTCGAGGAGATCCCGCCGGGCTACGGGCACGTCCTGATGATCGCCGACGGCCGGATCCTCGCTGCGGGCCCCATCGACGAGGTGCTCACGGCCGACGCGCTGTCGGCGTGCTTCGAGGTCCCCCTGGCGCTCGAACGTCGGGACGGCCGCTGGACCGCCTGGCGACGGAGCTGAGCGGACCGGTCAGTCCGGCGCCGCGCCGAGC
>JAEZFI010000026.1 GCA_023437745.1 Actinomycetes bacterium
TCTTCACCTCGCCGTCGGTGGTGTCCATGTGCGAGTGGATGGGACCGTCGCCGAAGGGCACCTCGGTGATGATCTGGTTCATGCGCATGGTGTGGGCCGGCGGCGCGGTCTCGCCTGCGTGGCGCTCACGGATGGCCTTGGCCTCCGAGATCCACTCCTCGCTCAGGAACTTGTACTTGGGCATCGAGCCCCCCCTTGTCGTCGCCGTCGTCGCCGGTAGGGCGCAGATGGTAGCGGTCGTGGCAGCTGTCATGTGCCGCCTTCGCCGCCGGGGGCGAGCGGGCGTATCCTCCGCGCTGCGGGGACCGTGCGTGGGCCCGGCGAGGACACCACGGAGGCACTCCAGCCATGGCAGAGATCATTCCCGGCGCAGAGCCGATGAGCGTCGAGGGCGGCCCGGTCGGGGTGCTCGTGCTGCACGGCTTCACCGGCAACCCCCAGTCGATGCGACCGCTCGCCGAGGCGATCGCCAAGGCCGGGCACGGGGTCGAGATGCCGCTGCTGTCGGGGCACGGCACCACCATCGAGGACATGCTCGGGACCAGCTGGTCCGACTGGTCCGCGGACGCCGAGGCCGCCTACGAGCAGCTGGCCGCGCGGAGCGAGCGCGTCGTCGTGGCCGGCCTGTCGATGGGCGGTTCGCTCACCTGCTGGCTGGCCACCCGCCACCCCGGCATCGCCGGCATCGTCTGCGTCAACCCCGCCACCCGAGCGGCGCCAGAGGTGCGCGAGTTCATCCAGGGCATGGTCGACGCGGGTGACGAGATCATGCCCGGCATCGGCTCGGACGTCTGCAAGGAGGGCGTCGAGGAGCTGGCGTACAAGGGGACGCCGCTGCGGCCGCTGCTGAGCCTGTTCGACGCCGCCAACGAGCTCGACGGCGCCTTCGCCCGCATCAGCTGCCCGGTGCTGCTCTTCACCAGCCCCGACGACCACGTGGTGCCGCCGGCGGACTCCGACTTCCTCGCCGAGTCGGTGGCCGGTCCCGTCACCCGCGTCAGCTGCGACCGCAGCTACCACGTGGCCACCATCGACAACGACGCCGAGCTGATCGCCGCGCGCACCCTCGAGTTCATCGACGAGGTCACCGCCTGACGCGCCTCTGTTCCGCCGCACTTCCCGCTCTGTTCGTCAGATGACGACACGCAGGTAGTCATCTGAAGAACAGAGCGGTGTGGGGCTGGCGAACAGAGCGGGCGGAGCCGCGGACGAGGGCGTCGGGCCCGCTCGGTAGTCTCGACGGGCCATGACAGAACGACTGACCACCGAGGACGTCGCGAAGGTCGCCGGCCTGGCGATGCTGCGGCTCACCCCCGACGAGCTGGAGCGGTTCACCGGCCAGCTCGCCGCGATCCTCGACCACGCCGCCGACCTGGAGTCCCTCGACCTGGAGGGCGTCGAGCCGATGGCCCGCCCGGTCCACCTCGAGAACGTGTTCCGAGACGACGAGCCCGCCGGCCTGCTCCAGCCCGACGAGGTCCTCTCGCAGGCGCCCGCGGCCGAAGCGGGCATGTTCCGCGTGCCGCCGGTGCTGGGCGAGGGCGCATGAGCGCGCCGTCCGGCCCCACCGCCGCCGCCATCGCCGCGCAGGTGCGCAGCGGCGAGCGCAGCGCCGTCGACGTGCTCGAGGAGCACCTGGCGCGCATCGCCGAGCGCGAGGGCGAGATCCACGCGTTCAACCTCGTCACCGAGGACCGGGCACGGGCCGCCGCGCAGGCCGTCGACCAACAGGTCGCTGCAGGAGAGGACCCCGGCCCGCTGGCGGGAGTCCCCGTCGCGATCAAGGACAACCTCTGCACCCGCGGCGTTCCCACCACCTGCTCCTCGCGGATCCTCGAGGGCTGGGAGCCGCCGTACGACGCCACGGTCGTGCACCGCTTGGCGGGCGCCGGGGCGGTCATGGTCGGCAAGACCAACCTGGACGAGTTCGCCATGGGGTCCTCGACCGAGAACTCCGCCTTCGGCCCCACCCGCAACCCTCACGACACCTCACGGGTGCCGGGCGGGTCGTCGGGCGGCTCGGCGGCGGCGGTCGCCGCTGGCTTCAGCCCCATCTCGCTCGGCTCGGACACCGGCGGGTCCATCCGCCAGCCGGCAGCCCTGTGCGGTGTGGTCGGCGTGAAGCCGACGTACGGCACGGTCTCCCGGCTCGGGCTGGTGGCCTTCGGCTCCTCGCTCGACCAGGTCGGCCCCTTCGCCGGCACCGTCGAGGACGCGGCGCGGGTCTGCGAGGTCATCGGTGGCCACGACCCCGCCGACTCCACGTCCATCCCGTCGCCGTTCCCCTCGCTCGTCGACCAGCTCGACGAGGGGGTCCAGGGACTGTGCGTCGGCATCGTCACCGAGATGACCGGTGAGGGCATCGCCGCCGACGTTGCCGCACGCGTCCGCGCGGCGGCCGAGGCGCTCTCGGCGGCCGGTGCGACCGTCGAGGAGGTCTCCGTCCCGGCGGTGACCTACGGCCTGTCGGCCTACTACCTGGTCGCCCCTGCGGAGGCGTCCTCCAACCTCGCCCGCTACGACGGCGTGCGCTACGGCCTGCGGGTCGACGCGCCGACCACCGGCGAGATGATGGTGGCGACCCGCACCCAGGGGTTCGGCGACGAGGTGAAGCGACGCATCATGCTCGGCACCTACGCGCTCTCCGCCGGCTACTACGACGCCTTCTACGGCACGGCGCTGAAGGTCCGCACGCTCATCCGTCGCGACTTCGACGCCGCCTACGAGCGCTTCGACGTCCTGATGTCGCCGGTGACGCCCACCACGGCGTTCCCACTGGGGGAGAAGACCTCGGACCCCATGTCCATGTACCTGAGCGACGTCTGCACGATCGCCACCAACCTGGCGGGGCACCCGGCCATGTCGGTCCCCTACGGGGTCGGCGACGACGGGCTGCCCGTCGGCGTGCAGCTGCTCGCACCCACGCTCGGCGAGGTCCCGATGTTCCGTGCCGCCGCGGCACTCGAGAGGAGCATGGCATGAGCGCCGGCTACGACCACGACGAGTGGGAGACGGTGATCGGGCTGGAGGTGCACGCCGAGCTGGCGACGCGCACCAAGCTCTTCTCCGCCGCGCCGAACGAGTTCGGCGGCGAGCCCAACAGCCACATCGATCCGCTGACCCTCGGCCTGCCCGGCTCGCTGCCGGTGCTCAACCGCCACGCCGTGGAGCTGGCCATCCGGGTGGGCCTGGCGCTCAACTGCACCGTGCAGCGCTCGGTGTTCGCCCGGAAGAACTACTTCTATCCGGACCAGTCGAAGAACTACCAGATCTCCCAGTTCGAGCTGCCGATCAACGCGGACGGCTGGCTGGAGCTGCCCAGCGGCAAGGTCGCCGGCATCGAGCGCGCCCACCTCGAGGTGGACACCGGCAAGACCACCCACGTCGGCGGCGGCGGGCGCATCCACGACGCCGAGCACTCCCTCGTGGACTACAACCGCGCCGGGGTGCCGCTGCTCGAGATCGTCGGTCGACCGGACCTTCGCTCCGCGGACGAGGCCCGCGCCTACGTCTCGGAGCTGCGGGCGATCCTCGTCGCCGTCGGCGCCTCCGACGGGAAGATGGAGGAGGGCTCGATGCGCGTCGACTGCAACGTGTCGGTGCGTCCCCGTGGCACCGACGAGCTCGGCACGCGCTGCGAGATCAAGAACATCAACTCGCTGCGCTCCCTCGGTCGGGCCATCGAGTACGAGGCCGCTCGACAGGTCGACCTCATCGAGGCCGGCGAGCGGGTGCAGCAGCAGACCCGGCACTGGAACGAGGCCGACGGGCGCACCCACACGCTGCGCTCCAAGGAGGGCTCGGACGACTACCGGTACTTCCCGG
>JAEZFI010000120.1 GCA_023437745.1 Actinomycetes bacterium
CCGGCCGGCCCGGGTGCGAGGAGGGTCGGGGCCGCCCCGTCAGCCACGCACCGTGACGGTCGACGTGGTGGTCCTGGCCACGTCCTCCTCACGGAAGGCGACGTCGCGCCAGTCCTTCTCGGAGAACCGCTCGGTGGCCTCGGTGTAGAGGGGATCCTTGCGGTTCGCCGTGTTGCCGTAGGTGAGGAACGCCTTGGCCACCGGCCCGTCCGGGGTGAAGGAGAGCGCGAGCAGGAACGAGGTGCCGTTGTTGACGCGGTAGCCCGTCGTCGTGCGGCCGCCCCCGGTCACCTCGGCGAGCGACGACCCCGGCGCGAGGGGTTCACGCTCGAGCTCGAGGAGGGCCGGGTCGAGCGTCGACCACCCTCGGCCCCACCCCACGACGTTGGTCGTACCGTCGGCGGCGTTGCCGCCGTGGATGGGGACGAGCGTCCCGTTGCGGTCGGCCGCCTGCAGATCGCCGAGCGGGACGTCGACGGCGACGCCGGCCTTCTCGAGGGTCTGGACTGCACGGGCGAGGTTCACCGCGATCGGATCGTCGCCCGTGCCGGGCGCCGGGGCGAGGCCGCTCGGCGTCGAGATCGGCGAGGCAGGATCGAACGGCGTGGCCCACAGCGGACCGGCATCGCTGAGCTGCCGGTTGTCGAACCGGCCAACCGTCTCACGCCAGAGCGCCGGGCCGGCCCGGTCGATGTCGTAGACGCCGTCCCACCCGTCGAGCACGTCACAGGCGGGACCGAGGTCCACGGTGCCCGCCGGGAGGAGCTCGCCACCGTCGGGGTCGGGGACGGCCGGGACGGTCACCGATCCGACTGCGCGGCAGCGTGCCACGACGTCGTCGAGCAGCGCACGCGAGGTGTAGCCGCGGTTCTGCAGCGCGGCATCGGCGAGCTCGTCGAGGGTGAACACGCCGTCGTCGCCGGACGGACCGGCGGCCGTCGTGTCGTCGAGCACCGTCGCGTTCTCGCGGGTGCGGGGCGACCGCGGCGTGCGCTGACGCCCGTGGAGGGGCGAGTAGTCGCCCTCGAGCAGCGCGGTGGCGTGGGGGACCCAGAACGAGTCGTTCGCGTTGAACAGGTAGTCGCTCCGCTCGACGACCGGCATCTCGGAGTAGGGGACGAGCCCCGGGTCGCGTGCGCCGTCGACGACCTCCCACTCGAACGTCGAGTCGCTGCCGTCGAGCAGCACCGCACCGTTGTCGGCGGCGATCTTGACGATCGGGTCGCTCTCCAGCGACGCCTCGTACGCGGCGATGGCAGCGTCCGAGAGCTTCGGGGTGGCCGAGGTGTCGGCGTACCAGGCCCTGCCGTCGGCGGACGCGGCGATCGTGTTGAACAGCGGCACGCCGGTGTAGGTCCGGTGGGCGTCGATCAGGCCGTCGAGGTCCTTCGCCTGCATCATCGCCAGGTACTGCTCGATGAACTCGTCGTTCTCGATGTTGGCGTCGCGGATCGTGATCGTGCCGGCCTCCGACCAGCCGAAGCCGGGGAAGTCGAGGATCGGGCCGTAGTGGCTCCGCCACATCGTCCGGGTCAGCGGCGTGACGGCGCCGTCGTCCCCGAGCACGTCGATCGTGATGTCCGTGGGGGTCATCGCCCGCTCGGCGCCGTCGTAGCGGTACGAGGTGGGCTTGCCCGGCACCAGGTCGAGTCGGTAGGCGGTGAAGCGGTTGCCCGCCGAGACCGTGTGGGTCCACCCGAAGTTCTCGGTGAACCCGATGCCGACCCCCGGCAGGCCGGAGAGCTGGACGCCGTAGATGTCGACCTCGCCGGGGATGGTCAGGTGCACCTCCCAGAAGCGGAGCTGGCCTTCCCACGGGAAGTGGGGGTTGGCCACGAGCATGCCGCCGCCGTCGGCCGAGCGGTCCTTGCCGATCGCCCAGCCGTTCGACGCGACGACGGGTTCGATGGGGCCCGCCGCTTCCTCGTCGTCGCCCGGCGTGGTGGTGACCGGCTCCTCCGGCTCCGGGGTGGAGGTCGACGTGTCGGTGGGTGCCGTCGTGGTGGTCGACACCGGTTCGGTGCCCGGCGGGTGCGCGGTGGCGATCATCGAGGACACGGCGCCGCTCGAGGCCTGCAGCGCGATCGAACGCGCGTAGGCGTACACGTCGCCGGGTTCGAGCGGGACCAGCCAGTCCTCGCCCGCGCACCAGTCGTCGATGCCGTCGGCGCCGACCTCGGCGAGGTGCGCGTTCCAGCCGTCGGTGTAGGCGGTGAGCAGCTGCTTCACGCCCTCGCTCGCCTTCTCCCAGTCGGCGAGGGCGACCTCACGGATGCCGATGGCCCGCCAGGCGAGGTCCGACAGGATGTTGGCGTCGTCCTCGCCGGGGCCGAACCACTTCGCCCGCTCGCCCTTCAGCTTGATCATCTGGTCGGCCAGGTCGCAGGTGCGGTCCTCGCCGCTGGCCCAGCCCTGCCCGAAGGAGAGGCCTTCGAGGTTCTCGGCGGTGATGTGGGGGACGCCGCCCTCCCCTCGGCGGATCGTGGCCCGGTAGCCCTTCTCGTCCTTGCCGAGGACGGTCTCCTTGCCGTCGTCGCCGTTGGCCTCGTCGCCGTCGTCGCCCGAGCAGCCGGCGGCGACGAGGGCGAGGCCGACGATCGTCGCGGCGAGACGTCGGCGCGATCGGGAGGTGTGCATGCCGGTTCCCCTCTGCCTCCACCCGGCGGTGGAAGCGGATCGAGCGTAATCAGGACAGGTCGGAGCGTGGTGGCACGAGCGTCACGGTCGGCGCCAGAGGACGACGGGGAGCACCGGCCCCGAGCCTGCGCCGCGGAGGGCTTCCGCGGCGGCGGTGAGCGTCCAGCCGGAGCGGGCCACGTCGTCGACGAGCAGCACGGGACCGGAGGGCAGGTCCGCGCCGACCGAGAACGTGTCGACGACGTTCCCCGCCTGGCGGACGGAGTTCTCCATCGACTGCTGGGCGGGGTGACCGTCCCAGGTGCGATCGAGCGCCGCGACGAACTGCATCCGCCCGACCTCGGCGATCCGCTCCGCGAGCGATCCGATGAGCACGGGGTGGCGCCGCGACGGCACGGGGCAGACCCACGTGGGCCGCTCGGGCCACTGCCAGCGCTTGAGCATGCGAGCGACGCCGCCGAAGAGCTCGTCGCTGATCGGCCCGTCCGGCGCGTCGAGGGCCGCCATGACCGACGCCGACCAGCCCGGGTCCGTGCCGAAGGCGAGCGCCCGACCGGGCTCGGCGCGGAGCGCCGGTGGGATGTTGCCCTTCCGGAGGTCGAAGCCGCGGGGCCACTGCTTGCGAGGCTCGATCTCGAAGTTGGACGACCTGAGGTCGGCGAGCGCGGTCGCCACCAGCTCGGGGTCGAGCGTCCGGTCGGAGCGGTTGCCGGTGCAGTTGTCGCAGCGTCCGCAGGCGGTGGCCTCGGGATCGTCGAGCGCCGTGCGCAGCAGCTCCATGCGACAGCGGTCCGATGCCAGGTAGTCGAGCATGGTGGCCTGTTCCGCCCGGCGTGCGGCGGCGACCCCTTCGAGGCGTTCCGTGTCGTAGCGCCAGGGCGAGTCCGTCCCGACCCACGCGCTGCCCTGGCGCTCGACTGCGCCTTCGACGTCGAGGACCTTCAGCAGCGCCTCGAGCCGCCCGCGCCGCATGTTGACCGCGCCCTCGAGGTCCGCGACGCTCACCGGCCCGTTGGCCCGGATCTCGTCGAGGACCGCCTCGACCTGGTCCTTCGGAGGGAACGCCGTGGAGTCGAAGTAGCTCCAGATCGCCCGGTCCTCGAACGAGGGCAGGAGCACGGCCCTGGCGGACGCGATGGCCCGGCCGGCTCGCCCCACCTGCTGGTAGTAGGCGATCGGGGAGGACGGCGCGCCGAGGTGGACGACGAACGCGAGGTCACCCTTGTCGTAGCCCATGCCCAGGGCGGAGGTGGCCACGACGCAGCGCAGCCGGTTCTCCTTGAGGTCCGCCTCGATCCGCTCGCGTTCCGCCGGGTCGGTCGATCCCGTGTAGGCCGCGGCGTCGACCCCCTGGGCGACGAGGAAGTCCGCGACCCGCTCGACCTCGGCGACGGTCAGGCAGTACACGATGCCGGAGCCCTGGTGCCCGTCGCTGGTGTCGCGGAGGTCCTGCACGAGCCATGCCAGCCGCTCGGCCGCGGTGGGCAGGTCGACCACCGAGAGGGCCAGGCTCTCGCGGTCGAGGTTGCCCCGGAGGGTGAGGGTGTCCGCGCCGATCTGGGTGGCGACGTCGGCCGAGACCCGGGCGTTGGCGGTGGCGGTCGTGGCGAGGACCGGCACGTCGGGCGCCAGGCGCTCGATGACCGAGCCGATCCGGCGGTAGTCGGGCCGGAAGTCGTGGCCCCAGTCGGACACGCAGTGGGCCTCGTCGATCACGAGGAACCCGACCGAACCGGCCAGGCGGGGGAGGATCCGCTCGCGGAACGTCGGGTTGTTGAGGCGCTCGGGCGAGATCAGGAGCACGTCGACCCGCCCGGCGGCGAGCTCCTGGAAGACCTCGTCCCAGGAGTCGACGTTGGTGGAGTTGACGGTGTGGGCGCGCAGGCCCATCCGCCCGGCCGCTTCGACCTGGTCCCGCATCAGGGCGAGCAGCGGCGACACGACGAGGGTGGGTCCGGCGCCGGCGTCGCGCAGGAGGCGGGTGGCGATCCAGTAGACCGCGGACTTGCCCCAACCGGTGCGCTGGACCACCAGCACCCGCCGGTGCTCGTCGGCGAGCGCCTCGATCGCGGTCAGCTGGTCGTCGCGCAGCCGGGCGCCGGGGCCGGCGAGGGTCTCGAGGAGGTCCTGGGCGCGGGTGGCGACGGTCGGTGCGGTGGTCACCCCGACAGCCTTCCACCTCGCTGTGACAGCGGCCGACGGCCGGCGTCCACCCGCACCCGGGGTGAGGCGCATCGTGGCGATGCGCTCACCCCGGGGAGGGAGATCAGGAGAGCAGGTCCTTCGACGTCAGCCACTCCTTGGCGACGTCGTCGGCTTCCTGCTTCTCGATGTCGGTGGAGATGTTCCAGGCGATCAGGTCGTCGGTGGTGATCGCCTGGCTCAGCTCGTCGAGGTCCTTGGCGAGGTCCGGGTAGGCGTCGAGGACGTCGTTGCGGACGATGGGGGCGATGTTCTGCGGCGGCAGCATCCCCTTGTCGTCCTCGAGCACCTTGAAGTCGCCGGACGTGAGCTCGGGGGCGGTGCTGCCCCACATCACCATGTCGACCTCCTTGGCCTTGAGCGCCTCGCCCAGGAGGGGTCCGAACTCGATGGTCTTCGTGTCCTTGAAGGTGATGCCGTACACGTTCGGGTCGGTGAGGCCGAGGTAGCACTGGGGGCGCTCGAAGCACTCCGACGCGCCGCCGAACACGTAGTCGAGCCCGGCCACGTCCGAGATCTTCTCGGCCGGCGAGTCGCTGCGCACCACGAGCGCGTCGCCGTCGATGGCCGGGGAGTAGGGGAGCAGCGTCGCGCCGAGGTCGGCGATGGGCTTGGTGATCACCGAGACGACCGTGTCGGCGTCGGCGGACGCCGGTGCGTCGGGTGCCAGCGCGGCCTGGTCGCCGCCGATGTAGTCGATGATCAGGTCGACGTCGCCGTTCTCGATCGCGTCGAGGGCCTCGGTGCGGAACCCGGCGGGCGTCAGGATCTCGACGTCGTAGCCCTTGGCCTCGAGGTACTGGCCGTACACCTGGGCGAGGGTGATGGAGCCGCTGAAGTCCTGGCCGCGGATCTTGATCGTCGGGCCCTCCTTGGCATCGCCGGCCGGCGAGCTGCTGTCGGGCTCGTCGTCGCCGCACGCGGTGGCCACGAAGGCGAGGGCGAAGATGATCGCTGCGATCTTCAGGAGCGGGGATTTTCTCATGCAGGTTCCGTTCATCGTCGGGCGACTCGGCGGCGCCGCCGAACCCCGTGGGGAAGGACCCGCTCGAGCAGGCCGAAGGCTAGACCCGTGACCGTGGCGAGTGCGGCGATGAGCAGCGCACCCGCGATCACCAGGCTGTTGTTGTTCTGGCCCAGCCCGTCGCGCACGTAGCGACCGAGGCCGTCGCCGCCCAGGAAGGCTCGGATCGGCTCGGTGGCCACCACCTGGACGGCGGCCACGCGGACGCCCGTGACGATCAGGGTCGTGCCGAGCGCGAGCTCCACCCGCCAGAGGACGGCCCGCTCCCGGAACCCCATGGCCCGCGCCGCGTCGACCGTCGCCGGGTCGACCTGCTCGATCGCCGTGTAGGTGTTGAGGAAGATCGGGGGCAGCGCGAGGAGCATCAGGCCGACCACGATCGGCCAGGGCTCGAACCCCCAGCCGCGGCGCAGCGAGATCGGCACCAGCAGCCCGGCGATCGCGAAGGTGGGGACCGCCCGGCTCAGCGTCACGGCCCAGGTGGCCAGCAGCCGACCGCGGCGGCGGTGCGCGAGCACTGCGGCGAGGGGCACCGCCACGACGACGGCGGCCAGGACGACGGCGCCTGCGAGCGCGACGGTCTCGCGCAGGGACTCGAGGATCCCGTCCGCACCGGTCCAGCTGTCGGCGTCGAAGAGCCATTCGGCGACGCCGATGTCACGCCGGACCGCTGCCTGGGCGAGGAGCGCCGCCGTCACGCCCGAGACCGCCTGGTCCACGGCGTCAGGAGCCGCCCCACGAGCTGGATCGTGAGGTCGAGGACGAGGGCCAGCGCGATCGACAGCCCGGCCCCGATCGTCATCGGCGTCCAGAACGTGCGCCGGAGCCCGTCGAGGATCAGGCGCCCGAGACCGCCCTGGCCGACGATCGCCGCCACCGTGACGAGCCCGACGGTCGACACGGCGGCGATGCGGAGCCCGGTGACGATGTAGGGCAGCGCGATCGGCAGCTCGACGGTGAGGACGCGCCGGGCTGCGGTCATCCCCATGCCCTCGGCCGCCTCTCGCGCGCTGGAGGGCACCGATCGGAAGCCGGCGACGATGTTCGTGACGAGGACGAGCAGCGTGTAGCCCACGAGCGGCACGACCGCGGTCGTGGTGGAGAGGCCGGTGTAGGGCACCAGCAGGCCGAAGAGGGCGACGCTCGGGATCGTGTAGATGAACCCGGCGATGCCGGTGATCGGCGTGGCCGTCCAGCGGAATCGCAGCGCCACTGCGGCGAGCGCTGCCGACAGGACGACCCCGAGCGCCACCGAGATGAGCGTCAGTCGGACGTGCTGCGTGAGCGCCTCGCTGACCTGGTCCCACTCGTCGACGAAGAACTCCCACCTGACGATGGGGTTGGTCGCCTGGGCGATCACGCCGGGCCGTCGCCTTCGACGGGGTGGGCGAGCGCCTGGCGGATGTGCTCGAGGGTGACCACGCCGGCGAACCGCCCCTCGTCCTCCACGACGGCGACCGAGGTGTTCGACGCCATGATCAACTCCATGGCCCGGCGCAGCGAGCTGCTCCGCTCGAGCTGGGCGGCCGGCAGCTCGGTGGGCAGGTCGGCGAGCGCGACGCCGTCGGCGACCCGCTCCGCCGGGACCCACCCCACGAAGGAGCCGTCCTTCGTCAGGCCGAGCCAATGGGCGTCGTTCGCCGCCATCGCCGACCGGGCGTCCGCCGCCGACGCCGCGACGTCGACGACGGGCCCCTGCAGGTACGGCAGGTCGGCGACCGTGCGGAGCTGCAGCCGCTTGATCCCGCGGTCCTCGCCGATGAACTGCTCGACGAACCCGCTGGCGGGGTTGCGCAGGAGCTCGTCGGGCGTGTCGTACTGCTCGAGCACGCCGCCGACGTTCAGCACGGCGACGCGGTCGGCCAGCTTCACCGCTTCGTCGATGTCGTGCGTGACGAACACGATCGTCTTGCGGACCGTCTGCTGGAGGAGGAGCAGCTCGTCCTGCAGCCGGTTCCGCACGATGGGGTCGACCGCGCCGAACGGCTCGTCCATGAGCAGCACCGGCGGATCGGCGGCGAGGGCGCGGGCCACCCCGACGCGCTGCTGCTGGCCGCCCGAGAGCTCGTCGGGGTACCGGTCGAGCAGCCGGGGGTCGAGGCCGACGAGCTCGGCCAGCTCGGTGACCCGGTCCGCAATGCGCGCCCGGTCCCACCGCAGGGTGCGGGGCACCGTGGCGATGTTCTGGGCGATCGTGCGGTGCGGGAACAGGCCCACCTGCTGGATCACGTAGCCGATGCCGCGGCGCAGCGTCGTGACGTCCAGCCGGGTGGCGTCCACGCCGCCGATCTCGATCCGCCCGGACGTGGGCTCGATGAGGCGGTTGATCATCCGGAGCGTCGTCGTCTTCCCGCAGCCCGAGGGGCCGATGAGCGCGACGATCGCGCCCGCCGGGATGTCGAGGCCGAGCTCGTGCACCGCGTCGGTCTCGCTCCCGCGGAAGCGCTTGGTGACCTGGTCGAGGCGGATGGAGCTGGCGGCGGCGATGCCTGGGAACTTAGGCCGGGAAGCGACGCCGAAGCGGCGAGTCTGCGAGCGACGGAAGCGGCAGACTGGGCGGCATGAGCGACGAGCACGCCGACAGCACCGCGACCGACCTTCCCGCGAACGAGGACGAGTGGCGCGCTCGCTTGTCGCCCGAGCAGTACGCGGTGCTGCGCCAGGCGGGCACCGAGCCGGCGTGGACGGGGGCGCTGCTCGACGAGCACGGGACCGGCATGTTCCGCTGCGGCGCCTGCCGCTCGCCGCTGTTCCGGTCGGAGACCAAGTACGAGTCCGGGTCGGGCTGGCCGAGCTTCTTCGAGGCGATCTCGCCCGACGCCGTTCGCCTCGTCGAGGACCGGAGCCACGGGATGAAGCGGGTCGAGGTCCGCTGCGCCGTGTGCGACTCGCACCTGGGCCACCTGTTCCCCGACGGCCCGGCCCCCACCGGGGAGCGGTACTGCATGAACTCGCTCGCCCTCGAGTTCGAACCCGCCGAGAACGACTGAGCGCAGCCGCACATGTCGAACGATCCGCGCACGCCCGTGCTCGTCGGCGCGGGCGTCGCCGGCCAGCGCCACGACGACCCAGCCCTGGCCCACGAGCCGCTCGAGCTGATGGCCCTCGCCGCCGAGGCGGCGGCCGACGACGCGGGCAGCCGAGCGCTCCTCGGCGGCACGCAGCGCATCGCCGTCCCCGAGGGCACGTGGGACTACCCCGATCCGGGCCACCTGCTGGCGAAGCGGCTCGGCGCGGCGAGCGCCACATCGGTGCTGGCCGACGTGGGCGTGCTCCAGCAGGCGTTGCTGACCGAGGTGTGCGACCACATCGTCGCCGGGGAGCTGGACGTCGCGCTGGTGGTCGGCGGGGAGGCGCGTCACCGGGTCCAGCGCGCCAAGGCCACCGGCACGGCCCTGCACGACACGGTGCAGCCCGAGGGCACCGTGCCGGATCGCCATGTCCGGCCGGAGACCCTCGGGATCCACGACCTCGAGATCGTGCGGAACATCGTCACGCCCGCCACGGCGTACGCGCTCATCGAGCACGCCCGCATGCATCGCCTCGGCCACACGCCGTCGCAGCACCGCGGTGCACTGGGGGCGCTGTACGAGACGTTGGCGGCGGTGGCCGCGGCCAACCCGAACGCCTGGGACCGAGGTCCGTGGGGTGCCGACCGCGTCGTCTCGCCCACCGCCGACAACCGGATGATCTCGACGCCGTACACACGGGCGATGTGCTCGCAGTGGAACGTCGACCAGGCCGCCGCGGTGATCCTGTGCTCGGTCGAGGCGGCTGTCGCCTTCGGGATCAACAGCGACCACTGGGTCTTCCCCGTGGCGGCGTCGATGTCGAACCACTCGGTGCCAGTGCTCCAGCGTCCGGACCTGGGCCGGAGTCCGGGCACGGAGCTCGCGGCCGAGCGGGTGCTCGAGCTGGCCGAGGTGTCGGTCGACGCGATGGCGTGCCTCGACCTCTACAGCTGCTTCCCGTCGGCCGTGCAGACGATCGCCGACGCGCTGGGGGTCGACCCGTCGGGTGCGGGCCGTCCCCTGACCGTGACCGGCGGGATGTCGTTCGCCGGCGGCCCCCTGAACAACTACGTGCTCCAGGCGCTCGTCGAGCTGGTCGGTCGTCTGCGCCACGAACCCGGTGCCCACGGGCTCAGCAGCAGCGTCAGCGGCTTCCTCCACAAGACGGGCTTCGGGGTGTGGTCCGCCTCGCCGCCGTCCCACCCGTTCCGCCACGTCGACGTGACCGACGAGGCGGCGGCGCACGGCCCGGCGTTGCGCCCGGTGGCCGACGACCACGTGGGCGACGCCACCATCGTGAGCTGGACGGTCGACCACCTCGCCGGTGAGCCGCACCGCGCCGTCGTCGTGTGCGACGCGAACGCCGAGGGCGACCGGACGGTCGCGTCCACCGGTGAACCGTCGGTGGTGTCGGCGATGCTGGAGGGCGACTGGGTGGGCCGCCGGGTGACGATCGCGGCCGACGGCTCCTTCCTACCCGAGGGCTGAGGGGCGCGGGCGCCGGGTACCGGACGGCGTCGGGCGCCGTCGCGGGTGCCCATGGCGTGCGCGAGGAGGGCCAGACGTGAGCGAGACACCCCGACCACCGGATCGGGACCACCAGCGGCCGGACGGGGCCGACGACGCCGTCGTGGAGGCGGTCGGCAAGGTGAGCGAGGCGTTCGAGTGGGTGGAGCGCGCTCGCGGTCGGCTCTTCGACTTCCACCAGATGATGGGCCGCGCCGACTTCCTGTTCGGTGAAGCGGCGGACGCACTCGAGGAGGCGGGCTGCGCCCAGGAGGCCACGATGCTGCGCGACGACGTCGTCGGCCGCAACGTGCTTGACGGTCGTTGGACGTTCCAGATCGTGGAGGAGTTCGACGACTGCTACTACGACCGGACGAAGCAGGCGGATCGTGACATCCGCGACGGGCTGATGGCCGGGCGGCGCCACGTCTTCGAAGCCGAGCTGAAGGAGCAGCGCCGCACGGTCGGGCATCCGCAGCACACGAGCCGCCCGGGCGCACCGGTCCGATGACGGTGTCGCTCAGCGCTGCTGCGCTGTCCGTGCTGGAGGAGGGTCGGCAGGCGTACGTCTGCGTCCGGTCGAAGGACGGGCCCCACGTCACGCCCGAGCTCTACGCCTGGTCGGGCGGCCGGCTCTGGTTCGCCAGCGCGTCGACGACCCTGAAGACGAAGGTCCTCGCGGCTCGCCCCGAGGTCGGACTGCTCGTCAGCGTGCCCGGCCGCAGCGTGGTGGTGACCGGTGAGGTGCAGCGGTACGACCCGAGGAGCCCGTACGCGTTGGTGTGCCACGCGCTCGAGCTGCCGGCCGCGGCCAGGGCGATGGCCCGCTTCACCACGCGGAACGCGCCGGACCTGCTGGCCTTCGTGTCGGACACGGCTCGGGGCCGGTTGGGCTCGCGGATCCCACCGGTGCGGGTGCTCTTCGCCGTGCGGCCGGAGCGGGCGGTCGTGCTCGACCGCGACGAGGTGGTGACCGAGGCGTGGGGCTGGGGCGACGCTGCGCTCGCCGGCGACGGGGACGAAGCCGCCGTCGAACCCGTTCCCGCCGACGCCGAACGCGCCGTGGCCGGCCTGCCGGGACCGGTCGCGCTGCCCGGCCGGTGGGCGGTCGGCGAGTCGCAGTTCCACGTCGCGCCGGGACTGGTCGGACTGCTGCCCGACGAGCGCGAGTTCCCCATCAGCGTCGTCACCGACGACTACGCAGCGCCGGGCCCGGCGGCCAAGTCGGGCGCGCTGGCCCGCGGCTGGGCGAGCCGGGAGTCACCCGAGAGCCCGGTCGTGCTCGTCGACACCCACCGCGTCGTCAAGTGGGACGGCGTGGAGACCCGTTCTGTGTCGTGACCCGTTCTGTGTCGTGAGACGCGACCGATCTGGCGC
>JAEZFI010000222.1 GCA_023437745.1 Actinomycetes bacterium
GTAGATCTCGAGGCGGTGCGACAGGTGCGGGACCAGCATGTACGGCGCCGAGACCACGGCGTCGTCGGGGATCAGGGCCAGCCCGGCCCGCAGCGCGGGGTTGACGACCGGGTCCTCCACCGGCCAGTGGCCCTGCCGCGACGGCTCGGCCCACGGCCCCACGCCCTGGTCCCGGGTCAGCCACACCCCGCCGAGCATCGCCACGATCAGGAGCCAGCTCAGCCAGACCCGGCTCCGCGTGACGATCGTGCGCACCGACGCCACCGTCACCGCGACGAACGGGAACATCACGTAGTGGGCCCTCGTGGACCACGTGAAGTTCTGGATCGACAGGAAGTTGACGACGTGCTGCGGCAGGCCGAGCAGCAGCAGGTGGGGGCTGGCCACGGCGGCGAAGGCGTACGGCCGCATGAGGTCGACGGCTCCGGCCTCCGCGCCGTTCTCCCGCAGGTGGAAGCCGACCCGGGACGGGTGCCGGACGCCGTTGATCACCACGTCCTGGGCCGACGAGCCCAGGTCGGCGGGGAACAGCCCGTCGAACACGGCACCGTCGGGCGAGAAGAACGGGATGATGCCCTTCACCGCCACCACGAACCACGCGGCTCCCGCCAGGACGGTCAACGCCCCACGCCTCACCTCGGACGTGATGATCGCCACCACGATGCCGAGCATCACCACGACGAGCGCCACGTCCTCCTTCCAGATCAGCGCGAGCGCGATGCAGATCCAGTACGGCCGCCACCGCCGCTGGGACGCGAACCACACCGCACCGATGATGAACGGGGCCGCGAGGTTCTCGGGATGGAACGTCTCCTGGATCATCCACTGCGGCACGAAGTGGAACAGGTAGGCGACGGCGATCAGCAACCCCGCCCAGTCGGAGCGCAGGCCCTTGCGGCCCATGGCGTAGAGCGGGATCGCGCACGCCACGACCGCCAGGGTGTTGACGAGGTTCAGGACGTGGGGACCGGCGCCCAGCCAGTAGAAGGGCACGAGCAGCAGGAAGCCGAGGTTGGCGTGGTGCCCGAAGACGTGCATCCCGCGGGTCGTCATGAACCCCCGGCCGTGCGCCAGCTGCCAGATGCCGTGGTCGTACATCCCGAGGTCGTAGTCGAAGGTGCCGAAGAACTCGTGGCGGCGCCAGACCAGCCGGTACATCACGATCGTGTAGACGAGCAGCAGGAGGCCGAACGCGAGCCGCGGCAGGATCCGCTGCAGCACGTCCTCGCGCGTCCAGGTCGAGGTCGTCGCCCGGACGCGAGCCACCACGGCGCCCGGCGTCCAGGTCCGGGCGCGCTCTTCGACCACCGCCTCCGACATGGGAGCCGAGCGTAACCAGGCCGGCTCAGGTCACCGGAGCATGGTCACGCCGACATCGACTGGACGAGGTCGAGCGTCCGCTCCCGCTTCGAGAACGGCACCGCGACGAACTCGGTCGCGCCGGCCTCGAGGATGGCTTCGATCTGACCTCGCACGGACGCCTCGTCGCCCACGATCGCCACCTCGGCGGGGCCCGCCGCACCCTCACGGTCGAGCATCGCCCGGTAGCTCGGGAGGATCCCGTACATCTCGAACGCCTTGCCGGCCTTGGCCCGCGCCTCGTCGGGGTCGTCGGTCACGCAGGTCGGGAGCGCTGCGACGATGCGCGGGGCGGGACGACCGGCGTCCGACGCCGCGGCCGAGAGGGTGGGCGCGATGTGATCGCGGATCGTCGCCGGGCCGGTCATCCAGGTGGCGGTCCCGTCGGCGACCCGGCCCGCCAACCGCAGCATCTGGGTCCCCAGCGCGGCCACCACGACCGGCACCGGCGGCGCCGGCGCGTCGAGCATGCCGTGGAACGACAGCGTCTCGCCGGCGGCGTCGACCGGCTGGCCGTTCAGCAGCGGCACGAGGACGTCGAGGTACTCGCGCATGTGGCGGACCGGCTTGTCGAAGCTCATCCCGAGCATGTTCTCGATGACGATCTGGTGGCTCAGCCCGATGCCGAGCGTGAAGCGGCCGTCGGTGACCTGCGAGACGGTCCTCGCCTGCGCGGCGAGCGCCATGGGGTGACGCGGGTAGGTCGGGACGACCGCGGTCCCCAGGCGGATCCCAGGCACCTCGCGCCCCATGATCGCCAGGGTCGTGAGGGCGTCGACGCCGAAGATCTGCGGCGACCACACCGACGAGATGCCCCGATCCGCGACGTCGCGCGCCTGGTCGACCATCTCGTCGACGGTGGGGGCCTGGATGAACACACCGAGCTGCATCCGCCGACCCTACGCCGGGGACGGTCGGGTGGGGCGGGCGCCGTGCCAGACTGGTGGCGGAGCGCCGGGAAGCCTGGTCGGCACAGCGAGTTCGTCGACCCCACACGAAGGTCCCATGCCCCCCGAGACCCCCGCTCCCACTCCCCCGCCGGCCTCGAGCCGCACGACCCGGCTCTCCCGCGCCGTCCGGGAGTTCCTGGCGACCGAGTCGTCGAGCGCCGTCGTGCTCCTCGCCGCCGCCGTCGTCGCCATGGTGTGGGCGAACTCGCCGTGGTCGGCCTCGTACACCTCCCTCTGGGCGACCGACCTCGGGCTGGGGCTCGGTCCCGTCGACCTCCACCTGGACCTCCACCACCTCGTCAACGACGGGCTCATGGCCCTCTTCTTCTTCGTCGTCGGCCTCGAGATCAAGCGTGAGCTCGTGGAGGGGGAGCTGCGCGATCCGCGGGCGGCCGCGCTGCCGGCGCTCGCCGCGGCCGGCGGGATGGTCGTGCCGGCGGCGATCCACGCCGTCGTGACGGCCGGGACCGCCGGGTCGCGCGGCTGGGGCATCCCGATGGCCACCGACATCGCGTTCGCGGTGGGCGTCGTCGGCCTCTTCGGCCGCAGGCTCCCCAGCGGGCTGCGCCTGTTCCTGCTGACCCTTGCCATCGTCGACGACCTCGGCGCCATCGTGGTGATCGCTGTCTACTACTCGTCCTCCGTGGACCTGGCCGCCATGGCGTGGGCGGCGGCCGGGCTCGTCGCCGTCGTCGTCGCCCGACGTCTCGGCGTCACCAGCCCGTGGCTCCACGTCCCGCTGGCTCTCGCCGTCTGGTACCTCACGCACCGGTCCGGAGTGCACGCCACCGTCGCGGGGGTGCTCCTCGCCTTCTCGATCCCCGCGAGGACCGAGGCCGTCGGCGACACGCGTGTGCCGTCGGCGGCCGAGCGCCTGGTCCACCGGCTCCACCCGCTCACCAGCTTCGCCGTGGTCCCGCTGTTCGCGCTGGCCAACGCCGGCGTGGTCGTGGACCTGGGAGCACTGGGTCGGGCCGAGCCCGCTCGCGTCGCCGTCGCCGTCGTGCTCGGACTGGTGGTGGGCAAGTTGGTGGGCATCGTGACGTTCACGTCGATCGCCGTCCGCCTCGGCGTCGGGCGCCTGCCGGCGGGCATGACGACACGGCACCTCACCGGCCTCGCCGGGGTGGCGGGGATCGGGTTCACGGTCTCGCTGTTCATCGCCGAGCTCGCCTTCCCCGGACGTCCGGAGCTGGCCGACGCGGCGAAGACCGGCGTGCTGGCCGCTTCGCTGGTCGCCGCGGTGATCGGCGCGACGCTGCTGTGGAGGACGACGGCGACGGCGGGGCCGGCGACCGCGGCTGACAGGCCCGGCGAGTCCGGCCGGGTCAGCGACGCGACCTGAGGCGCCGCCGCACCGCCGGTGCGAACGCCTCGACCCGCTCCGACCGGCCGCGCACCCGGAGCGAACCCACTCTCCGCCAGTCGTCGGCCACGCCGGCCTCGGCCACCGTCACCCCCGAGACCAGCACACCGCCCGCCGACTCCTTCGCCTGCTCGCACAGCCGGGCGGCGAGGTTCACCACGTCGCCGATCACCGTGTACTCATGGCGCTCGGCGGTGCCCACGAACCCGGCCAGCACGTCGCCGGTGGCCACGCCGACGCCCGCTGCGAGGAGGTGCTCCTCGCGCAGCATCTCGCCGGGGATGGCCTGGGCGGCCCGGAGCGCCCGGCGTGCGTGGTCCGGCGTGTCCTGGGGTGCCCCGAAGATGCAGAGCGCGGCGTCGCCTTCGAACTTGTTGACCCACCCTCCCTCGCGGTTCACGACGGCCACGACCACGCGGAAGAACCGGTTGAGCATCGCGACCACCTCTTCGGGCGACCGCTGCTCGCTGAACCGCGTGTAGCCCTGCAGGTCGACGAACAGGACCGTGACGTGCCGGCGCTCGCCCCGGTGCTCGTTGGCAGCCAGCTCGACGAGCTCCGCCGGTCCCACCTGTCGGGCGAACGTCTCCCGCAACGCCTCCCGCTCACGCAGGCCCGCCACCATGTCGTTCACCCCCTCGGCGAGCTGACCCAGCTCCCCGAGGTCGTCGACCGGGACGACCACGTCCAGGTCGCCCTGCTCCACGCGTCGCAGCGCCGATCGCACACGACCCAGGGGGCGGGCGACGGACACCGCCGAGACCGACATCACGGCGCCACCCCCGATGATCGCCGCGAGCGCCAGCCACGGCAGCCGGTCGAGCTCGGTCGTGTCGGTGCCCATCAGCGGCGACAGGCCCAGTGCGGCGAGCGGGATGCCGCTCCCGAGCACCCAGGCGAGGAGCAGCCGAGGCAGCACGTCGCGGCGCTGGGGCGGGAGGTCGGCGTCCCGCAGGGCGAGGGCGAACACCGGACGGAAGTGGCCCTCCAGGAGCAGGTAGAGGAACGTGCACACGACGATGCCCGCCAGCGCGATCGACACGCCGACCCGCCGGAAGCCGACGTTGATGATCCCGAAGACCACCGCGGCACCGAACCAGGTCACGAGCGAGGCCAGCGTCTCGAGCAGCGGCAACCGGAACACCAACCACCGCTGACGTGCGGTGGGCGGCGTAGCCTCGCGGACCCACACGACGGCACGGCGCAGCAGCAGCAGGTTGGCGGGCATCGCGATGAGCCCGTTGACGCCGAGGTAGATGCCGAAGACCAGCAGGTTCAGGTCGGTGCTGTCGGCGAGCCGGTCCGCCGGGACGAGGAGGCGCAGGTACAGCGCCACGAAGGCGATGCCCAGGCCGTTGGCGAGGACCTGGAGGCGAAGGACCCCCGCGACGGTGGCGCGCGCCTGGGCGGTGCCGTGGAGCCGGACGTCGGCCGAGCTCTCGATCACGCCGAGCACCTTAGGGGTCGACGACAGCTCGCCCTCAGCCGTCCAACGACCAGTCGATCGGCGGCCGTCCTGCCTCGACGAGGGCGGCGTTGGCTCGGGAGAAGGGGCGGCTCCCGAAGAAGCCGTTGCGGGCGGACAGGGGCGACGGGTGGGCCGACTCGATCACGGTGTGCACCGACGTGTCGATCAGCGCCTTCTTCTTCCGCGCCGTGGCGCCCCACAGGATGAACACGACCCGCTCGCGCCGAGCCGACGCTGCCTCGATCACCGAGTCGGTGAACCGCTCCCACCCTCGGCCCTGGTGGGAGCCGGCCATCCCGGCCCGCACGGTCAGCGTGGCGTTCAGCAGGAGGACCCCCGACCGGGCCCAGCGCTCCAGCGAGCCGTGACGAGGCGGGTCGATGCCCAGGTCCGACGCCAGCTCGGCGTGGATGTTGCGCAGGGACGGCGGCACGCCGACCCCCGGCCGGACCGAGAAGCAGAGGCCGTGCGCCTGGCGGGGGCCGTGGTACGGGTCCTGCCCGAGGATCACGGCTCGCACCTCGGCGAGGGGCGTGAGGTGCAGCGCGGCGAACACCTCGTCGTGCGGCGGGTACACCACGTGCTGGGCGCGCTCCGCCGCCACGAACTGCTGCAGCTCGGTCCAGTACGGCTGGTCCAGCTGCGAGCGCAGCACCGGGTTCCAGTCGGTGCGCACGTCAGGTGGTGTAGTCGGCGTTGATCCGCACGTAGCCGTCGGTGAGGTCGCACCCGAAGGCGCGGAACGACCCGTCGGCGATGCCGAGGTCGACGTCGATCTCGACGGTGTCGCCGGCCATGTGCTCCGCCGCCGCGGCGAGCGCCGTGGCGTCGGCGGCGGGTGGGAACATGCGCACCCCGCCGATGCCGATGATCGTGCGCTCCGGGTCGATGTCCATCTCGTCGCTGCACTTCCCGATCGCCATCGCGATGCGACCCCAGTTGGGGTCGGCGCCGTGCACCGCGGTCTTCACGAGGGGCGAGTTCACGATCGCCTTGGCGACCCGGCGGGCCTGAGCGGCATCACGAGCGCCCCGCACCGTCGTCTCCACGACCTTCGTCGCACCCTCCCCGTCGGCGGCGATCATCCGGACGAGCCGCTCGGCCACGTCGAGCAGACCCGCCTCGAACGCGGCGAGGTCGACGGGGCCGGCTGCCCCGCTCGCCATCACGACCGCCGAGTCGCTGGTCGACGTGTCGGTGTCGATCGACAGCGCGTTGAACGTGACGTCGACCACCCTGCGGAGGGCGGCATCGAGCACGGCCGCGTCCACCTTCGCATCGGTGAACACGAAGACCAGCAGCGTCGCCATGTCGGGCTCGATCATCCCGACGCCCTTCGCGATGCCGACGACCGAGGCCTCCCCACCCGCCCGGGTGGGGACCGTCGCCGAGGCGACCTTCGGATGCGTGTCGGTCGTCATGATGGCGGTGGCCGCCGCCGCCGGGTCCAGCGGCGCGCAGCGGGCGTCCGCGTCGCTGAACCAGCCACGGATGCGCTCCATCGGGTACGGGCGCCCGATGACGCCCGTCGAGGCGACGTACACCTCGCCTTCCTCGACCCCGAGCAGGTCGGCAGCGTGGCGCTGCAGCTCGTGGGCGTCGGCCTCACCCGCAGCGCCGTTGGCCACGTTGGCGTTCTTCGAGATGACCACCAGCGCGCGACCGCGACCCGACGCCGCAACCTCGCGGCTGATCGTCACGCTCGGGCCGGCGAAGCGCGACTTGGTGAACACGCCCGCCGAGCTGGTGCCGGGCGCGGCGCGCACCAGCAGCACGTCGGAGGTCGTGTCCTTGATGCCGATCGAGGCGGTGAGCGACTCGAAGCCGGCCGGCACGGGGACGTCGGCGGCGGCGCTCACCGGGCGTCCTCCGACACCTCGACGGGTTGGCGGGGCCCGGCGTCGAGCTCGGCCCCGAAGCGGTCGAGGGCGTCGACGAGGACGTCGGGCGCCTCCTGCATGACCTGGTGCCCCACCGACGGGATCTCCTCAATGCGCGCCCCCTCGATCAGCCGGGCGATCGCCCGGGCGTGCGGCGGCGGGGTCAGCAGGTCGCGCTCGCCCACGATGACGAGGGTCGGCCCGTCGACGGCGCCCAGCTCGGCGGTCACGTCGTGCGAGGCGATCGACGCGCCGGCCTCGGACAGCGTCGTGGGGGTCACCTCGGCGAGCATGGTGCGGACGTCCTCCACCATCCTGGCGGTGGGGTGCCGCCCGAAGGCGCCGCGGACCATCGCGGCGGACAGGTCGTTCTCGTTCCACGGGTACTGGAGCCGGGGATTGCGGAGCGACGCCCGGGAGACCGAGACGAGGCCCTTCGTGAGCCCGATCAGCCCGCCGGACAGCCCCCTGATCGACAGGGTCGAGGCGCTCGTCGCGAGGAACACCCGGCCGGCCACGCGCTCGGCGAGCACGTCGAGGTGCTGGATCGAGAAGCGTCCCAGCACCATGCCGCCCATCGAGTGGCCGACCACGATGGCGTCGCGGAGGTCGAGTGACTCGAGCAGCAGTCGGAGGTCCCGGGCGGCCGCTTCGAGGGTCACGCCCTCGGAGCCCGCTCGTGACCGGCCGTGGCCCCGCATGTCCCACGCCACTGTGCGGTGCCGGCCACGGAGGAGCGCGATGGTCGACGACCACACCCACCACTGGAGCGTCACGCCGTGCAGCAGCACGATCGGGCGCCCGGTGCCGGGGAGCTCCACCGCGTGCAGGAGCCCGCCGTCGTGCGTCTCGAGCTCGTGGTGCGTCACGTCGGTGGGCGGCGCCAGCGGGTCGTCCAGCGCCGGGTCGACCTCACGGCGGACCCGCCGCCCGGTCCGCAGCGTCGCCGCCGCGCCGGCGAGTCCGACCATCGCCACACCCAAGCCGGTCGCCACCAGCCGCTTCGTC